>JAQGHD010000005.1 GCA_028288965.1 Candidatus Saccharimonadota bacterium | reverse complement strand
ACCATCATTGGTGCCATGGTGGGGTTGCAGTTCGTTACCATGAGGATCTTCAATCGCAGCACAGACTATAAAAAGCACAAATAAGCGGCCAGATTGACTTTTGCCTCTGTTTCATAGATAATCACCCCTGTTCTAATGCCTGTTCCAGTTTTCCAAACCTAGGAGTCGATTCATTCAACTCGACTGCTTGGACAACTGAGAGAAAGAAGCGATAAGAGCATGAAACAAAAAGTAACGAGTTGCTTTTTGTGGAAGGCGATATCGATTCTGACGTGGGCCCATAGCTCAGCTGGTTAGAGCAGCGGCCTTTTAAGCCGCGTGTCGTGGGTTCGAATCCCACTGGGCCCTCCAATTCGTTTGCGTTTATTTGTTGCTATTATGTAAACATGAAATACATGCATGCAGACACTAATCTACCTGCTGATAACCAGTACCCTAAACTCGTAAGAGATAAAATACCAGAAATTGTGGAAAGTCAGGGCAAGAAAGCCAAGATCAAGGTGTTGACTGATGATAACGAGTATTTGGAAGCTTTGCTATCTAAGCTTATTGAAGAAGCCAATGAACTTGCATTAGCAGAAACTGAAGAAAACCAGGCTGAAGAGTTAGCTGATGTTATGGAAGTGATTGAGAGCATCCTAATTCTTAAGAGACTGTCCCTAAACGATATAGCCCAGGTCCAAGAGCAAAAAAGAGAGAAACGTGGCGGCTTCAAAGAGCGACTATTGATGGATTCAAAACCGTAAACACTCTACGTAGTGTTTTTTGTTTTGGTTATGCTTGCCCGAATATCAGTGCCGGACTATAGTTGAACTATGACTAAGGGACTGGAAACCACGGGTGAATCAGTTGCACCAGTTGAAGCATTTCGAGCCATTGTAGAAGATACTTTAGCAAGTAATGGCATTATGTCCGAGGACCGTATTGGTAATCGTACTTTTGCTGTTGGGATCAATAGATATAAGGTGGCTTATACGGCTTATGGCCCTGAGCCCAAAGGTGTCGGCAAGCCAATACTATGGGGTATAGATTTTACACCTACTCATGCTCTGGATATATCAAGACGTGAATCCAGTTATCTTTTTGCTCTACGTAGTGATGATCCGCGTGTGATAATGCGTCGATACAAGACAGGTGCACTTATTGCTCAGCATGGTTTGCCAGATTTGCACACATCAACCCGACCACTCAATGATGAAGAAGCTGAGGCTTTGCTGCTGTTTGCCGGGGCCCCTCATCTTCATCAGGATAAATTGGCCATGCTCTTTAGGCTCACCGATGAAGAGATAGCGGCTAAGCAGGCCAAAGATTCTGAAGTGGCACAGGCTAATGCCCAACTCTATAACGATCTCGCAAGGATTGCCCAACGACGCAGAATTCCTCCGCCAGATGACGTTGTTGTGTGATTTTAGTTGCAGCAGTTCCCCTTGCGGCCCCTAAACAAAGTCCTTAGCCGCTTGCTATACTACTCTCATGGAAAATGGCGCAAAACCCGAACGGCAATATCCTAATACCGGTGTGTATGAGCACTATAAAAGTACGCCAGAAGGCCGGCGCTATTACCAGGTACTTGGATTTGCGCGCCACACCGAAACGGAAGAAATTTTGGCGGTTTATATACCACTGTATGTCATACCCGAGCATTCGGGTTTGCGACTACAAGTGAGGCCGCTAGATATGTTTATGGAGACTGTGGAACACAACGGACAAACAGTCCCGCGTTTTCGTTATGTCAGGCCTGAGCTTTAGTAGTTGATTATTGGCTCACTCGGTTATAATTAATTCAAATATGAGTGAATGGACTAGCCCTGAATTGGCAAAAAGTTACGCAGAAAGTGCGCTTAGCTCAGAAGTAAACTGGTACGAACATCAAGTAAATCTACCGGCGGAGCTGGAGTTAATCCCTGCTTTGGCGTCCACCATACTGGACTTTGGCTGTGGGGCAGGGGATGTTACGCGTGTGTTGGCCCAAAAATACCCACGCGTAGAAGGGGCTGATCTGTCCGAGACCATGCTGGCTATGGCTAAGCAAGAATCCCCTACTATGGATTTTTTTATGTGGGACGGCACAATTCCCTTGAGTGAAAAGCAAAGTTATTACGACGTAGTGTTTTCCAAATTAGCACTTCATTTTGTGGAGGACTTAGTGACGTTTGCCTCAAACGTTCATGGCATTTTAAAGCCGGGTGGAAGCTTGATATTCTCTGTGCCACACCCGATGAGCACTACGCGTAAGGCAAATGGTGAATATTGGCAACAGGCACCATATAACACCGAGATTGGTACTTTTGGCGTTCAGGTCACAATGATTCATCGTAGCTTACAGAGTTATGCTCAGCCATTTGTTGACAATAGGTTTGTGCTGACTGCCCTGCAAGAACCACGCATTTCTGAAGCCATAGCTCAAAAATATCAAGCCACTGAGACCGACGTAGCTATACCCAAGCGGCTTAACCTGCGCTTTGAAAAAGCAGCGATCTAAAGCAGGCCTACTTAGCTGGTATGCTCGATGAAGTTTGGAGGCAACATTTGGGGCTGAGCAGCAGTGCCAAGATTGTGCTGGGGTATCTAGTAGGCCATTAATCGCCGTATTGCTATAATACAAACGTATAAGTTACAGCAATGGCACGCAAGAAAACAAAAAATACAGTCCTAAATCTTAGACCGCATTCGCACACGGGCAAGCGGCTGAAGCATGGGCACACCTCATACCATGGTTTGGCTTTGGTACTTATTTCTGCTGGACTTGTTCTTAGTTTGACGTTTAGTTTATCGGCCAAGGCCCGGGCGGCTACCGACACGGCAGCCACTCAGGCGTTAGCGCCACAACCGCATTTTGCAGCGCAGATTAGTTTGCCGGCTGTCGGCACGACCTACACCAGCAACCCCATACAAGCTGTCGGAGTCTGTGAAACGGCCACGCCGACCAACACTATTAGGGTTTATAGTAATGATTTGTTTGTTGGCTCAACTACCTGTGACGAAAAAGGCCAGTTCAGTATGTTAATGGATATTTTTGATGGTCAGAACCGTATTTTGGCGCGAACCTTTAACTTCCAGGGCTTAGAGGGGCCAGCTAGTAACCAGGTGGTCGTAAATTACACCGAACAAACTTTGCCACAACCAAAGAGTAAACTTCAAACCAAATCTCCAGCTATCCCCGTAAATACACCACCCAGGTTTCATCTTACTTCAGCCATCACCAGCCTGTTATTTACTAAAGGCAAAAGCTTTGACGCCAACTTCACTATACTAAATGGGCAGCCACCATACGCCGTGCATATTAACTGGGATGATGGCCAGGAAGAGCTGTTAACATTTAGCACCGCCCAAGAAGTAACCATTGGGCACACCTACATCCAAGAAGGTGCCTACAAGATTAAGATCGAGGCTACCGATAGCCAGCGAAGAGAGGCAGTTATGTCTCTCGCTGCTGTCAGTACTCTACCCAATCTGGGCAGCACTAATGTTATCGGCGGGCACAATCTTTCGAACTATTCCTTAAGCCTCATTGTGCTCATTAGCTACTGTTTAATCTGCCTAATTGTTATGAGTTTCTGGCTGGGTCAACGACGGGGGCGAGTAGGTACTCTCCGGCTGCGAATGTAGACTATTTCTTGCTGCTGTTGATAGCCTGAACAACTTTGCCATCGTCTTTGAGATTTTCCCAAAACAGAATTTGATGCCTGTCTATATACATTGAATCTTCCGGCCCATGGACTTCGTTACCAAGCTTGGTTAGCGAAGCTTGTTGTTGCGATTGTTGGGTTGAGTTTTGGAGGCTCTGATTTTGGGATTGAATGTAGTAAATGTTGTTTAGCTTAAAGTAATCGTGAGTAACTTTGGTTATGTGGCCAAAGTATACCTGGCCACCGGCCAAAAATACCGCTTGGTACTTGCCTTTTTCTATGGTTTTAGCGGGCGATTGCTGCATCATCATAAAGCAACCGGTGCCGGCAATTATCAATATGGCCAGCACTATTATGGTAATAAGCGCCCAACTGCCGCGGGACTTTGACTTCTTGTGGTGTGCCGGGGCAGCTGGTGTTTGTTGGGATGGGGGTGCCGCTGCCGCGCGTGGGGCGGGTTGCCTCCTAAGATTGTCTCGTAAATCCATATCCCTTAAGCTTAAAGCAATGCCTACATGGCTGTAAAGTTTTTGCCAGTAAAAATGTATAATATAGTCAGCAACTAAATCGCTAAAAAATCCAAATGAAAGTAAAAAAACCACTTATTATTCTAGCCATTGTTGGCAGCCTAGCTGGTGCTGGAGTTTTAAGTGCTCCCGCGCTCAAGCACAAGCTTAATGGCAGTGTTTTTAATGTTCCAACAGAGGTCAGTCAATCTCCGAACCAGTCGGAGTCACTCATATATAGTGGCAAACGAATTCGCTTTAGCTACCAGCCAAAATACCAGCTTAAGCTTGTTGACGATGCAGCCTTTATTGAAAGATACAGCCTTGCGACTGCATCCGGGGGGCAAAGCATGACACTGAGCATTAAGGCTGCCGCCAATGCCAATCTTAATGGTGAGCCAGAATTTGTTGTCCGCAAGTCGCAGCCGAGCGTCTATATTGCCTCAACGCGTGATGTAAAAGTTGGGAGCACAGCAGTCTTTACTAAGGCGAGCGGCGATTTTGAAAAGAGTTTATTCTGGCAGCATAAAGGTGTGCTGCTCCACATTGTTTCGCAGGGGCCAAGCAACCAGGCCGGCCCTAGCGGTGCGGAATTTACTAAACTGCTAGATAGCCTCATGTGGTTGTAGTCATGGCGCTTTTGTTTAGCTGACGGTCACTCGCTACTATAGCCAGAGGATGAGGGTTAAGAGCTGGCACTACAGGCGTACGACACTTTTGGTAGTTTTGTGTATGGCCTTTTTGCTTGGGCTGGTGCTAGCTAAGCTCAATGCTAATTTTAGTTTGATCTGGTTGCCAATTGCTGGGCTGCTGCTAGGAGCTAGTTGGCTGACAACCGGCCAGCTGAGCAAGGCGTGTAGCCTGTTGTTGTTGGGCGTTGTATTGGGATGGTGGCGCGGGCAGGTGTTTACTCAGCAGCTTCTGGCATACACTGGCTTGAATAATCAAAAGGTAACTATCACGGCAACTGCTACTACCGATGCTGTTTATGACCGGGCATCGCAATTGAGTTTTGATGTGGCCAACATTCACTTGCAAGCGCCAGCCAAACGAGCCATGCTAGGGCAGATTGGTGTCACTGGGTATGGTGTCTCGATGGTGCACCGTGGGGACATGGTGAAAGTTACCGGTAAATTGTTCCAAACACGGGGCGCCAGGCAAGCCAGAATTGGTTTTGCTCAGCTCAGCTATATACACGGCGATACCGCCGCCATTAACACTGTTCGCCTGCGCTTTTTATCCGGCATGCAGTCGGCTTTACCAGAACCATTAGCCTCCTTTGGGTTAGGACTATTGATTGGTCAACGCAATACCTTGCCACAAATAATTACCCTCCAGCTATCAGTGGTTGGCTTAACGCACCTGATCGCGGTGTCGGGCTATAACTTAACTATTCTCATGCGTGGGGTACGCCGACTGACCGGCAAGCGCTCCAAATATCAAACCACCATGCTGTCACTGCTGATCATTAGCGTGTTCTTGCTGTTCAGCGGGTTTAGCGCTTCGATTGTGCGGGCCGCCCTGGTCAGTATGCTGAGCTTAGGTGCTTGGTATTATGGCCGGCGTTTGCGGCCACTACTGGTGGTGCTTTTGCCGGCGGCTTTAACGGCCGGGTGGTATCCACTTTACTTGTGGTCGGACCTGGGTTGGCATTTATCGTTTTTGGCGTTTTTTGGCATTCTTATTGTGGCGCCGCTTTTAACCACGCGGTTTCATCATATGCATCGTTCACACCCGTTGGCACTTATGTTAATAGAGAGCTTAGCTGCCGAGGCCATGACGTTGCCGGTTACTATGCTCATTTTTGGCCAAATTTCGCTTACGAGCTTACTGGCCAATGTCTTAGTTGTACCAATGGTGCCTATTGCCATGTTTTTGAGCATGATAGCCGGGCTAGGGGGACTGCTAGCTCCTTCATTAGCTGGTTGGTTAGCCTGGCCAGCCCGATTGGTGCTGACGTACATGCTCGATGTGGTTCACGTACTCAGCCGTCTGCCGCATGCAGCTACTAAATTAACTATGACGGTTGTGGAGTTGCTGGTAGCCTACGCCATAATTGTCTTACTCTCGCTGGTTATGTGGCACAAGACCCGCCTTAAACATGGTATAATAACAGAGATAAAAAGTAGTAATCTTGGTGAGGTGAGCTGATGTCAGGTCATAGCAAGTGGAGCACCATCAAACGGCAAAAGGGCGCTAAAGACGCGGCTCGCGGTGCTGTCTTTACCAAGCTGGGCCACGCCATTGCCATCGCGGCTCGCGCTGGTGCCGACCCGGAGACCAATTTTAGTTTGCGACTAGCAATTGATAAAGCCAAGGCCGCCAATATGCCAATGGCCAATGTGCAGCGTAGTATTGATCGCGGCAGCGGTAAACTCGGCGGCGACATGGTCCAGGAAGTCATGTACGAAGGCTATGGTCCAGGCGGCGTGGCCATTCTGGTAGAGTGCGCCACCGATAACGTTAATCGTACCTTGCCGGAGGTTCGCTTAGCTTTTAGCAAGCATGGCGGTAACTTGGCCGAAAAAGGCGCCGTGGCTTTTCAGTTTACGCACAAAGGTTCGATTCGAGTGAAGGGTTCTGGTGACGACTTGCTACTCACAGCGCTTGATGCTGGGGCGCAAGACATGGAAGAGGAGGGTGACGAGTCGGTCATTTATACCGATCCAAAAGACCTGGCCAAAGTTCGCGACACGCTGAAGGATGCCGGTGTGGAAATCCTGGAAGCCGAACTGACCTATGTGCCCAACGTAGCCGTTGAGGTTAAAGACAAAGACACGGCCGGTAAAATCATTCGCCTCATGGACGCCTTAGACGACCTAGATGACGTCACTAGCACGCATACCAACTTCGACATTCCCGAAGAACTCATGGTATGAGAATTCTGGGGATTGATCCGGGTACGGGCATTTTGGGCTTTGGCATAATAGATGCCCATGGCGCCAAGCTCGAGCTCGTTGATGCTGGCGTTATTCGTACCCCAGTCAAACAACCAGACGCCGAGAGATTGTTTACCATTTATAATGAGTTAACAGAAATTGTTAAGGAATTTAA
Source organism: Candidatus Saccharimonadota bacterium (assembly GCA_028288965.1). Taxonomy (GTDB): domain Bacteria; phylum Patescibacteriota; class Saccharimonadia; order Saccharimonadales; family JAQGHD01; genus JAQGHD01. The sequence goes on along the minus strand of JAQGHD010000005.1, from coordinate 40,340 downwards.
GCCAGAAGTTTTGGCAGTAGAGAAATTGTTTTTTGCTCGCAATGTGACTACGGCCATGAGTGTCAGTCAGGCTCGTGGCATTGTGCTTTTGCTAGGACAGCAGCATGGCATGGAGCTACATGAGTACACGCCAATGCAAATTAAGCAGGCGTTGACCGGTTATGGCAAAGCCGAGAAAAAACAAATCCAGGAAATGGTGCGCGTAGTGCTCAAACTCAAAGAAATTCCCAAGCCGGATGATTGTGCTGACGCCCTGGCTGCTGCAATCTGTTACTCAAGTTCGATCATTGGCTAATCAGATTAGGAAAATACCCCATAAGAGAGCATAATAGAGGGTAAAGGGAGGGGCACTCATGTCCAAAGATAAGGGGCGCAAAGAAACGAAGAAACCTAAGCGAGCAAAGGTGTGACCATGTTTATGACGGAAGAAGAAGTAACAACTACATTGGAAAAAATGGAAACGAATCCGTTTTTGGTAACCAAATCAGTATACAAAGGTAACGTAGAACAATGGCCTGAGCACAAAATGTCGTTCGTGGATTACCATCTTGCCTATTTAAAAGTGCATCCCGCACTTGACCCGCAACAGTACCTGGCTAACTTACGTTTAATGCTTCGCGCCAAACCGTAGGTCTCTTTAATCTCAAGTTCTGGTTAAGCTTGCTATACTAATAAGATGATTGCAACACTTAGTGGCGTGGTTGCCGAAAAGCTTCAGGAGTTAGTGGTACTCGATGTCCAGGGCGTCGGCTATGGTCTGTACGTAACGCCAGAAGATTACGGACATTTGACTGTGGGGCAACGACAAAAAATCTATATTTATGAATACTTGCGCGAAAACGTGCACGAGCTGTACGGCTTTATTGCGCTAGATACCAAGCATTTATTTGAGCAATTGCTTAGTGTCAACGGGGTAGGCCCGCGCATGGCGCTCAGTGTGTTAAGCATTGGCACGGTGCACGAAGTTCGTCAAGCGATTGCCAATGGCGAAATAAAGTACCTACAATCGGCGGCTGGTGTAGGACGGCGCGTCGCCGAGCGGGTGGTAGTGGATCTAAAAGACAAAGTTGGCTTAGTGGGGGCGGATCTGACGGGCAGCGGTGTACTCACGGCCAAGAGTTTACTGCTTAAGGATGAGGCGGTGGAGGCCCTCGTAAGTTTAGGCTACACCACCCAGGATGCTGCCCGAGCGCTCGAACATGTTGATGCCGAGCTATCAACAGAGCAGCGCATCAAAGAAGCCTTGAGGGGAGCGGTCTAATGGCTATTGAACGCATAACCGTGGCACAAGCCGACGAAGATGATCAAGTTCTAGAAATTACGCTCAGGCCTAAGGATTTTGCTAACTACATTGGCCAGCGTCGGATCAAACAAAATTTGCAGCTGGCGATTGCGGCGGCTAAAAAACGCGGTGAAGCCTTAGAACACGTTCTGTTGTATGGTCCGCCAGGGCTCGGCAAAACCACCCTGGCCAGCGTGATCGCTCATGAGATGGGGGCTAACATACGCATTACCAGTGGGCCGGCAATTGAGCGGGCCGGCGATCTGGCCAGCCTGCTGACTAACCTGCAAGACGGCGATATATTATTCATTGATGAAATTCACCGCTTGCACCGTACCGTGGAAGAAGTGCTGTATAGCGCCATGGAAGATTTTAAACTCGACATTATGCTCGGCAAGGGACCAAGTGCCCGGAGCTTGCGGCTGGATCTGCCTAAGTTTACCCTCATAGCCGCCACCACACGTACCGGTGAATTAGCGGCGCCTCTGCGGGATCGTTTTGGCATGATTCATCGCCTGGAATTTTATAGCCCTAAGGAAATCCAAGTCATTATCGAACGAGCCGCCAAGATTTTACATGTAAAAATTGATGCCAAAGCGGCCCACGAACTGGCGCTGCGGTCTCGCTTAACGCCACGCCTAGCCAATCGTCTACTCAAACGCGTCCGTGACTTTGCCGATATTAACGGTGATGGCACTATTGATACCAGCATAAGTCTTCAGGCTATGGAACTATTAGAGATAGATGAGCTGGGGCTTGATCCAACTGATAGATTACTGCTGGCTGCCATCATTGAAAATTACAAAGGCGGTCCGGTAGGCGTGGAAACGCTGGCGGCCTTGACGGCTGAGGAGCGCACCACGATTGAGGATTTTCACGAGCCATATCTGATGCAGATTGGACTCATTGAGCGCACATCAAGAGGACGAAAAACTACCCCCAAGGCGCACGCTCATCTTGGTAAAACAAAAACTACAAAGCAACAAAGGCTGATATAATTCTAGAGCATGAATCCTAAGACCATTAAATACGCGCGGGGCATGACTCCCTATAAAACCCAAGTCTGCGCCAACTTAAGTCCATCCGGCCAACGTGGTTTTCGCTACATAGAGTTTGACGACAAAGAGCAAATGGTTGCCGAAATGCATAAACATCCCATCGGCCTCGTATTTATTATTGTGCCGGCCATATTGATCATAGTCATCATTTTAAGTATGAGCTTTGCCTTGGCTGCCAATATCCACCGCATAGATCTAGCCGGTGTAGCCCGTGCCACAACTGTTCGTGTTGCGGTTTTGGCCCTTGGCATCATACTAAGTATTTTTATCGCCATTGTTTCCGCCATTGGGGTCATTGTTTACCGCAGTAGCGTGGTCTTTTTGACCAATGAAAAAATTGCCGAGGTACTCTATACCAGCCTGTTTAATCGTAAAACTATTCAACTTGGCATTGGTAGAGTAGAGGACGTGACCGTGTTGCAAAAAGGCATTCTGCCACGCATGTTTGATTTTGGCACCTTAATCGTAGAGACAGCCGGTGAAACCGAACTACTAAAATTCCCTTACATCCCTAAACCTAGTCAAAACAGCCAGATGATCATCAAGTGTCACGAAGATTCCATCAAACAATACGGAAACTAGGTAGTTTTACTCTTCCTGAGACGATTTAACAGATTCTTTGAGCCAAAAAGCGTAGAGCTCCTCGTTCAGGCTAAAATCTTCACGTTCAAAACCGCCAAGATCAGTGTATGAACCGAGTTTCACCAAGACGCCGCGCTTGGCCAATTTCTGGGCGCTCTCTATGGCAGTGTCGCCAAATTGGCCAAGACTATAGGTATCTATATCCGGGTAATCGTACAACGCTCGCATGCTCCACAAGTATTGGAGGATACCGAAAACTAGGTTTTTGTCGGCATCGGCTAATTGTTGCCAAGTTTCTTCGGGATACGCACCATAATTCGGATCAGCTAACAGCCTATTAGCTACACAATCTTCCATGCGGATCTGCAGCTCCTCATAGTCTAAGTCTCTGTCGGGCTTGCCGTATCGCTTCCATTTTCTATAGTCATGGAGGTTCCCGGCATCTCGAAAAACTTGGCTAAACACCGGTGAATCGAACCAGCTGTTGCTGGCATGATCCCTTCTTGTGGCGAATGCTGCAGTTATGCGTTTCTGGAGCGCCTCGATCTCTTCATTGCTGAGTGTCAAAAAAGTGTCAAAATCCATGTCGATAATGGGTGTGGGCGTAATTAAACCACGGATATCGATGAGTTTGGGGCGAGTTGGCGGTTCGCGTACGTCAGCCACGCTAAAGGCCACGCCTTCTATCTGCCAGCCAGTTTGATTAATGCTTTCTTGCAGAATACCAATACTGTTCTTTAAGACATTGATGGGCGGAACATCCTTTACCTGGTATGGCCAATAACTGGCATCCGCGACTACTTCAGCAGCTCGTTGCCAGGCCACGCTAATTTGCGCTTCATTGTCCGCCCATTCTGGTGGGGCGGGCAGGGCGCTGAGGCCAGTCTTGGTAAGGACTACCTGTTCTTGAAGCCAGTCCTGATACTCTGGCTCCTCAAGAACTTCTGGCCAGTACTCGCCATATATAAGCGGATAGTGTGGTTTTTCTGCCGGTTCACTGAGTTGCTCGGACATGAACCCATTCTGTCGCGCTCGCTTCTTATATGCAAGCGCAAACTAACCAAAGCAGAGCACCCCTTCCCCTAAGCTTATTCTTGAAATGGGTTGTCGCGAGCTTGTTTGAAGAGAGTTTGGACTTGGACGTTGTTGCCTTGGAGCTGTTGAATTTTATCAACGGTTTTTTGATCGATCACTGGGCGTTTGGTACCGGCTAATTTGTTTTGCACATCGGCGTCTGCCGGCTCTTTAGAGGTAAAAACATTAATCCGCCAGACCATAAAACTGTAGCCAAGAATTATTATGACAAAGGCCATAAAGGTGGCGTACTTACGGAAGAAAATGGCCGTAGACTTAAATTTGGTAAGGAGTTGTTGGAGTTTCATGGCTTGATAAATATATTAATGGTTAAGCTAAATGTAACATACGGACTTTTTTGATCAGAAGAAACCGGGTCAATCTTAATACTAGTAACTTGGGCAGTACGACGGTTGTTTTCCAAGCGGCTTAAGAAGTCTAGGAACTGTGTGTAGCTAATCTTGTGGGTAGTAGTTTCTGGCGTGATGATCATCTCCAGGCTATAGACGCCCGGTAAACCACTGACAGGCGTTGCCTGGCTAATGGCCACCTTACTGCTAGTGGTGCCCGAGCCTGAGGCAGAAGAGCTGGCACCGGCACCAAGATTGGAGGCAGGGAAACTAACGCTGGTCAGGGTAATGCCGCTTTGGCTGGCAATTTGAACAATCTCTCGTACCGCTCGGGCTTGGTCTTTATCCTTGGGCACCACCGCTTTAGCGATGCTTTCTAAGTCGGCATATTTTTGGATGTCTTTATTGGCTTTGACCAGTGCGACTTGCTGCGCATCAAGCACTTTGTTATCCAACTTGAGGCTTACCAGCTCATTGGCCTTTTTCTGGAGCACAATATTACCGACTGCAATACTACCAATGCCACCACCAACTACCAGCACCAGCAGCACTATCATGAGGTAAAAGACTTTTTTAGTACTCATTTTGTGGTCTTCCCATTGTTAATAAAGAGGAATGGATTGTTCTTGGTGAACAAAGCCCGCAGCGTGACAGTACAAGGGTAGGCTGGGTTATTATTGGAGCCACAGGTGACAGCTATAAGATCAACTTTATCAAACAGCTTGTTGGCCGGATCTTGGAGGTTTACTTGTACCTGGGTAGCGGTTTCGTAATCCTTAGCGCTGGCCGTCAGGTCAATGCCGCCTTGCACCTTGCTAATTTCAATATTAGACAGCACCGATTTGGCTGGCATAACCGAGCCGATCTGCTTGATAAGCTTTGAAAACAATACTTCTTTGCCGAGTACTTGGACAATTAGTTTTAAGTCACCCGAAATAGACTCAACTTTGGCCTGGGTTTCATCCAGTTTTTGAGCCTTTAGGTTGCTTTGACTCTCGGCCACTTGCTTGTGGTAATCAACAATCGAGTTATTGATAAAAATGTAGCCGAATAAAATAATTATGCCAACACCCAAGATGGCCAGACAACCAAAGCCAATGTAGCGTAATAAACGTGAATTGCGCCGAGCGTAGGCAATATCTTCTTTAACAACTGGTGGCAGTAAATTGATCACTTAAAAATTTCCTTAGAGTCAATTAAGGCTAGTCCGGCTACGGTGACGTACATCGATTGCTCTACGCTGCTGGGTGGTTGCAGCCGTCCAAAAGTTAAGCGTTCCCACGGATCACAGGTTCGCACCGGCAGCCGCAGGGTGTTAGTCATATATTCACTGAGGCCCGGCATGTTGGCGCCACCGCCCATGGTTACAATCTGGTTAATGGTGCCGTTTTTGCCCGAGCGGTCTTCGTAATAGCGAATCATCCGACGGATTTCTTTAACTAACTGCTCAAGCTGCGGGGCCAGCGCGGCCTTAATGTCCGCCTGTTTTTTGCTTGGTCCTAAACCATATTTGGTTTTGATGATGTGAGCCTCATCCTTAGTAACACCCAGGAAAGTTGAGATGGCATCGGTAAAGTTATCGCCACCGCAGGGCACGGTGCCGGTTACAATCAGCCCTTTATCATAGATAGTAATATCGGCCGAAATGGAACCAAAATCAATCAGTACCGTAGGCGTATCGCTCTGATCAGTTTGTAAGAATAGGCGACCGGTGGCACCGATAGTCGTTTCCATGGTGACCGGCTCTAGCCCTAAGACATTCATGAGCGTCAGGTACGAATCAATCATTTTTCGCGGCGAGGCTACGGCCAGTAAACCAATTTCTTTCTCGCTCCGATTATTTATAACGTAATCGATATATAAATCATCAAGTGGTACGGGAATGTACTGCTCGGCCTCAAGCCTGACGGCTTCGTCCAGATCTTTGGCGGCCTGTACGGGTAGGGTCATGGGGCGGTTAAAGGTGCGGGCTGCCGGTACCGAGACAGCCACCCGTCTAGTGTTAATTTCACCTATGATTTTATGATCAAATAACTCATTGGCGCTTTTGGCCATCGATTCGTAATCAACCACAACGCCATTCTCAATAGCTTTGGCGTCAAAGCTGCCCACACCATAGCCACTAACCACATATTGATTAGTGTGGCGGTTTAGCTGCATCACCTTTATGGTGTTGAAGCCTATATCTAGTCCGAATAGTGGTTTGTCTTTGTAAAATAATGCTGAATTCATGTGTTGATGCTGCCCATCAAAGCATAACAATTTTCCCTATAACTATATCACAGAACAGAGGAAGCTAATCCTTAGCTGAAATTCGTGGCTCTGCTATATGAAGTCTAAAAATAGCAGGTAAGCAATGCCGGCTGCGGCAACGACATCGGGCACAACTGACCAAGCAACCACTCTTGCGGCTTCAATTTTTTCAGCTTCTTGTCGTTGAGCCTCCATGTAAGCGCCAACAAATTTAATAGGATCCCCAGGACGAAACTTATTCTTACTAATTTTATTTCCACCGGGAACCCCCTGTTCGAAGCATTCGTCTAAAGATTTGGTAACAATCGATTCATGCGGAATAGTATTTAGGCAAGTTGCGGCAGTTAGCGCTTTACCCCTGGCGACTTCGTTTGTGTGATTTTCTGCCGTTATGCCTACACCCACTCCAATACCTAGCGTTAAACCGGTCACAAAAACAGTTTTCGCGAAACTATGTTTGTCCATTAGAACTCCTTATTTATCCAGCATTTTATAGTATTAAGTTATAAACTCAAGCAATAGCAGGTTAGTTGCGGTTTGTTATTATGATCACATGTATAACCCTTCTGAGCAAATCACCGTTACTACGGCTAACACCCAAATGGGAAAAGCTATTCGCAGTGGCGGGTTGCAGGCGGTAGCCAATAGCGATGTGCTTTTGCTTCAAGAGGTTCAAATGCCCCCTAATGAATTGGCCGAGCATGTGAAAGAACTAGGGCTCTTGGCCGTCTCAATAGCTGGCCATTTTGGATTGGCTATTGCTATCAAACCCGAACACAAGGTTACGGATAGTAAAAAAGTAACCTTACAAAAGCAGGGGCCTCTAGGAAGGGCGATTGGTTTTCACGGCAGTGAACGCTGGGATGATACCAAGTTTCGTTTGCGGGGACGTGGTTTGCTAGTGGTAGCTCTTAAAACCGCTAAGGGATCTCATGTAACGGTAGCCACAACGCACCCGACGGTACCCATAAAATTTCTATCACGCCGTAAACAGATTAACGCAGCGGCTGATGCTCTTGCTGACGTAACTGACCCATTAGTGCTGGCTGGTGATATGAATCATTGGCCCGGGCCGGGCAGATTAGATAGAAAAATGCGTGGCAATGCTCATTTGGCAGCCGTAAATCTAGGTACCGTGCCTACTTTTGATGTGGCCAGAAATAACTATGCTTGGCTGGGCAAGCTATCGCAAATTGGACTAAATCCCAACGGGCAACTCGACGCTATGCTGTATCGAGGCGCCATTCACCCCAATCACACTGAACTTGTCGATATTTCTACAGATCACCAAGCAATTTCAACAACTTTTACCCTTGCCAGGCTAGTGCTTGCCTAAAGTAGAGGGTTTAGGGGTGCGTCAGTACTTCACGCCAGGAAAGGATGTTGTAACTGCTGGTAATGGGGTAGCTGGGCGGTGGGGCATAGAGCAGATTGGTGTCGTACTGGGTGGTGTTGTTCAATATACCGGAGATATAAGATCCGCTAACCGGATCACGAACGGCATTGCCGCAGGCATTGTTGCCAACTAGCCAGGTCCAAGTCCAGGTTAGGCGGTTAGCCACTGAGCCGTAGAACAGAAATTGTTGGTTGGCGTTTACCCAGCCGCGAGTACAGGAGTTGGGGCTAACCCGGTAACCGGCCGGGTGTTGGGCATTGTTGCCATTTTCGCCGTACATAACATTGCCGCTGCCAGCCAACAGAGCGCCATCTACTTCAAACGTAAAGGCGCCAGAACTATTGGGGGCATACGGGGCGATATAGACCGAATCCTCGGCTACTAGGCCAATGGCGTCTTGGCCATTTTTAGTGCTGTACACCAAATCATCGGCGATCACAATGTTAGCGTTATTGGCAGCCGAAGCCAAGCGGCCAGCACCAATGGTTACGCGGCCGTGGTAGGTAGGGTTGCTGCGTACCCATACGTTATCTTCAGCAAAGATCACACCAGAAGTCGGCATGGTAATACCAGAGGCTACACTTTGTAGAGTGAGGGCACTGGTGTAAGGAGTCAGCGTATCGTTCTCGCCATTTACATTAAATAGGTCATAGGTGCCGTTTGTATTGAGCTGGACTAAATAGCCCTGCGTGACGCTGAAGCTACCGCTGGCGCTGCGCTGTGGTAAATAGGCGTTAGTACGCGTGGTGGGAGTTTGGGAGCAGGCATTGGCTTGAGAGGCCAGGGCTGAGGTAGACCCATTCGCCAAAAAGGCCGTCTTTTTCATAGCGCATAAGCTGCCACTAACCTGGTTAAAGTCAACCGAGGGTACTGGGAATCGCCAATCTACTTTGGAGCGGGTATTGCAATTTACCGGGCTGGTGACGGCAGTATCACACCAGACGCCAGGATGACTGGCGCCGTTGCCACCAATAGCGTTGGAGGGTACATAAGTACTGTTGGCGCTAGTTACATCAGTAGTGTTGGCGCCATCCATGCGGACACCTTGATTGGAGTGTACCGGGCCGCTGGCCGATTCGGTATTGCCAAACCACAGCGCGCTATCACTAACCACCCCATAACTGGCAAACGACGGTGCGCCAATCTGGGCCTCCACGGTACGCAGTGTTTTTTCGCCTTTAGCCTGCCCAATGGAGCGAACTTTTACAATGGTCGAGCCGCTGCCTTGAGGGTTGATCCACAACGTAAAGGTGCCGGCATTCGTGGCGCTGGCATCGGTGTAAGTGTGGACGTACGGCCCATATCCGAGGACGGGGTCGGGTGTGGTAGGAGTAGTTTTGCCGTCTTTGTAATCAGTAGGATTATGGCTAAGATGCCACAGGTAATAGTTAGCGCCGGCCTCGGCAATGTTAAAGGCTTTTTGGCTATCATTGTTCTGCCCAACAATGCCAAAATTGGTGTCTATAATACTGGCCGCGGCCAGCATGACAATGACCATGACAATAATAATGCCAAGTACCAACGGCAATATAAACCCGTTTTCAGCAGCCGGGTCATGATATAACTCATCATGATCCGAGCGAGGACGGTGCCGAGAAGGAACATGCCAAAGCCTGCTGAGGATAGTTTTCATAGGTTGGTCTTTCTGTTTCTTAGGCTTACCTGTAAGGACATAGTGCTGTAGCCAGCCACCCCGGTGCCTTTGGACGGCACCGAAAGGCTTACTTTGATGCCTTTTATAGTTAACAGGTCACTTATGGGCAGGGTCAGTGGATTTCCAGATGAATCCAAATAGGTAAAAATAGAGGAACTCGGTGGCGTATACAAGCGGCCTACCACGGTGTAGGTTCTTTTTTTAGCCGTGATAAGGGTGCCGTTAGGGGGGTTAGCGGTCATAGGTGTAATGTCGGCCATGAGCTTGGTATTATCAATGTTGTGGTAATAGTGCACCTGCGAAACGTAGGCATCTTGCGGCGAAAAATAGGCATAGACGGTGATGTCGTTGCTATTTACGGTAACAAAATCGGTCACACCACGTAGCACACTGGCCAATTTTTGAGATTGCAAGCTTAAATCGCTAAAAGCTGTACCGTCTTCTTGAAGGGCCAGGTAGTTACGAAACGAATCATTAAAGAAGCTAAAGGTCGCTAGGCCAATGATGGCGCTCAGACTTATTACCACCAATACTTCGATAATGGTAAAACCACTGGCCGACTTGGAAATGGAGGTGTGCAGGTTATGGGACGGCATTTAATCCTCCTAACAGCGGCGTATCCGGCAAGTTTAGGGTAAAGCCATTAGCAATGATGGTCAGTTGTAGATTGCCAGCAGTAATACCTGTAAGATTAGCGGTGCAATTAAGCTGAGTGTTTAAGCCGTTGCCGTTACAGGTGGCCGTGTAGGTGTTGCTGCCTTGGGTAAAGCGGACTGTCGTAGAGCAGCCACCTGATGTATTGCAGGGCAGGTTAGCGCCGGTAATGACAAAGGCATAAGGGTTGAGTGTGGCACTAGCCAGGCTGAGTTCCGAAGGGTTTAGGGTAAATATTCGTGGGAAATTGATGTTGTTGGTCATAATCAAGCGCACTTTTTGCAAGAAGGGCTGACCATTATATGTGAAGGTTTGGGTAGGTGGCGAGCCGGCATCATATGTAGGGACAGTAATTGGATCGAGTGAGTTCAGCCCACCGTACGGCACGGCCGCAGCTAAGTAATACGGTGTGCCGCCAATACCACAGCTGCTAGAGCCGGTGTCGCCACAAAATATATAGTTGCCGGGTACCAGGTTGCTCAGGGAAGTAAAACCGCCGCCATCGGTTTGGGGCCGGGTGTCAGTAGGACTCAGGGTGTCGTAGTAGTAGCTGGTATCGGCGGTGTTAGTGTATTTTTTGTAGCCACCCTTTACGTATACTTTCATACTGCCGAGCGGATTGCCGCTGGCATCGGTGGTTTCCAGCACTAAGCTGTTGGTGCCTTGCGGCTTGAGTGTAAGGGTCACAAAGGAAGATAACTGTGTAAATATCTGTTTGCTTGGGTAGGTTGGCTGCAAAGACCCGCTTGGTGCAATCGTGGTTAACGTGGAGTAGCCAGTGTTGCTTGCCGTCACCACGTAATCGTAGCCAGTGGTGTCCGGTGGCAAACCATAAAAAATAGCATTGCCGCTGGTGTCGGTATTATCGGATACATTCACGCTAGGGTTCAGTGTGGTATCGGTAACGTGCACCAAGGCACCCACTACCGGGTTGCCGTCATCATCCAGTACGCTCACAAACAAAGCACCGGTCGTACTAGCCGTTTCGGCTACCCGAGCCGAGATTTCCGTATCAACCTCAGCTAGTTTAATATTGCTTTTGGTGTAAACAGCTACATGGGCAATTTTATAATCGGCCGGGTTAGTATCTGTGGCTGGCGCGCCCGCGGGCGCTGGATAGTTGCGGCAATACTGTTGTTTTAACGCCAGATTCGGATATGAGCCACAGCCATCAAAGGCGTCGTCGGTATAGCTAATGTCGGTTTTAACTACATACAACACATTGTTCACCGTAATATTACTGGTGGCTGGAATCGGATTAGCGGTAACAATACTACCCCCAGCCACGGCTAAGTTGTTATAAGGTAAGGATTTTAGATATTCCATTTGGTTGGTGCCTAAAGACAGCGCCACGGCTTTTTGCTTGGCTAGCACAGCACTAGAAACGAGTGATGAATATAGGGTAAAGGCGCTAAGGGCAATCACTACAAATACGGTCATACCTATGACTAACTCGACAATTGTATAACCCTCTTGCACGCCTACTGCACCTGCTGGCCTGCCGCCTAGTTTCAGCTTGCTCCTTTGCGGTACGCGTTCACGGTATTTCATATACCGCTCACTGGCGCCGCGCCGGAGCACACCAAAACTAGCCCAAGTGTAGAAGGTGTGTCATTGCCTGCCATAACTACTCTCCATTATATGTAACCATAAGCTTCTTCTCAATCAGAAAGAAGAAAACCCGGGTGCTTATGTCCCGGGTTTTGATCAAGTTTGAAAGATATTTTTAGTTCAAACTGTTAAGAACGTAGTCCGCAGCACCACCCTCGAGCTTGGAGGTCAGTGTGTACTTACCACAATCGGTGGCAGTGTTGTCACAGGCTGAACCGTCATCAGCGGTTGGGGCGTAAGCGTATTGGTTAACCGTTGCGGCGTTTGCTAAACTGTGCGTGCTGTTCTTGGGGTCACGCAAGGCTTCTTTGTCCAAACCTTTCATGTTGGTTTGAATCCACCAGTTACCGGTACCCGGTTGCGTGTTCATATCACTTAGTAATGGATAGCGACCATTTTGGGCGTTGTAGGCTTCCAAGTGACTTTGGATTGCCTTAAGGTCAGTTTGTCTTTCGGTGTTACGAGCTTTTTGTTGAATACCATTAAAGGTTACTAGAACTAGACCGGCTAAAATACCGATCACTACGATAACAATCAAAAGTTCCACAATGGTGAAACCTTGTTGTTTGCTTTTCAGTGAGATCATGAGGACCCACCCTCCTTGTTTATTGTTTTTTATACAAGATCTTATCCAAGCAGTAATAGCCTAAGGATAAGTATCAGTAATGATTATAACCATAAGCGTACGCCAGTCAATAGACCGGCTTAAAGTCATTTGAGCTCGCAATCCCCGCTTGCAGCAGGCACGCCAGGAACGACGAACCTGGTATGAGCGAGCTGGTGATCTGATCACGCACAGAAAAGGATCAGAGATGATTGTATTCGTGGCAGAAGATTCGGAAGCTCGATTCAAGAAAACGAGCTAATTTCCGTTGCCGATGTTTTTGGTAAGGTTGGCAATGGGGCCCATGACGCTAGCGGCAATTAGGCCCACAATACTACCGAGCACCACGATCATCAGCGGTTCAATAATTGAGCTTAGTCCATCGACAAGGGTTTCGACTTCTTCTTCATAAAAATCAGCTACTTTGACCAAAATGGTGTCAATCTTGCCGGTTTCTTCGCCGACAGCGAGCATTTGGCTGACAATTGGCGGAAAGTGCTTACTTTGGCTGAGCGGCTCCGATAACTGCTTGCCATTTTTGACTTGTTTAGCGGCGTTGCGCAATTCTTCTTCAATCACCTTATTGCCCATAGCACCACCAGTGACTTCCAGGGCATCGAGCACGCCGACTCCGGCGGTCATTAGTGAAGCAAAAGTGCGGGCAAAGCGGGCAATCGCTACTTTAATAACAATGGTCTTAAGTACTGGAATTCTAAGCAGCAACGAGTGAAGCTGATACTTGCCTTTTGGCGTGCTGATGTAGCGCTTTATCACGTAGATCACAATAACTAGCAGTACGGTTAGCACAATAGCGTTGGCTCGCATAAAATCACTAGCGCTTAACATCACCCGGGTATAAATGGGCAGTTGAGCATTGGCGCCGCCCAGGTCTTTCATAATCTTGCCAATCTTTGGAATCACAAAAATCATAATGCCAAAGAACGCCACAACCGTAATGGACATAATCACCAGGGGGTACATCATGGCACTTTTGACTTTTTTGCGGATGGAGGCATCTTGCTCAATTTGCAGCGCCAAGCGCTTTAAAATATCATCTAAAATTCCGCCGGCTTCACCAGCTTTGACCATATTTATATAGACTTCACTAAAAACCTTAGGATATTTGCCAAAGGCTTCGCCGAGGGCGGTACCACCCTCGACATCTTTAGTAATGTTGCTAATAACGGTTTTAAAGTAGGCATTCTCGGCTTGGTTTTGCAGCGTGTTAAGTGAGCGGGCCAGGGGGACTCCCGCGCTAACCATGGTACTGAGCTGCCGCGTAAAGATCACTAAGTCGCGTAGCTTAACTTTCTTGCGGCCACCAAACTTGCTGAGCAAGCCATGTTCGGACTGTAACTTAATCACGACGGGCTTGAGTGATTGTCGAGTGAGGTTAGTAATTAACGCTTCTTTATTGGGGGCCTCGGCAGTGCCTTCTATGGTTCGGCCTTCTTTGTTAGTAGCGGTGTAGCTGAATTGCATGCTAGCTTTCTGATGTTACTCTTAGGATTTCCTCAACGGTGGTTTGGCCGCGCAAGGCTTTAATAAAACCATCCACTTGCATGGTAATCATGCCGTCTTTGATAGCTTGTTGCTCGATAGCCTCGCTGGTGGAGTTGCTAACAATCATCTTTTGAACTTCACCGCTGTTGGAAAGCACTTCGTAGATGCCGATCCGGCCTTTATAGCCACTGTGCCCGCAGGTTTCACAACCCTCCTCGTTGGCCTTCCAAAGCCGAACGATTTTTGTCTCACTGGTGCTGAGTTGATCGACTGCTACTTTGTTGGTCTTACTAGGATTAGTTTTACCGATGCCACTTTCTAGCGCGGCGGTTTCTAGCTCATGCAGTCGTTTCATTACGCCGGTGCTCTCTAAATGAAAGATATCGCTAATTTCTTTGAGTACTTCTGGATCGGGATTGTATTCCTGGCGGCAATCAATACATAGCCGACGGACTAGGCGCTGGCCCACCACGGCGCGCACAGTACTGGCAATCAAAAACGGTTCAATGCTCATATCCAGAAGTCGCGGCAAACAGGTGGCGGCGTTATTGGTGTGCAAAGTACTAAACACCAAGTGCCCGGTTAAAGCAGCTTGCACTGCCAGACTGGCTGTTTCGTTATCCCGAATCTCACCCACCATAATGATGTTGGGGTCTTGGCGCAGCAAGGCCCGCAGGCCATTGGCAAACGTCATGCCGGCTACCGGATTTACTTGGGTTTGGTTGGTGCCGGGCACGCGATATTCCACTGGATCTTCCACGGTAGAAATGTTAATCGTCGGGTTATTGAGCATACTCAAAATACTGAATAAGCTGGTTGACTTGCCAGAACCTGTCGGCCCGGTCATCAGGATCATGCCGTGAGGCTGGACGATGGCTTTTTTAAGGGCATCGAGCGCACCGTCCCAATAACCCAAATCTTCGAGCGTCAGTGCTTTACTACTCTCGTTTAAAATACGCATGACCACTTTTTCACCGTCTACAATCGGTAAGGTGGAGACACGCATAGCAAAGACTTCGCCAGCCACTTCTACCTTAAAGCGGCCATCTTGCGGCGCCCGGCGTTCATCAATTTTTAAGTTAGCCAAAATCTTTATACGCGACACCAGCGCGCCGAGCATTTTCTTAGGCAGCTTGTTAGCCTCGCGTAAAATGCCATCTACTCGATAGCGAATCAACACTGATTCCTCGCGTGGTTCTATATGAATATCGCTGGCGCCGGCCTTCACTCCGTACTCAATAATTAGGTTCACGGTTTTGGCAATTGGTGAGTCTTCGGCTAGATCTTCTTCGTTGACCTGCTCTTCATTCTCCGCAGACTCGCCTTCGGGTTCCATGACTTTCGTTAGTTCGCTACTAATATTGCCCCTGTATTGATCCAGTGCGCCCTGTACATTGGTACTGGTGGCTATGTGCACCTTTAGGTCGCTGCCCAGCTGTTTCTGCAAAAAGTTAATCGCTTGAATGTCATCAGGATCTTCCATGGCTAGCAGCTTGGCGCCGTTGTCTTCTACGCCAATCAACACCGCCCGGTATTGCCGAGCAATGCGCTCTGGAATCAAACGCAAAATATCACGCTTAAGCTCTTTGGGATTGAACTCAATAAATGGCGTGTCGCTCTCTTCGGCATAGAGCTTCAGCAAATCCTTTTCGGTCAGTAGGTTGTTCTTAAGAACCAGGTCTTGCAGCGGTTTCTTCTCGCTCTTAGCCTGCTCTTTTAGATTAGTAAGTTCTTCGGGAGTGAACTTTTTAGATTCCCGCAGAAGTTTTTCGGTTACGGTGTCTGATATATGCATAAGCGTTTCATATATTATATATGACTTTGCAGAAAAATTGCCGTTAACCATTAACAGTTTGACGACTTCTTAGCATTCGGGCTTGCATTTATTTGCTATAATTGTGGCACTACTAAATGGGTGGAAGCAACAAGAAGGGAGGTTGGCCATGGCAAATGCAAAGCAATCAAAGCCAACTACGAAAACAAGTGCGGTAACAGAGGGCGAAAGCAAGGGCAGTACCCGCGGTAAGGCCTTAGGCTTGGCGGTGGAAACCATCGAAAAAGCTTATGGTAAAGGCGCCATTATGAAATTGGGCGAGGCGCATAAAACCAACGTAGAGACTTTTTCTACCGGCAGCTTATCGCTTGACCTGGCACTTGGGGGCGGCATACCAAAAGGCCGTGTGGTGGAGGTCTATGGTCCGGAAAGTTCGGGCAAGACCACGCTCACGCTACACGCTATTGCCGAGGTGCAAAAAGCCGGTGGCACAGCAGCCTTTATTGACGCCGAACACGCACTTGACCCGGCCTATGCTAAGCGACTGGGCGTGGATGTAGATAATTTATTGATTAGCCAGCCGGATAACGGCGAGCAAGCGCTGGAAATTACCGAGACACTGGTGCGCAGCAATGCTGTTGATTTAATTGTGGTTGATTCCGTGGCCGCCTTAGTGCCACGAGCCGAAATAGAAGGCGAGATGGGCGATAGTCACATGGGCTTGCAAGCCCGGCTGATGAGCCAGGCCTTGCGTAAGCTGACCGGCGTAATTAGCCGCAGCAAGGGTACGGTTATTTTCATCAACCAAATCCGCATGAAAATTGGCGTGATGTTTGGCAACCCAGAAACCACTACTGGTGGTAACGCCCTCAAGTTTTACGCTAGTGTGCGCATGGACATTCGCCGCACCAGTCAGATCAAGCAAGGTGAGCAAGCCATTGGCAACCATGTGCGAGTAAAGGTGGTCAAGAACAAGGTTGCTCCACCATTCCGTGAAGCCGAGTTTGACATTATGTTTAATCGCGGCATTTCGCGCAGCGGTGACGTCATCGATTTGGCAGTGAACCGCAACATTGTCGAAAAGTCTGGCGCCTGGTTTGCTTACCAGGGTCAAAAGATTGGCCAAGGTCGCGAAGCCGCCAAACAATATCTAGAAGACAATCCCAAAGTCATGGATGACATCATCGATAAAGTCATCGCCGATAGTAAGCAAGAGTAGGTGCTAATAAATAGGTAATAGATAAGGAGTAAAATATGAGTGTCGAAAAAGCTTCAGATCTAAGTCCCAAACAAGATAACACGCATTTTGCCGAACTAGATAGTATACGGGCCATGCTCAATCCATCGGCCTGGTCGATTTTGGCAGAAACCTTACCAGCAGAAACGGAGCCGTTTGAGGTCGCGGTAGCTAGCCTAGTATTTGATGAAGCTGGCTTGGTAGTTGCTTTTGGCGTGCGACATTCCGAAATGCTAAGAGTTATTCGTGAGCAGGGTGATATTGAGCACAATTCTGCAGGCCTCATAAGTATATATCCTGATCGAGTATCGTTATTCGGCCGAGCCGGTGATAGCCTGTGGCCGCGGATAACTGCTTTTGATCAGGACTCGCTCGATGAAAATCACGGCGATTAAGCAGCAAGTTCGGCGCACCGATCGGTATTCGATTTTTGTTGATGACAAGTATAGCTTTGCTTTGAGTGAGCTGGGGCTAATCAACAGCCGCCTGGCGGTGGGGCAGGAATACAGTGAAACAGAACTGGCTAATCTGCTGGGCGATGCCGAATTTGATAAAGCCTATGGCCGTGTGCTGGACCTTATCGCCAGGCGCAAGCGCAGTGAGTGGGAAATTCGGGATTACCTAAAACGTAAAGATTATCAACCACCGCTAATAGAGCAGGTCTTGAATCGGCTGCGCCAAGCCGGCTTTGTCAACGACGCCGATTTTGCCCGGGCCTGGGTCAATAATCGCCGGCTACTTAAGGCCACCAGCAAGCGGCGACTGCAACAAGAACTACGGCAAAAACGGCTGAGCGATGAGGTTATTGCCCAGGCGCTAGAAGAGGACCAAACCGATGAGCGAGATGTGCTCAAAGAACTGGTTGCCAAAAAGCGCCAGCAAACCCGCTATCAAGATGACTTAAAACTCATGCAGTATTTGTCCCGCCAGGGCTATAACTACGCTGACATCAAGAGTGCAATGCACAGCGAGAACTAAGGCATGGCGGGGGCTGAAGCAGGTGCGGTATCGGCCAGCGGCTTGCCTTGCAGCGGATCTTGAATCACCACTTTCTTGGTGGTGATCTCTAGTATTTGGGTGCGATCCACCAGCAACATACCACCGGACAGATTCTTGAGGATTGGCTGGCTGACATACAACTTAATAACGTACAAACTTTGCATCTCGGTGGCAAAATCGGTCACTTTGCCAATCTTCTTTTTCTTTTCGGTTGCGACTGGCTTATTAATGAGATCAAATTTAAGTTTCAGAATGTCTTTAAGCCGCACAACTTCATCCGGATCGGTTAAGACCTCATGATCATTTACCACGATGCCTTGCTGAATAATGTCGCGAACATCCCGGCTAACCAGCAGCAACTTATGCTTGCTGAATTTGTCTTGGCAGTACCAACCCTCTATCTTTAAGTTGTTTGGGTTAATAATTGGCTCCAGCGCTATGCCTACCTGGCCGCCGGTGCGCAGGCTTAAAATTGGACGATTGGTAATAGCTTGGCTTAATTGCAACATGACTCTATTTAAGTATAGCGCAAGGTGGGGTAGCAAGATTCCTGTGGATAACCATTTTGCTTATGGTTGCATTATTTACAACGGGGCCTACAATCTGGTTTACAAGCAGGTTCAGGGGAAAGCTATGAAAAGGCTAAAACTAGGGTATGGTGTCTTAACGCTAACACTTTTGTTTGCGCCACTGAGTGTCTTGGCAGCGCCTAAAATCCTCTCTCCGTTACTGATTTCTGAAATACAAACTGGCAGCAAAACCAGCGCCAGCGAAGAATTTATTGAACTTACCAACGTCTCAGAGGCGCCTATTGATCTAAGTAGCTGGCATCTGGAATATTTTTCGGCCAGCACTACTCCGCTCACCACTCCTTTTAGAACAATTGTGCTCCATGGTGCCATAGAACCAGGTGGCTTTCATCTCACCACCAGTACCAATTATCTTAATAACTTAGCCACGGACCATTTTAGTCCCACCCTAGCTCAAGCCGGTGGCCATGTTCGGCTGGTCAGTGTTGATCAGTCAAAAGTTGCTACCGTCCGGGACACCGTGGGCTGGGGCACAGCTGTTAGCCCAGAAACCTCGGCCGCACTCGCGCCCGGCGGTGGCAGTAGCCTTATGCGTTTAGCGGGTGCCGATGGGGTGTTGGCAGATAGCAACAACAATAAGACCGATTTTGCGCTTAGCACAGGGCCAACGCCAGGTGCCCTCAATACCCTTAAGGTTCCAGAAAAAAGTCCGCAGCCAAGTGGCGATACACCAGCTCCCGAAAATAATCCTGGTTCGCCAGTGCCTGCCACTGATCCGCCGGTGGAAAGTCCAGAAGTTCCCCAGCCAAGCGTGGAACCAACGGCGCCGTTAGAAATCACCGAGCTGCTCCCCAATCCGGGTGCACCCGGCACCGATGCTAATAATGAGTTTACGGAGCTCTATAATCCTACTGATGCGGAAGTAATACTAGCTGGCTACAAGCTAGAAACAGGTAACACCAACAGCTATGCATACACCTTTAAAAATGAGCACATTGCTGCCCACAATTACCTGGTGCTGACCAGCGCGCAAACTAAACTAGTGCTGGCCAATGCCGGCAGCAAAGCACGCTTGCTGGGCCCTGATGGCTCGGTAGTGAGTGAAACAATTGCCTACGGTGAGGCTAAACAAGATCAGGCTTGGGCCAAAATCAACGACGTTTGGCAGTGGACGATTACGCCAACCCCAGGGGCGGCAAACATACTAAATATTGCACAGGTATTAAGTAAGCAAACGGCGCTTAAAAAAGTGGCTGCCGCCAAAAAGTCCACAGCAAAATCAGCGGCCAAAACTAAAACAGTCGCCAAGAAAACCGCGGCCAAAAAGACAGCCAAAAAAGCTCCCAAATCTGTAGCGTCCACTGCCAAAAGTAGCGAAAGTGGAAGCGGAGGTGACGGACAAATTGCCTCGGTTCATCCGCTTGTGCTTGCCGGCGTGGGTGGAGTCGCGCTACTATACGCGGCGTATGAATACCGTCAAGACGTTATCAATTTTATCCACCGGCTCCGAACAAACCGAGCAGCTCGGCGAGCGCACGGGTCATAACCTAAAGGGCGGTGAGGTTATTGAGTTACTGAGCGATGTCGGTGGCGGCAAGACCACATTTGTCCGTGGGCTAGCCAAAGGTTTGGGTAGCCGTGATAACGTAGCCAGCCCCAGTTTTACAATTTCACGCGTCTACCAAGCCGGTAAGCTTCAGCTTCACCATTTTGATTTTTACCGGCTGAATGATCCTGGTGTGGTAGCCGCAGAACTGGCAGAAGTTTTAGAGGATAGTAACAATATCGTGGTGGTAGAGTGGGCAGACTCAGTACGCAAAGTCTTGCCAGTTAATCGGCTAAAAATTCAGATTGATAAAACATCTGATACTGGCCGTCAGTTTCAACTCAGCTGTCCGACTAGCCTGGCTTATCTGTTAGAAGGGCTTCAGACGTGATTATTTTAACCATCCGCAGTGACAAACCAGAAGCAGAAATCGGCTTATTCCAAGACAGCAGCCAGCTGGCCTACCAAACTTGGAGCGCCCACCGCCAATTGGGCCTGACTATTCACAATAAAATCCTAGACCTCCTAAAGAGCCAAAAAAAGGACTGGAAAGATATTCAAGGGGTTGTCTGTTTTAAGGGCCCTGGCAGCTTTACCGGACTGAGGATTGGCTTGAGCGTTGGAAACACCTTGGCCATGAGTAATAATTTGCCCATCGTTGCCACGGCAAGTGAAGATTGGATCCAAATTGGTATTCAGAGGCTGCTGAAAGGTGATAATGAAAAAGCAGCAGTACCAAACTACGGCGCCGAAGCCTTCACCACCAAACCTAAAAAATGATTAAGACCGCGCGGTGGTAAGGTATTTGATATGGAACGCGACCAAGAAGAACCTATTGATATCACTGCCTTCGACCCGCAGTTAGTAAACAGATTGATAAGTCTGGTAAAAAAAGCCGTATAATTTATTTTGCCTAAATCGCTTATCGTTGCGGCCTACGTGGAAATATCGTATGATTTAGGTAGGATTTTCACGTTTTGGGAGAAATCCGAACTAATTCTATTAATTTTGATTATCTAAAATTCGATCTCCAACTAATGAAGTGATAGTGACTGTTGGTACCCGAGTTTTAGTACCCTCTACAAGGGTGATCTGAAGGAGATAAACATGGACCCAATTACCATTGTGCTCGCAGTGGCTGGTCTTGGTGTTGGCTTTGGAGCCAGTACCGTCGTAACCAAAAAGAAGCTTGGCAGTGCCGAAGCTGAAGCCGAAAAAGCCAAAAAAGAAGCCAAAAAAGAGGCAGAAAAACTAGTAGCCAAAGCTAAAGAAGAGGCTATTGAAATTGCTGACGCCGCCCGCAAAGAAGATCAAGCTCGCCGCAAGGAATATAAAGAAGTTGAACAGCGTTTGCTTGACCGTGAAGAAACGCTGGATAAAAAACTCGATACCCTAGATAAGCGTAGTGAATCTTTGCGTGGTGCCGAGTCAGAAGTCGAGACCTTAAAGGATGAGATTCGCAAGATTCGCACCAAGCAGCAAGACAAACTAGAGAAAATCGCCAAACTGACTAAGGATGATGCTGCTAGCAAACTCATGCAGATGACTGAGCGCGATATTAAGGATGACTTAACCGGCTTGATTGCCAAATTACAAACCGAAGCTGAGGAAAACGCTGAGGAAAAAGCCGCCTATGTTATTACGGCCGCCATGGAACGTATGGCCAGCGAAGTCACGGCTGAGCGAACAGTAACGGCCGTTAAATTAGAAGACGAAGAAATGAAAGGCCGCATTATTGGAAAAGAGGGACGTAACATTCAAGCCCTGCAGCGGGCCACTGGTGTAGACATTATGGTGGATGATACGCCAGGTATGATTATTCTTTCTAGCTTTGACCCAGTGCGCCGAGAGGTGGCTCGCCAGGCACTCGAGATGCTCCTCAAAGATGGCCGTGTGCACCCCGGCCGCATTGAAGAAGTCGTAGAAAAAGCTCAAAAGAATGTCCAAAAAGAAGTTATTCGTGCAGGTGAAGACGCCGCCCGCGAGGTAGGCATCATCGGTATTCCTAAAGAAATTTTGCAGATTTTAGGTGAGCTCAAGTTCCGTACCAGTTATGGCCAAAATGTGCTTAAACATAGCACCGAGATGGCACACATTGCTGGCATCATTGCCGAAGAGTTGGGCGTTAACGTTAAAATTGCCAAGTACGCAGCTCTGGTGCACGATATCGGCAAGGCCCTCACTCACAAAATGGAAGGCAAGCATCACCACATTAGTGGCGAGATCTTGCGTAAATATGGCGCACCTGAGGAAGTTGCTCACGCTGCCGAGGCACATCACGATGACATGGAAGCCACAACTCCAGAAGCTCTGATCGTGCGGGTAGTTGATGCCATTAGTGCTTCACGTCCTGGAGCCCGTAACATTAGTGCCGAGAACTTTGCCGAACGCATGCGAGAACTTGAAAACGTCGCCAACGGTTTTGGCGGTGTAGAAAAATCGTATGCCATTAGTGCTGGCCGCGAAGTCCGCGTTTTTGTAACACCAACCGATCTTGACGACCTTGGTTCAATTAAGCTGGCCCGTGACATTGCCACCAAAATTGAATCCACCATGCAGTACCCCGGTACCATCAAAGTAAATGTCATTCGCGAAACCCGGGCCATCGAATTCGCTAAGTAAATACCCCACATGAACATTCTCTACATTGGTGACATTATGGGTAACCCTGGCATGGATGTGGTGGCCAAAGTTTTGCCAGAACTAAAAAAGCAGCATCAGTTGGATTTGGTAATTGCTCAGGGTGAGAATGTCAGTGATGGCAAGGGCATGCTGCCAGAAGATATGGCCCGTCTTCAGAAAATTGGCGTGGACTTTTTTACTGGCGGTAATCACACGCCAAAGCGTGAAGAACTTAAGGCCCAGCTAGAAGATCCGGCCCAACCAGTCATTGGTCCGGCTAATATGCCCAGTTGTCCGGGGCCGGGCTGGAAATATATTGAAGCAGCGCAGGGGAAAGTCCTGGTTATTTCTATATTAGGTGATACGGTTGGCAACAACTCACCCATTATCTTAAATCCTCTAGAAAAAATTGATCAAATTTTAAAAGCTAATGCTCACGAACAAAAAGCTGCCACCGTTGTAAATTTCCACGGTGACTTCAGCAGCGAAAAACGCGTGTTTGGTTATTACCTGGATGGCCGCGTGAGCGCTGTAGTTGGTGATCATTGGCACGTCCCCACCGCCGACGCCATGATTTTGCCCCAACACACGGGTTACATAAGTGATGTTGGTATGTGCGGTACATTGCATTCCAGCCTGGGTGTTAAAACCGATATTATTATTCGTCGCTGGCGAGACCACACCACCGAACCTAATGCCCTAGAAACCGAAGGCCCATTGCAATTCAATGCTGTACTTATCAAGGTAAATAGAAAAGGACTGTCCGAAAATATCGAGTCAGTCCATAAAATTATTGAGTAACTGGTCGAGAGCAACCGAGTGTCCTCGAGCTAGGAGAATGGTGGAGCAGGTAAAGCTTGTAGCTCGGCTATTTTTTGGTCGATAACATCAAAATCTAGAAGGTAGTCTTTAGCAATCTCATTAGTGTGCTCTTTGAGACTATCGAGTTCTAAAGAAGGCCCAAACTTAAGGATAGCCAAATTTCCTGCAAAGGATCTAATGAGAGATTGTATTATGTCCCTCACCGTTACCTTTGCCTCCTTATCAAACTCTGTCACTGGCCGACTTGGAAGCAAAGCATAATCAGATAGGCTTGAGAGCAAGGCATCAAGAGCCTTAGTATCGTTAGTCTTAATATAGTCCGTCTCTAGTAATGCCTCAACTAATGAGACTACTTTTTGAGCCTCAGATCCTTCAATAGCAGAAAGACCAAGATGATCAGTCCTGTCGTGTTCATAATAATCTGTGACAATTATGTATACATCGCTTCCATGCTTAAGGCATCGCGTGGCAGCATCATAGACCTTAAAAGGTTTACTTCTATCCTGAGAGACTAAGAATTTCTTCTGAGCAGTAATACGCAAAAACTCTTCGCCATCTAAATTGCCATTACTTGAGTCTTCAAAATGAAATCCTCCAGGATTATGAGTGTCAACAAATTGATTAACATAATCAAGACTTGGTACCGTAAGAACAGCTTCTTCTCCTTTGTAGTGAATACCAAAGCCAAAAGCTGGCATGTTGTTATAGTTGGGTCCTTCTTCTCCCGGTATCAAAGCAGCTCTAGACCAGAACTCTTGTCCCAAAATAACATCGTCACCGACTTCAGGCAGCTCTGCTATAGGACGTCTAAAAACCTCTATATTACCAACAATCTCACTGAATTCTGGTGATAACTGTGATGGTAGTTGAGATGTAGGATCTTGGTCTGACATTTTTATTTTTTCTGTTTTACTCTTCTATACTAACATAAATTTCGTTTGTCAATTATGCTAGAGGCGAGGTTGGATTGTGTGGACATTTGCAGCTACGTCACCACTAAAGTGGATTGGTATACCTTTAGACTGGGCTTCTTCTACTGCCTGTTGATGATACTTGTCTGGGTCAGTCTCGTAATCGGCTACAGCGGCTGCCATATTGGTATCATATGCTTCCGAGACCTCATCGTGATTTTTCACGGCCTCATCTCTAAGCGATGCTTCAGTTTGTTTAATTCTACCCGCTACTTCAGTGTAAGGTGATTCGCTAAATGGAAAAAGTTTATAAAGTTTAACAGGGGCTCCGACGATAGGGAGTTCGGGGACTAGGCTAGGGGTAACCTTTGCCAGGAAGTGGCCAATTCTAGACTTTTTAGCCTGCCTAATTGCCTCATTTTCTACATATTCTGCATAGTCGAAGCTCTGGCTTTTAGTAGCGACATCCATACGAGCTACATCTAGTTTGTGTGAGATACTCTTGTGATCTTGATACAAAGTTTCTGGCGTTGTAATTATCTGATTCATAAATATTGATATACTAGCATAAACAGATTGATATGTCAATACTGCCTATATTGATTTTGTGTCGCACAATATGACTTAGACGCCATTTGCAATGAATTGGTTACGAACCTACGTGCTAGTTGGATTTAGCTGAAATATCTACTGGTCGGGGTGAGAGGACTCGAACCTCCGACCTCCGCGTCCCAAACGCGGCGCGCTAGCCAACTGCGCCACACCCCGAAATAGAATAATTAATCCTAAGGCTTAAACAGGGGTAAATTATACCATTGAGGGCGTGATTTTGCCAGTTTAATTGTTACATGAGAGGCGTGAGCGGACAGCGCCAGGTACAAAGTCGCCTGGCTAACCGGCCGCGGCGGTTCAAATCGGCCACACCATAAAAAGTCCAACCTGTGGCTGAACTTTTCATATGGTCGGAGTGGGCGGACTTGAACCGCCGACCTCAGCGTCCCGAACGCTGCGCGCTACCAACTGCGCCACACTCCGCTATAAGCTGCATGTATTCTAGCAAAAAACTGCGCTACAATACCCCTTATGTTTAATCAATTTATTAATCCCTTGCTCAGTGTGGGAATTGTTTTTGTTATATTACTTGTTTCGGAATTTTTGTGGACCATCCGAGAACTGCGTGGTGAAATGTCGCGCAAATTTGTGCACATGATGGTTGGTACTTTTGTGGCTTTTTGGCCTTTTTTTATGACGTGGCGAGCCATCCAGGTTATTAGCGTAGCGTTTTTGGTGGTGGTGTTAATCACTAGAAGACTTCACATCTTTCGAGCAATTTATGCGGTACGTCGCTATTCGTATGGCGAGCCACTGTTTGCGGTAGCCATTGGACTGGCAGCTGTTATGACGCACAGCAAATGGGTGTTTGCTGCAGCTGTACTCCATTTAAGTTTGGCCGACGGCTTAGCCGCGCTCATTGGGGTGCGCTTTGGCAAGCAGCGGCGCAATATTATTTTTGGGCACTATAAAAGTATTGTTGGTACGGTGGCTTTTTGGGTGGTGTCATTTATTATCATTACCACTATTGCAGTGCTCAGCGGTAGCGGCTTTACTGGCACCTGGCCGATTATTTTATGGCTGCCCACTATCACTGCGTTAATCGAAAATATGTCTACCTTTGGGCTTGATAACCTGGCGGTACCGCTGCTGATTGTAGCGGTGTTAAATCCGCTGCTACGCTAGTAATTTGTCTGGCTGCCCACGACGGAATGGGCCATGGGCTCGCAGGGCATTAAAGATGACAGTCACATCTACTAGTTCTTGAATGGCCGCACCATAAACTGGCTTGAATTTCCCGGTAGAAAAGATAAACATCAGCCCAATGCTAATAAAAATACCTATCAAAATACTTTGCCGAGCAATAAAGAAAGTCCGCTTGGCAATAGCCACGCTATCGGCCACCCGGCTTAGATTATCTTGCATAATCACCACATCTGCCGTTTCGCTGGCGACAGACGAGCCACGGGCACCAAGGGCAATGCCAACATCAGAGGCTGCCAACACGGGCGCATCGTTTATGCCATCACCCACAAAAGCCACCGGTTTGTCTGGTACCGATTCCACAATTCTTAATTTGTCGCCGGGCAAGGCATCGGCATAGACATCCGTCAGGCCAAGCTGCTTGGCAATAGTCTCAGCTGTAGCCCTGTTATCACCAGTTACCATCAATAGATGCTTAATCCCCAGGCGCCGCAAGCGTCCCAACGTCTTTTTGCTTTCCGGACGCAGCTCGTCTTTGAAGCTAATTGCTCCCACGACTTTACCGTCCACCGCAACATAGGCCGTTGTTTGCTTGGCAGCTTTCTTGGCGATTGCAGGCATGGCAATACCACGCTCTGCTAAGAGAGCAGCTTTGCCGACCAACACGGTCTGACCCTTTACGGTAGCTTCCAGGCCATTGCCAGCCAACTCCCTAAACTGTTTAGTTTTAATCGGTTTGATTTTAAGTTGGGCAGCTTTTTCCATAATGGCTCGAGCCAAAATATGGTTAGTGTGCTGTTCTACGGCCGCAGCCAGCGCAATAATGTCTTTCTGGCTCATTTGGCCGTAGCGAATCACCTCATCTACCACCGGCTGGCCTTTGGTCAGGGTGCCTGTTTTATCAAAACCAATGGTTTTAACTTCGCCCAAGCGTTCAATGGCTGTACCGTTTTTAACGATTATCCCATGGCGCGCCGCGCGGCTGATGCCGGATACCAGCGCAATAGGTGCTCCCAGCAGCAGCGGACAGGGCGTGGCCACCACAATCACTTCCAAGAAGCGAATAGCCTGACCAGTCAACGCCCAGGTTACGCCAGCAATAGCAAAAGAGATAATAGTAAAAGGAATGCTGTAGCGATCGGCCAGACGGACAAACGGTGACTGGCTAGAGGTGGCAGCCCGCACCAGCTTTACGATTTGCTCAAACTGACTTTCACGGGCGCTTCGCAAGGCGCGAACGGTCAGGGCCCCATCGGTATTAACTGAACCACTGAGTAGCTCATCGCCCGGTTTTTTCTCTACTGGCAAGCTCTCCCCGGTAATGCTCGACTCATCAATATTGGCCGAGCCATCAGTAATAACACAGTCTACCGGCACAACCTCACCTGGTTTAATTACCAAGACGTCTTTGGCGTGCACCGCATCTACCGGCACATCTATGGTTTTGCCCTTACGGATCACGTGGGCTAATTTTGGACTGCGCTCAATTAAGGCCGAGAGTTCAACTTTGGCTCGCCCTTCGGCATAATCTTCCAAGGCCTCTCCACCAGTTAGCATCAATACAACCACCATACCAGCCCAATATTCATGCAGGGCAACTGAGGCGATAATCGCCGTAGCTGCCAATATATCAATGCCATACTTGCCACTGCGCAAATCTTCAAACATCCCCCATATAAGCGGAACGGCGGCAATTAAAGCACTAACACCCAGTACCCAGTGAGCGGCTGTGTGTCTACGCGATAGGTCTAAGATTAAGCCGGCAATACTGGCTAAAATGACAAAGCCTAACTGACGGTACTCTTTAAAAAAGCGCCAAATTTTCCGTAACATACTCCTCCGTTTCTCTACATAGTATAGCAGAAAAACAGGGGTAACAGAAGGTCACCGAAGCGTTTTTAACCGCATAGCCATCAATAAAAAAGACCAGCCGTAGAGCTGACCTTGTGTGCTTGGGGTGCCCGAAGGGAATTGAACCCTCGTGACCGCCTCCACAAAGCGGCGTTCTACCATTGAACTACGGGCACCATTTTTGTTGGACATACCTTTCCATGTAGGAGCGGGTAAGAACAGAGGCGATTATATCTGTTTTTGCACAATTTTGCTAGAGGTCGCGCAGTATATCAATACCAACCCGAACACCTAGCACTAGTGCTAGGACTCCAGCCCCAAATTTAAGAGTGCGATCAGCGAGCGAGTCTTTCTTCTCTTTATCAACTTCACGACTTTTCTCAGACATACCTATATTTTACACCCACGGTTCAACGGGCAAGTTGGTTGAGCAGGGCCCGAAAAGCCAAACCGCGGTGACTGATGGCCCGCTTTTCTTCTGGAGACATCTCAGCCATGGTCTTAGTTTGGCCGTCTGGCACCATAATAGGGTCAAAACCAAACCCGTTTGAACCGCGCGGGGCCACCACATCACAATGAATGGTACCCTCACCATACAGTTCACGTTCACCATCATAATAGGCGGCCAGGCAGGTAATGGTAGCCCGCTGATGCTGGCCGTTGCCGAGCTTATACAGCCCATCTGCACCCAGCTTCTTGATAAAGAA
Source organism: Candidatus Saccharimonadota bacterium (assembly GCA_028288965.1). GTDB lineage: Bacteria > Patescibacteriota > Saccharimonadia > Saccharimonadales > JAQGHD01 > JAQGHD01. The sequence continues at coordinate 11,565 of JAQGHD010000005.1, read as the reverse complement.
TTTTATAAAAGGACCGGGCAAACCCTGCCAACTTTCCAGTCCAGCCGAGACATCTTCGACGATGACCGGACCGCGGATCTTGTCATAGGCACTCCGGGCTTTGGCCCGAACTATTTCCTGTAAATCCATACTTTGGATTTCTGTGAGATCTAGATCATGCATAACAAAATCGAGCTGCCCGTTGGCCATAGCCTCAATTTCTGCTACTTTGCCGGGGTTACCGGTAACGATACTAATCGTCTGCATAGCTTATGTTCGCCCCCTTATATTCTTATTGTTACAGCAATAGAAATATAATCAAGCACGAGCATTTTTTAAGACTTGTTTGATAGGAGTATTAGGCTTTTTTGCTAGCAAAGCGGCCAAATGACAGCTTACTAGTAACAGATGCAAACAGCTGCTTGTTGTAGCGCTTCATCCATATGAAGGCACCGGCAATAGCTAAGGCTACAAGCACAATGCCACTAACAATCCAGGTAGCAGTGCGGGAGGCTGGTTTGCTTACCGGAGTTTTTTGGCTGGTTGCGGCTGATACTACAGGAGCTGTAGTACTTTCGGCCTTAACAGCTGTTTGGGCTGAATCAGTAGCTGGAGTAGTTGCACTTTGGTTGTTGGTAGCTACGACGCCAGGGTTAGCAACCTGTGGAGCAGTAGTTTTGGTAGTTGAACCACCGGCAGATGTTCCACCGGTTGAGCCAGTAGAACCGCCCGTAGAACCACCGCCGCCCATGCCACCGGCAGGTGCGGTAAAGCTGTAGGTGCCGCCGGTAGTTTGGCCATCCCAAGTGTTGGTGCCGTTGCTGGCAATTTGTGAACCAGCAGCGAAGGTTACGCTTGAAGAACCAGTGCTAGCCAGAGCTGTAAAGTTTATGGTGCCAACCAATTGGTCGCCATCTACTGGGGCTGAGCCAGGAGCTACGTATTCACTTATAGTTACGCTGCCACCACCACAGGTTGTGCTAATGGTGCTAGGGAACGCAGCGCTACCGTTGACACTATTACAGCTTAATTTAGATGCGTCGTAGGTTAGCTTAGCGGTCACAACGTTAACGGCTGAACCATTCTCACGAACCTGCACGCTAAAGCTACTATTCTGAGTGTAGCTGCCCGAGCTTGGGTTCAAGCTAAAGTGAGCGGAACCAGCGGCGTGAGCTACGCCTGTTAATGCGCTAACAACGATCGATACTGTTGCCAGGGCTTGTAAAAATTTAGTCTTCATAGTTATTTACTCCAATTTGCTAATACTGTTGATAGATCAAGCGCATCAACCACACCGTCGGCATTAAGATCACCTTGGGCCTTGGTAGCACCTGTTTTATTCCAATTACTTAATACTAAGCTGAGGTCTAGGGCATCTATGGCGTTATCGCCGTTGACATCACCTGGCTTAACAACTGGCTGGCCATTGACCTGTGGTTCAAGTTGAGCCAAAGCCTGAGCTACGGTAACTACTGGTACGCCAGAGTTCTTTAGGTAGGCCATCTCAGCATCCAAATCGGCTGGCTGAGTGGTGTAGAGGGCATCGGTAGGGTCGGTAGGCGTGGTGGCAATCTCATGGTAGACCAAGATCAACCAAGACTTTTGGGCAATGGCACCATCGATCCAGCCTTTTACCTCGGCTTGAGAAATGTTGCTGTCAACTTCGTGAATTTTCAGCTGTGTGATGTCCCAGTTATCTTTTGTGTTATAGCCGGCGTTGACGCTGCGTTGGCTGTGGTAGTACTGCTTGCCCGTAGCTAAAGTGGCGGCGTTGTAAGCCCCAAATGGGTAGGCAAAATCAGTAACTGGTACCCCAACTGTGCTTTGCAAGGTGGTCTGGCTTTGTGACATTTCGTTTGTAATTTGAGCTTGTGTCATGGTTGTCAGATCGGGGTGCGTAATGGTGTGTGAGCCAATTTCGTTACCGTCGTTGTGAAGCGTTTGTACCTGAGCAGCGCTCATGTAATCTGGCTGATCAGTCAGTGAACCAGAGATAATAAAGTAAGTAGCCTTAATGCCATACTTATCAAAGACGGGCTTAGCATTGGTGTATTGGTTGGTCCAACCATCATCCAACGTGACGCTTACTAAGCCACCGGCAAAAGGTGTCGGTGTGTAAACGCTCATGCTAGCGTCATCGATTTGCATGTAACCAACTTTGTTAATAACTTGGAAAAAGGTAACTGACTTGGCGTTAGCTGGGGCAGTAAACTGGCCATCGGCTTTAGCCCAAGCACTCGGGCTAGCCAAAGCCTTGGCGACTAAGAAGTATGAGAAAGTGCCATCGGTAGCGGTGACCTGGGCGTCAACCTCAGTATCAACATTACTTTGGTACCAGTTGTTGTAGTCATAGGTAATGCCAGGGGTCACAGCGACATCGGTTGGCAGCCATTTGGCGTCACCAGTGGTGTAAGCGCTTACTGTGGCCTTAAGGCTGTGACTGCCGGTGTGGCCAGTAGATTCATAACTAAAAGCAGCGGTGTTGGTGCCCCAGTTGCTAGCGGTCCAGTTGGCGGGAGCCGTAGCACTGGCAGCGGTTTCCATAGAAGGATTGGCAATTAAGTTTGGGGCAGCGGCATGGGCGACCTTAAGCCGGGCCAGTGGCATTAGAGTAATACCTAGAGTGAGTAGACCAATAGCTAATTTCTTTAACATAATCTTCCTTTTCACCTTTATACACGGTCGCCCGTGCTCGTTTACGCTAATAATAGGCTAAACTTGCAGAAAAGTCAACTACATTGATATTAATATATTGCTTATGCCTAGAAACTCGTGCGGCTTAGAGCTATGGTTATTCCAAGTTCGCAGTTATATCTTTATACAACTGGGCTAAATCCTGTCTGTTGAGAGGCAGCCCCAAGTCACTGTCGCGAGAAAGTTTTACGTGCCAATCAAGTATTTTATCTTTCTGTTCTTTATTAGACGCCGTAATCCACTCTGCTGCCTGAGTCTGCAGACGGCTTGCGTCACAACGAATCATTAAATCAACAATAGCTGCATCTCGGGTCTCAATAGCGACTTTCAGGGCTTGTGTGAGCCATGTATCTGTATGATGGTAAATCGCCTGAGTTGTTTCGAGCCAAAGTACGCCACCCGGCACAGCAACCGGTTTAATACCAGCTTTTAAAGGCTCTGTGAGGCCGAACTCTACAGTATCTTCAGCAAAAGCTTCGCCAATATATAATCCTGCCCAGCTACTCCGTGGAATGGATCGCAGGTAATCTGGCGCAGACATTCCTGGAAGTTCCAGCACGACATTTGATCTAACTGCCGCATTGCCGATTAATGCGGCAAGGTCACGCTCTTCAAATGACTGATATTCGTACCCTGTAATACCCGTAATTTCATATGTTGTTCGTTCAGCATTGCTAACTAGCAAGCCGTGCATACCCATACTCCTTGGAGTTGGTTTATCAAGAATGGCCTCTATGTGCCATGAATTTTCTGGACTCATGCTTAAACTATTCTTCAGTATTCAATACTATGCAAGCACGAGCGAATTGGCCGGACATCTTATGCGCAGATTAGAACCAAGATGGTAACTTAGGAAGGATTTGTGTCACAAGCGTTTCCGGACCTTCTGCATATGCCAACAGGCGATTCCTAGAGGTAAATCCTTTACTCTCCACAGCATGCACCATGGTAACGCCACCAAGGGTTCTCCAGCCGGAAAAGGGGTCATTGTTTTCTTCACCAGGTAGAAAGTTTGTTATATCACCCCATAAAGCAGCTCCATTTAATACGACTAGTTCGTTACTTTTAATTCTGTGTCTTTTTCCATCAAGTACGTAGTACAAATCACCAGAAACTGCATAATTAAATAAAATTGCATGACCATCTAATAGATCGCGGTGAGGTTCTAGACCCACATTTTCCCCTGTTTCATTTTTCAAACTAAAAGTAGTGCGGGTGGAGTCATGTCGGAGATCCATGTTTGCGAGAGAGATTCGGCCCATTGTTTGGGCCAAAGGCCCGCCAACCGGGTGGGAAAGTAATGCTTCCTCTGGACATTTACCATTCATAGGCACATCCAATTGTTCTAAAAGGGATAGACCTCTTTCATTAAGAAAATCTGGAATTATGCCGAATGGCAACGGATCAAATTTATTGAGCGATTCACAAACTTCTGCAACCGCATCAGTAATTCCTTCTGTGAGATATGGATTTAGAGCTTCAACCGGCCTTGGAGTTACTTCGCCTATTCTTGGCATAATAGTAATTATCTAAGAAATACGCTAAATAAAAAGCATAAACGAATTGGTACAGCTTAGTGCACGAAGTTAGAACCAAATTCACCGAAATGCAGGTTGCTTAGTAAGGATTGCCCATAGTACCGTAGCCGCCGTTAGTATCAAGCAGGGCAATAAGATGTAGAGGAATGTACCGCGGATAATTTTTAGTAGAGATAGCCTAGAATTGATAATAGGTTGCGACTCTCTAGGTTGTTCATAAGCAACACTACTGATCGATATCTGGGAAGTAGTGAGGGAATTCATAAAATCCCTGAGCAGCGTTTCGGCGTCTGCATGGCCCTTAAAGTTTAGCCGCTGTTTAATGTCAGATACATTTTGTAAATTCATGGCGGTGACAACATATGATTGATGGCCTATTTTCACTGCCGGATATGCTTTTCTATTGTATAAGACTATCGCGGATCTTGGATTGAGCTGTGCATTACCATTGTCGAACATAGGCTTCATTTTATTCCACCAGGGGTATTCAATGACAAATTTTCCATCGGATATGTACGCCAAGAAACCTGTATTAAGCAATGTCCAAACGGAGGTGTGGCTGAGATTTATGTTGAAGCCCACTCCTTTGTCACCGTATAGAAGCCAGACTTGATTCACCCCTTGCTCTAGAAGCTGGTTGGTTCGTGATGCTAGAGCTTGGTAGCCGTATGTTCTTCCACGGGAGATAAACCGGTAGTACGCTCCTGATAACCCAAGAAGTATTAGCAGCCAGATGATGCTTCCAGTGGTCATAAAGTAATCATAGCACTATACAAGCAAGTAAAAGAAAGGCCGGTTCTGACGCCTATTAATTAAATCTCATGCGGTACAGCATCATAGACGAAGTTAGAACCATTTTAATCAACTTATGCTAAGATATTGCCATTAGTTAATAGATTTAATAAAGATGAATAACCTTAAAAAATTCCTCCTCATTATTAGCCCTTTTCCTGCGGTTATTTTATTCGGATACATTTATGACCACACAAGTTCCAATGCGGGAAATATGGCAGTGGGAATCCATTACATAATAGTAGTTATTTTTGGTATACCATTTATTGGGATTGTGGGCGTAAGTACGAGTTTCTTGTTAAGAAATAAACTTAATTCAGAAAAGATTTCATATTACGGCTACTTAATTCCTGCTGTACTAGTGTGGGTTGTTGCTGCATTGCCAATATTCATAGGATAAAAATGCTTATGCTTGGTACCCCGGGTAGGACTCGAACCTACGACCTTGAGCTTAGAAGTCTCCTGCTCTATCCAGCTGAGCTACCGGGGCACGGTATGGGGTCACCGCTGGAAATGTCTGCATTTACAGCGGGGAGAACTTGGGGGCCCCCATTGCAAATGTCTGCATTTGCGATGGGGTAGCGTGGTGCGGGATGGGGTAGTCGAAACCCCGTCTTCAGTTTGGAAAACTGACATATTAGCCGTTATACGAATCCCGCATATGGGGTCCCCGGCAGAAATGCTTGCATTTACGTTGGGGATTAAACAGGGGTGATTATAGCATTATGGGCTACCAATAGCTACTGAGTTACTGGCGTACCCTTACTGGTAGTGACGATTTGCTTCCAGGGGCCGGTTGGCACGCTGCTAGCCGGCACAAAAGACCAGTCGCACGTATCAACATCCTGCATGCCAAAGTAACTGCGCAAGGCGGGCGAAACATCTAATCCGGCCTTGGCGTCCCGAGTATTTTTGGGCGGGGCGGTGCCGAATACATAGTTAAAATCATCTTCTTGAAAGGGTCCAACATCTTCCCACTGAGCGTAGGCAACCTTGCCGTTATGGCGAATGGCAATCCAGGTATTTTTGCACCACGAATAAGCTGCAACAGAGGTGTCGCCGCTATTTAGACAAGAACCAGCCGTACTTTTGCGTTTGCCTTTAGCATCGTAGTCATTATATGGCAGGGCAAAGTAGAAGGGATTTTCTTTAGGGGTGAAACTAGCCGGAAAGTATCCATTTCGGCTGGCAGGATTATCAATACCGCCGTAGTGTGTGGACCATTGCTCGTCCCAGGCACTGGCGGCGTTAGGGATATGACCGTTAGCGCCTGTGGCATCTTCGCCGGCCCAAAAATAGGTAGTGATGATACCCAAGTGCTTAAAATCCACCGGACCGTTGGAGCTGGGTGAGGTGCCAGTACCTGAAGTTTTACTTGAGCCAGATCCAGTGACAGGGCTGCTTTTGGTAGATTTATTAGGGTTGGACTTAACGCCTTTGACTTGGCCATCTTGGCTGCTGGTAGTGGAATGCTCCCAAGGGAGGGCTAGCTCAAACAAGGGGTTAGTTAATCGTCCTTGAATCAATATGAAATTAGCTGAACTGATCAGTAGAAAAGTAACAAACAAGAAGCTCAAGACTACCTGACGGGGATAAGAAACTTTTTGATCGTACTGGTATTTATAGTTGCGGAAGAATTTCATTGAGCGCTTGGTTAACCGTTTTAACCGTTACGCCAGAATTCTTAAGGTAGGCCAGCTCGGCATCAAGGTCTGAGGGCTGGGTGGTGTATAGCGCGTCAGTTGGATCAACGGGCTTGGTAGCAACCTCATGATAGACCAAGATCAACCAGGCCTTCTGGGCAATAGCGCCATCTATCCAGCCTTGGACTTGTGCCTGAGAGATGTTGCTGTCAACTTCATGGATCTTGAGCGTAGTGATGTCCCAGTTCTCTTTAGTGTTGTAGCCGGCATTCACGCTGCGTTGGCTTTGGTAATATTGCTTACCGATGCCAATGGTGGTGGCGTTATAGGCACCGTATGGGTAGGCAAAATCAGTGACTGGTTGGCCCAGCAGATTCTGTAATGTGGTCTGGCTCTGGGACATTTCGTTGGTGATTTGGGCGACGGTCTTGGTGGTCAAGTCGGGGTGAGAAATGGTGTGCGAGCCAATTTCGTTACCGCTATTTCTTAGGGCCAATATTTGATTGCCGCTCATATAATCTGGCTGGTTAGCCAACTCACCCGAGATGATATAAAACGCAGCATTCAGTCCGTACTTCTGTAGCAGCGGGTAGGCGTTGGTGTACTGATTGGCCCAACCATCGTCAAATGTCACAGTTACCAGGCCTCGGTTTAGCGGTAGGGGTGTGTATTCGCTTAGGGAATAATCGTCACTAACGACGTAGCCTTTCTTAGCTAGGAGTTGGTAAATGGCTATGCTTTTGGCGCCGGCAGGTGGGGTGAAGGTGGTGCTGTATTTTGTCCAATTAGTATTGGTGAGCACGGTGCCAAGCCAAAAGTACTGGACGCTGCCATCGGTCATGGTAACTTCCGCATCAACTTCGGTATCAACGTTGCTTTGGTACCAGTTCTCGTACTTGTACGTTTTGCCGCTACTCACTGGAATCTCTGCGTAGTACCAGTTGGCAGCGCCACCTGTGTAAGCGGTCGTGTCAACTCGTACGCTGTGACTACCGGTGTGGCCGGTGTTTAGATAGCTAAAGGCAGAAGTGTTGTTGCCCCAATTGCTGGATAACCAGCTGGCTGGGGCGGTACCATTGGTGGTCTCGAGTGATGAGTTGAGGATAAGGTTATTGCCCGGAGGAGTAACCACATTGTTTTGAACGGTGACGGTCTCGGTGGCAGTAGCCGTGAGGCCACTGGAGTTTCGGGCGGTAGCCGTTAGGGTGTGTGTGCCGTTGGTGGCAGAAATGGTGTTCCAGTTAACGCCATAAGGGGCGGTGGTATCTTCGGCGCCTAAAGCGGTGTTATCAAGCTTGAACTGGACACCGGCTACGCCGACGGCATCACTGGCGTTGGCATCAATGTTTACAGCGCCACTTACAGTAGCGTTGGCAACAGGTGCAGTAATAGAGACGCTCGGCGCGGTTGGTGGTGTGACCACACCAGTTCCTTCTACCAGGCTAAAGTCATCGGTCTGTACCCAACCAACTCGGTTGATGATGTGCATAACACTCAAGCTTTGGACATTAGCCGGGGTGGTGAAGGTGGTGGTGGCCGCAGTCCAGGTAGGGGCGGCTGCAGGAGTTCCCAGGCTATTATAGGAAACAGTGTTGGCCGCAGTCGTGTAAGCTACGTCAATCTCTGTCTTAATGTTTGATTCATAAAATTCGCTATAGGTGTAGGAGGTGTTTGGTTTAACCGGTACATTAGTGAAATACCATTTAGCATCACCACCCGTTCGCTTGGTCATGTTTATGTACAGGCTTTTAGTGCCGCTGTGGCCTTCGGCAGTGTTATGCGAGAAAGTAGTGGTGTTCTTGCCCCATACGTCCTGATTCCAGCCAGTTGGCTGGGTGCCACTAGCAATTTCAACAGATGGGTTAACGATTAAGTTAGGGCCGGCAGCAGTTGCCGTCGCCAGCGGTAACAAAGAGGCTAAACTTATGAAAATAGTTGATAAAAAGAGGGCAAATTTCTTGATCATGTACCACGCTCCACTGCCCACCAGTTATATGTAATTAATTGTTACTCTACATTTATTCGTTAGATTTGTCAAATTTTAGACAGATACTCATCAGGGGTAAGCATAAGCAAAAACATTAACAACACATGAAATTGCGTAAAGAACAAAAATATAATTTAATGCTTGACATAAAAGCCTACAGAGTTTATAATTTGCTGGTATTTTAGTAACAATAAGAAGTGAGGAAGTTATGAGTGGTACAGGACAAGTTCTAGGTGCTACAACCTCCAGCGTAGTAGCTGGTGCAGTAGTACTGCCTAACACCGGTGGTAACACGATTGTAACAGTGGCAATTGCCGTTGTTGCTGGACTTTTGACGTGGGGCGCTTTGTACGCCTACGCTAATCGTTAAGTCGCTACCTAAGCGTGAATCTCTGACATTATGGAGAAGCTATGAGTAAGAAAAAGCGTCAAGCTCATCAGAAAATAGCCAAAACCATAATGTCAGTTTTTGTTTTGGCGGTAGTTTTGCTACCGTTATTCACTTCGTTTCAATTTGTTAAAGGGCTGGCGGGAGACAAAGATCCCCGAAAAACTACACAAGTGGCTGCTCTGCAGCCTCGCACTATTGATCAAACCGCTCAGCCACTGGCCCCTTTTGCTGAACCAGTTGTGACCATAACCTTTGATGATGGCTGGGAATCGGTCTACACCAAAGCTTTGCCGGTCCTGCAGACTAATGGCTTCCATACTACTCACTACATTATTACCGACACCTTCAGTAACCATGGTTACATGTCGCTGGCCCAACTGCACTCTTTGCAAAGTGCCGGACACGATATTGCCGCCCACACTATAAGTCACGCTGATCTGACGATGCTTGACGACCAACAACTAAAGCACGAATTATATGATTCGCAGCAACTGCTAGACAAAGAATTCGGAGTTAAGATTACTGATTTTACTTCGCCATATGGCGCTTATAATGCCCACACACTCAACTTTATTAGTAAGTATTATCGGTCACAAAAAAATGCCGAGGGCGATCCAGCTTCCAGTGAACTGGAGGCCATTAACACTAAGGCCAACTTTGACCCCATGAACTTTGTGTCGTATTCAATTCGTAAAAATACAAAGTTACAAGATATTCAGAAACTGCTTGATGCCGCTCGGACGCACAATGGTTGGCTGGTGCTGACCTACCACCAGATTGATAGTAGTAACGAGGAGTTCGCCGTCACACCAGATCAGTTTGCGCAACAAATGAAACTGATCGGTAATAGTCCGCTGCGTAGTGCCACGGTAAACCAGGTTATAAATGCCTATACCGCTCAGCAGGGAGCGCACTAATGAAGTTGTTTCGCCGAAAGGCCAAAACCCAATCCGTTAATGTGCTGCGCCGCGCGGTCAAAAAGACCTCCAAGGTTCGGGCGCCGCGGACCAGCAAGCCAATGCTTTGCTTGCTTATCTCTGCCCATAATGAAGAACTAGTAATCGGCAACACTCTGCGATCTGCCATTGCAGCCGGCATGAAAAGTGAACATATATATGTAGTAGACGATAATTCTGCTGACCTCACCAGCGCTATCGCCAAGTCTATTTTGCCTCCTGGCAACGTTATTCGGGTGCAGCGCAGCGGTAAAGGGCTGGCCATTACCAAGGCCGCTAAACGATTTAAGCTCACCGAGTGCTATCGCTGGATTCATATTGCTGATGCCGACGGAGCCTTCGCACCCAATTATTTCTCGGTTTTTAGAAAAGCACTGCGGGTTAAAAATGCTGCCGCAACTGGCTATGTTCGGAGCCTGCCGGGCAAACGAGTCAGCGAGTACCGAGTTTTTGAGTATACCGTTGGTATGGAAATCCATAGACGGTTGCAGGTATTGCTTAATGTAGTACCAGTTATTCCCGGACCAACGTCTTGCTTTAGAGCGGATGTGTTTGCCGCGGTTGATTTTGATAACAAATCACTGACCGAGGATTTTGATGTGACCATGCAGCTGCATCGTAAAAAACTGGGCAGCGTACAGTTTATCCCAAATGCTGTGGCTTACACCCAGGACCCTAAGACGTTAAAAGACTACACCAAGCAAATTACACGTTGGAATCGCGGTGGTTTACAGAGCATTGTCCGCTATAAAATTGGCCGACGCTTGTCGCCAATCGATGCCTATATTAGCTACCAGATTTTGCAAAACTTGATATTTTTTGCCAGCTACCTTGTCTGGATACCCTATTTAGCGATTACTCGGCACAGTACAACAGTAGTGGCTGGTGCCTTTGTGGTGGATGTTTTTGTGACGTTTATCATTACCTTTTTGACTGCCAGTCGCACCAAACGTTGGGATGTGGTGAGTGCCTTTCCGCAGATCTATATGTTTAGATGGGTGAGCTTATTGGTGTTCTTGCGAGCTTTTGTCGAAGTAATATTGCTGCGGAAGTTTAGACACAGCGATGGCCGATGGGAAAACGACACTACTCGCCGTTACGTTGTTGAGCCAGCTCTGGTGACAGATTAGACTCCAGGGAAGCAAGAGTATTGCAATAATTCATGAAATGTTCTATAATATATAACGATGACTAAATCAACCAAGTCTGCCAAAAAATCTAAAGAGCTAGCCAACAGCCGCGTGCGGATGAGCTTTACTAAGCACCTGCTACCACCGTTGGCTGGGCTGCTTGTGGCCCTGGCAGTATTTGGCTTCTTTAACTCTTCATTAATCAGCGGCAAGATTGCCTATAGGGTGTACTCCCGGCGCGCTCATGTCTCTTCATTGGATAACCAAACGGCGTCTTCAAATATTGATAAGAATGCACCTCCAAAAATTACCATCAATAAGATTAATGTCACGGCACCAATTAATTTTGATCAATCGGTGGTCAATCAAGGTGCTTTTCAAAAAGCCCTTCAGCACGCTGTTGTGCACTACCCCAACACGGCTGTGCCAGGGCAGCCCGGCAACATTGTTATTTT
>JAQGHD010000013.1 GCA_028288965.1 Candidatus Saccharimonadota bacterium | reverse complement strand
GATTTGTCTACAACGCAATGAAGCGTCGTGTCATAATCTGCTGCCGCGGTGCTGCTAACCCCAATTCTTCTTAAAAGCCCAGTCCGGGCGGTGAGGCAGGGGTGAACATCATCACACACCCGGACTGGGGAAATTGTTCTGCTTGGTTTGGAGCGCGGCGCCCTCGGTCCGTGACATGAGACGTGTGAACGTCCCAGCTAGGGTTTGTCCTACAGGACCGAGGGCTGCCGCGAGCGGGCGCATGCGTAGTCGTGCCAGCGTGGCGTATCGGAGCGGCTCTCGCCAGCGACAACCTTACGGCGCCCACTTCCTTTGCAGAAGCGAATTGGTTTATCTTGAAATACTGCTGTACTAAAGTTCGTCTTAGATTTGACTTAAAAGTCTCACTAAAAGCTGGATTATCATAAATTATTACAGAAGCATTGTCAAGAGGTTCAAAAAAGCCAGTCGGCAATTACCAGCCGCCGCCTCCACCACCACCGCCACCTCCGCCAGAGAAGCCACCACCACTAAAACCGCTACCCCCGGCACTGCCTGGAGCACTAAAGTTGGTGCCCATTGCGCTGACACCACTTGATAAGCTATTAGCCAAATAAATCGCATTGAAGGTGCTCCAGTTGCCGCTGTACCAGTCTGGAGCCCGGCTGTAAATGTCCTTAAATTGCTCGGCCCAGCCTTTTTCGACCTGTAAGACAATGGCGTATGGTAAAAGTTTTTCAAAAAGTTCTACTGACTTTTTGGGCGCAGCTGATTTTTCGGCATACGGGGCAGTAGGACTCTGCAGCATATTTATACGATCTTTTTCCGCTGTATTCATATATAATTTTAAGCCCTCTATGTGCTCTTTAGCAGCCACGCCCTTGGCACTACGCCGAGGCATAAGTAAGGCAAAGCCAGAAGAAATAAGGGCGCTGAGCACTAAACCAATGCTCACCCAGCGCCGAATAGCGATGGCGGCACAAACTAAGAGAAAGCTTACAACCAATAACGTACGTGGCGCTTTGGCCGGATCACTGGGAAAATAATCACCGGCTATAAGTTCTGCCGTAACATCGTCTTTGACTTTGCCTACGATGGTATAAAAACTATTTTTAAGACTAGTAAGGCTAGTTGTTTCGCCCTGCTGGCTACTCGCAAATAAGCCTTTCATAATTTTTACCTCATGCGGTTCAAGCGCCGTGTAATCGCTGTTGAGTAGTTCGAAGGAATAAATTTTTTGATCTTTGAAGATCATTTTCTTGTTTTCTTCAATAATGCGTAGGTACTTACGGACGGCCAGATCAATAATGGTGGCCGAAATGTCCCGATTATCCAGCTTATAATCGATCAACGCGCCGACGTGGGCCGGGCTAAGCTTATCCGGCGGCTCGTACTGGGCAATAATGGTGCCGCGGCCTTTGAAATCTCGTCCCAAGCGTCTCCACCTACTAAAGGCCCAGGTACCCACCAGCAGTGGCGGCAAACCAATACCCAATACCGGTTCTAGATTTTCGCGCAGCCAATCCAGACGAGTGGCTGGCTTAAAGACACCCTTATCAAAACCAGCCAAAACAGTCAGGGTTTCTTGGGGTCCTAAGCTTTTATTGTTCTTAACAATAAGTATCTGGCTATTTAATGCAACATTGCAATCTTGCGTTGTGCTGGCAAAGCTACCGGTATAACAAGCCAGCTTGCCAGGCTGGGCCACGAGGCCCTCTGGCAGTTGAAAAGTAGCTGTCACGTTATTGAATGGCTGCTGCCAGGCGTCACCATTAATATCCCAATACAGCTCGTCGTGATCATTATAAAAAGACATGACATTGCGCAGATCATAGGTAATGACGTAGGTTTGCGATCCACTAATCACATGCGCCGGATCACCAATTTTTAACACCAAGTTACTGTTGCTGGTTGAGCTGGTAAATTTCCATGGGTGGCCAGCTATATCTGTTACCGATGTCACATGCGGGTGTAGGTTTTGGCCTTTATAGGTTTCGGGAATGGACCGAAAAATACCATGATTATAGTCTGAGAAGTCCACAGACAAACGTTCCTGAACGTGCAGACGGCCCTGCTTATCATCATTACTCAGGGTGTAGTCACCATGAAAACTTTGGATTACAAAATTATTAACATTGGCATGGGCGGGACGAGCTCGGCCCGCCATCAGCAAAAACGTGCTTACGATCACAAGCGCCATAAGGCCAATTGGTTTTAAAAGCTTTTTCATTAAAGTCGTTCGGCACCAAGCTTGGTTTTGGCAGCCTGCGCAACTTGATCTAAAAGCGCATTAACTTCGGTATCGGTGAGCGTTCGTTGATATGAGGCAATACTAAGACGAAGCGTTATGTTCTTGTGCGTTTTATCATCTTGGCTTTGATAAATGTCGACCGGACTAAGGCTTGGCAGCGTGTCGGGCGGTTGAATTTTAGTTAGTTCGTTCCAGACAAAATCGTACACTTGCTGATAGGTTAATTTTGTTGGAACTTTGAGGGAAATATCTTGGGTAACTTTGGGATAACGTGGTATTGGCAGGTAACGCGTGGACGGATTGGCCAACTTCATAAGCAGCGCCGTATCAAGCTCAAAGCCAGCAGTCAAGTTTGGCAGTTTTAGGCTCTGGGCTACCTTAGCCCTAAACTCGCCAATGAGGCCTATGGGCTCACCGTTGGCTGTTTTAATATAGGCACTCCGGGTGGGTTCAAAGGCTAAGGCTGACTGCTGCTCGCTGACAGTTTGCTTAGCTACTTGGTCAAGTGGCTGAAACACGGGGCTAATGCCTAAGCTTTGCAGCAAATCAGTTACATACAAGCGAGCCTGGTAGTAGGCTGCACCATGATAGGTGGCCGCGGCAGCCTTGGGGTTGGCGGTCCAGACCAGCGCTAGGCGTTCATCTTCTATAGGCAAACCTTGTTTATCGGTTTGGGACTTATCATGCACTTTGTTTATTTCATATAATGCGAACTCATCGTAACCGGCTTTAATATTGGGATGCACTTTTTCCAACAAACTGGGCAACAAACTGAGGCGGTAATATTGCAACTCCGGGCTAAGGGCGTTGCTGAGTTTATAGGCATACTTGGGATCCTGGCCGACTTTTTTTAGTAACTCTTCGTGGACAAAACTGTAGGTCAAGACTTCATTGGCGCCTACCCGGCGCAGAGCATGACGCAGCTGGCTCTTAAAGCTCAGCAGCGGTTCGGGTTTGACTGGGGTTAAATCACGTTTGGGCAGTACTAGCGGAAGATGATCATAGCCGTACAGCCGGCCAATTTCTTCCACCACGTCCTCTGGGATAGCAATGTCCGTCCGCCAAAACGGCGCTGCTACAGTGAGTTTGCCGTTTTTGTGATCCACTTCAAATTCCACATTTTCTAGTAGCTGGGCCATTTCCGTGGCGCTCAGCTCTAGCCCCAGTCGGGCATTGATAAACTCGGCGGTGACTTCCACGGCCTCCGGCTCCGGCAATTTTTTGTACTGGTCAGCTACCTTGCCAATGGGCATAGCTTCGGGGCACAACTCTTTGGTCATTTGGACGGCTTTATAGAGTACCGGCGGGCACTGCAGTGGCGACTGGCCCTTAGTAAAGCGCGTAACGGCGTCGGTAAAAATGCCGTGTTCCATGGCCGTTTTACGGATGTTGTACATATCAAAAGTGGCGCACTCTATAATGATGCGCGTGGTGTTCGGGCCTATTTCTGAGCCACTGCCGCCCATGACTCCACCCAGTGCAATCGGCTTATCAGCATCACAAATTAGCACCGCGTCTTTGCGCGGTTCAATAGTGCGGCCATCTAGCAGCGTCATTTTCTCGCCCTTCCGCGGATTGCGAACCACAATCTTGGCCTTGCCGTTGACGGCCACTTTATCAAAATCAAAGGCGTGCAAGGGCTGAGCAGTCAGCATCATTATGTAGTTGGTCATGTCCACGATGTTGTTGATAGGGCGAATGCCGACTCGAGCAAGGTAGCTTTGCAGCCACATGGGGCTGGGCCCAACCTTTATCCCACTAACCACGATGGCCATATAGCGCTGGCAGAGGTCCGGTACTTCGTTAACTACTTCTAGACCCTTTATTTTAGAATCTTCACTGGTCACAAAGCTGTTTTGCCCACTGTACCACTTAGGTGAGCTAAATTTTTGGTGCTCAATACCGGCAATCTCGCGGGCTACGCCCAGCTGCCCAAAAAGATCCGGGCGGTGAGTGAACATTTTGTTCTCTATATCAATGATGTAATCGTTGAGGCCGTAGACATACATAAAGGCCTGTCCGGGCTTGGCGCCAGGTTCGGTGATTTCTAATATACCGCTGTGGTCATCGCTAATACCCAGCTCGTGGGCGCTAGCCAGCATGCCGTTGCTAACCTGCCCGCGAATATCCCGGGCCTCGAGCACCAGTGGTTCTTTATCTATGGTGCTGGGCACCGTCACGCCGGGGGGCAACCAAGCCACCAACATGCCGGCCTTGACGTTGGGTGCGCCGCAAACCACTTGCACCAGACCTTTAGGGTCACGTTTGACGTGCTTGGTTACACCAGCGTCATCAATCAGGCAGAGGCTGAGCTTATCGGCATTGGGGTGTTTGACGCAAGCAACCACCTTGGCTACCACAATGCCTTTGTACTTGGCCCCGAGGTCAACCACTTCTTCTACCGCACCCAACTGGGCGCCGATTTTTTCTACCAACGTATCAATGCCATCCGGTGCCAACTTGACCGGCGAGACTTGCTCCATCCAATTGAGGCTAACCTTCATGAAAACTGCCTCAAAAAGTCTAGGCGGCCGCTTTCAAAATGCCGAATGTCTTCTATGTCGTGCTTCATCATAACTAGTCGGTCGATGCCGCCGCCCCAGGCAAAACCAGTGTAGAGTTTGGGGTCAATGCCGGCCATTTTGAGCACATTAGGGTGAATCAGGCCGCAGCCCAATAGTTCTATCCAGCCGCTGTAGCTACAGACATTGCAGCCCTTCTTTTGGCAGAACGGGCAGCTGAGGGCAAATTCAAAGCTCGGTTCGGTAAACGGAAAGTAGAATGGCTGAGTCTTAACCTCCAGCTCCTGCTCGTAATACTCTTGCAGAAACGTCTTGAGGGTGGCGATTAGGTGGCCAGCATGGATGTTTTTGTCCACGTAGACACCTTCCAATTGGTAAAAGGTGTGCTCGTGGCGAGCGTCAAGGTCTTCGTTACGAAACACTCGGCCAGGAATTACTACGCTAATGGCTCGGTCATTCAACAAATTAGCCTTGTACTGCTTGAGCACGCGGTGTTGCATAGTGCTGGTATGCGCCGGGGCAATCAGGCCTTCGGTGGTCATGAAAGTGTCGTAATCGTCCCGGGCCGGGTGACCTTCCGGGAAGTTCAGTGTTTCGAACATGTGGTAATCATCGTCTAGCTGGCGAGATTCTACTGCGGCAAAGCCCATGCGAGCAAAGATGTCTAGGATTCTTTCTAGCTCACTCATCAGCGGATGGATGCTGCCCACCCGAGCATCTACCGGGCGCGGGCGCTTGAGCGGCGGCACATTAACGTCAAACGGCGCCGTGACATCAATTGGCGGTAATTTTTGGGTTTCGGCCGCACCAGCTTCGACGAGCACTTGCAGCTCAGCTCTAAGCGCATTAACTTCTTTGCCAAAGCTGCCGCGTTCGGCGGGTGGCAGCGTGGGGATTTGGTCATACAAAGCTTTAAGCTCAATCGCACGTAATATGGTGTGCTTATCTTTGAGCGCTTGGACACGCTGCGTTAAAAGCTCCGCAACTTCGGCAATTTGCTTGTTCTGATAACTCATAATCTATGCTAAATTGTACCAGATAAGCCATGAACATATTTCTCTCGGTCTCATACTCATCAGAAATTTCTGCAGACGGTAGTGTTAACGCTGCCTATCGGCATGATCTAGAAGCGGTTATTGCAGTTTTGGAAGAGGCTGGTCATAAAGTTTTCTGTGCTCCACGGACAGATAACTGGATACTTAAAAATGTCTCACCCAGCGAAGGTTTTAACCAAGATATCGATGAAATTCTTAAATCAGATGTGATAGTGGCTCTTATTGGTGAAAAAATCTCAGCCGGTCAGCAGTTTGAACTGGGCTTTGCTTTTCACGCTAAAAAACGCCTCATTTTAGCCCATAAAGCGGACGTTAAACTGCCGTATATTGATCAAGGCTTAGTGGATCAGCCCGATGTTAGTGATGTTGCCTATGAGAACATTCAGACGCTCCACACTGACATTGTGCAACATTTGGAGTTAAAATAAGATTATGGCAAATTTTAGTTTTGATGTAGTCAGCGAATACGACAAGGCCGAGATGAACAACGTCTTTGACCAGACACGGCGCGAAATAGACAATCGCTATGATTTTAAGAACACTCCAGCGGCGCTGGATTGGCTGGATGCCGATAAAACCGGGCTAAAAGTTACCGGCAGCGGCGACTGGCAAATTGATGCCATCTTAGACATTGTCCGTAAAAAACTGGCCACCCGCGGCCAAAGCCAGAAAGTCATAGACGATACCAAGGAGTCAGCCACCAACAATATACAGACCACTAAAGAAGTGCCTTTCAAACAAGGCCTAGACCAAGAAAAAGCCAAGAAAATTACCTCACTGGTCCGCGACAAGCTGCCCAAGGTCAAAACGCAGATTCAGGGCGACAGCGTGCGAGTTATGAGCCCCGCAAAGGACGATTTGCAAGCCGTCATGCAGCTACTTAAGGGCCAGGACTTTGATTTTCCTATTGCTTTTACGAACTACCGATAACTGCTAAATCAGATAAAAGTCGGTCAACATCTTCTAGCGTTTTGACTACCCCGCCAGCATTTCCCCAAGGTGATTCAATCTCATCTAGATGCCCTATCGTGCCACTAAATTCTGCCATGATCTTCCCTCCTTTTTGCTTAGTCTTAGCATAGCAGTCTACAGAATGCTCGCAAGCATAAGCAGCTTTACCATAAAGCTCATGTATACTAAAGCCATGAATAACCAGACGCTGCTCGAAGAGGCCAAAGCAGTTCTGGAAAAAAATGAGCGTAAGACCCACACCATTCCGGCTGATAGGCTCTACCCACACCAATGGCTATGGGATAGTTGCTTTATTGCTATTGGGCTGCGCCACTTCGATATGGAGCGTGCACAAAAAGAATTAAAAAGTCTCACCCGTGGACAATGGGCCAATGGCATGTTGCCTCACCAAATTTTTACGGAAGGGGAAGCTCACTGGCGCGACAGAAACATCTGGCGCAGCTGGCTGAATCCGTACGCTCCTGATCACTTTTCTACCAGCGGTATTACTCAGCCGCCCATGCTGGCCGAAGCCGTGGTTCGCATTGGCAAAAAACTCAGCAAGCCTGAGATGCGCACCTGGTACCAAACCATGTTTCCGGCGCTACTGGCATATCATGAGTGGCTATACCGCGAGCGCGACCCACACCGCGAGGGCTTGGTACTGCAGGTACATCCATGGGAAACCGGCTTAGATAACACCCCACCGTGGATGCAGGAAATGCACGATCACCAACTATCTTTTTGGATTCGCATGATAAGTAAGCTCGGCTTGGATAAGCCCCTTACCCTGCTCCGCCGCGACACACATTACGTCATGCCTGGCCAGCGCTTAAATACCAGCGATGCGCTGGGATTATATTCGGTCCAGCACCGTTTGCGACGCAAAGCCTACGACATAGACAAAATCCTCACCCACTCCTTTTTTGCCATAGAAGACCTCACCTTTAACTGCATACTTATTCGAGCTAACCACCATTTGCGCAGTATTGCCAAAATAATCGACCGCGAACTGCCTAAAGAATTGCTGGAAAGCATGCGCAAAGGCGAAGAAACTCTGGAGCAGCTCTGGGACGCCTATAGCGAACAATACTACCCCCGTAACTTTGTGACCCATAAGCTAATAAAAGAGCCGAGTATTGGTACCCTCATGCCGCTGTACGCTGGATCTATCACTAAAGAACGTGCCGCTCAATTAGTCAAACTACTACATAGCCGTAAGCTGTATGGCCCTAAGTACCCAGTACCGAGTGTGCCAATTAATTCCCCATGGTTTAAAGATCATGGCTATTGGCAAGGCCCAACCTGGATTAATACCAATTGGTTAATTATTGATGGCTTAGAGCGCTATGGCTTTAAAGAAGAAGCCACAGCCGTGCGTCAAGCCAGCCTAGAGCTGGTAAGTCAAAGCGGATTTTATGAATATTTTTCGCCACTTGACGGCTCCCCGGCTGGCACTGATAACTTTTCCTGGACCGCGGCGCTGATGATTGACCTGCTTAGCTAGCGCCAGCTTTAGCGCATTCTGGGCAGTCGTCTTGTTCGTCAAACTCACTCAGCCACTGCTTGCTGGCCGGCAGCAGTTTTTCGATGTCATGAAAAGCTACAAAATCAGCCACTTCGCGCAGCACCCAGCCTAACCAACCGTAAAGTTCTACTTTGCCCCATAACACGGCCGCAAAGTTTGGCCCCACCGGAATGACATAAATGGGGCGTTTAGGCTTATAGTCACGCATTACCTTGCCGTCGGCTTGGCGCTTGAGCTGTTTGGCTAAATATTTGGCATCGGTCACGGCAGTTTGGGCTAGGCCGCTGTACTTGGTGTAGGCGTTATCGCCCAAAACAAACACATCTTGGCTGGCTTGCAGGTATTGATCGGTTAACACTTTGCCCTTAGCAGTAATATCAAAACCGTTCGCACTAAAAAATGGGTGGTTGGTAACCCCGGCTGTCCAAACAACTGTGTGGCTGGTGATTGGCTTGCCGCTGACCATCAGGCTATCGGCCGTTTCGCCCTGTACGGCTTGACCCAGGTATAGCTTGACGCCCAGGCGCCGCAACCGACGGCTAACCACGCGAGACATTTTCTTAGGCATCAATGGCAGCAAACGTGGCGCTGCCTCAATTAAATCTACATGAATGGCTCGGTGACGAATACCGTGGTTGGCCATGATTCGCTTTAAGTAGGGCCGCAATGAGCTAGACAGTTCAATGCCGGTCGGACCGCCCCCAACCACAATGTAGTTAAGGTCTGGTTGGTGCTGACTAATCAGTTGTTCATGCAAATGGTGCTTAAGTTCAGTGGCGTCTTCGGTGGACTTTATGCCAAACGAATATTCCTTGAGCCCTTTGATACCAAAGTAATTAGTTACCACACCTAGGGCCAAAACAATAACGTCGTAACTGATCTTTTGGCCGTCAGCGGTAGTCAAAATCTTTTTGTTTCGGTCGATTTTTTTGGCGCTAGCGATAACCACTTCTACGTGGTGGTCCTTAAAAATAGTGGTCAGTGGAATATGGGATTGCCGATCTGATCCGCCGGTAGCCGTGTGATACAGCGTGGGGTAGTACCGAAAGGTAGGCCGGTCTGAGACAAGCGTAACTTTAAAACGCTCGTCGTCACATAAGTCCAGAGCTGTTTTTACCCCAGCAAAGCCAGCGCCGACGATTAAAACGTGTTTGGGATGAGCCGTCATATCTTATGGACAATTGTACCGTAAGCGTTAGCGGCTTGCTAGCAATTGAGTGGCGGGTTAAACTTTTATAAATGGATGATTTCAAACAAAAACTGGTGGCAGCCGGTTTTACGGGTGATTTTGACGACTCTGCCGAGGCCAAGGAAAAATATAGCCACGATGCCAGCCTGTTTGAAATTCGGCCACAGCTGGTCGTGTTTCCGCACGATGCCAAAGATGTTCAACGCCTTGTGTCCATGGTCGCTCAGCTTAAAAAACAGCAACCGCACCTAAGCCTTACCGCCCGCAGCGCCGGCACCGATATGTCCGGTGGGGCCATTAACGATTCCATCATTGTGGACTTTAATAAGTATTTTACCCGGATCGAGCACGTCTCGGCCACCGATGGCCACGCCCAGCCCGGCGTCTTTTACCGCGACTTCGAAGCAGCCACACTGAGGCACCACGCCCTGATGCCCAGTTACCCGGCCAGCCGAGACCTCTGCACGATAGGCGGCATGGTCAATAACAATAGCGGCGGTGAAAAATCCCTGGAATTTGGCAAGACCGAGAATTTTGTAACCGAGCTAAAGTTTGTCTTTGCCGACGGCGTGGAACGGACCGTCAAACCGCTTAAAGGCCCGGTCCTGCAAACAAAACTTAAGCAAAAGGACTTTGAGGGCGACGTTTACCGCAAAATCTTTAAGCTGGTAGACGATAATTATGACAAAATCAAAGCCGCCAAACCGCACGTAAGTAAAAACTCCACGGGTTATAACTTGTGGGATGTCTGGGACCGTGAAACCGGCGTGTTTGACCTGACCAAACTCATCGTGGGCGCCCAAGGCACCCTGGGACTAACCACCGATATTCACCTTAGGCTCGTCCCAAAACGGGCCCATTCTGGGCTGCTAGTATTGTTTATGCATAATATGAACGATCTCGGCGAATTGATTCCCAAGGTGCTGGAGCACAAGCCGGCTACCTTTGAATCCTTTGATGATCAAACGCTGTGGTTATCTATCCGCTTTATGCCGAGCTTCTTAAAATTACTGGGACCAAAGCGCTTTATTCACTTGCTGATCACCCTTATTCCTGATGGTCTGCAACTGCTGCGCGGCATTCCTAAACTAATCCTGATGGTGGAGTTTAATGGCGACACCGAGCAAGAAGTCCGCGACAAAGTCCAGGCGCTGCATAAAGATCTCAAGCACTTCAAGGCCCGCTACGAAATAAACGGCTTTGAAGAAGATCCTACAGAAGGCAAATCCGAAAAGTTTTGGCTGATGCGCCGCTACAGCTTTCAACTGCTTAGAAGCAAAGTCAAAGACAAGCACACCGCCCCATTCATTGACGACCTAGTAGTTAACCCGCCGTATTTGGCAGAGTTTTTGCCGCGACTGCGCAAAATCGTGCGGCGCTACAAACTATTTGCCACGGTGGCCGGGCACATGGGCGATGGCAACTTCCACATTATCCCACTGATGAAACTAGAAGATCCGCGGGAACGCCGCAAATTGCAGCCAGCCATGAAAGCCGTGAACGAACTGGTGCTGAGCTACCATGGTTCACTGTCCGGTGAACATAACGATGGCCTGGTGCGGGGCCCTTGGCTGAAGGAAATGTATGGTCACGAGGTGCTGGATTTCTTCAAGGAGGCCAAGCACATCATGGATCCCCAAGGCATCTTTAACCCTCACAAAAAAGCCACCGCCAGCTGGGACTACAGCTTTAGTCACGTCCGCGATCATTTTTAAGCCTGTAGAGTTGACTATTTAGTAATTTTATTGTATTGTACTACTATGCAATCACCGGAGGCGCAATATGCTCTACAGAATCACCTTGTAGACGAATCAACTGCTCATGCTGATAGAATGTGGCGCGTTGGGCTTGGTTTACTCATGCTGGGCTCTTCTTATTTGCCAACTGTTGTTCATGCTGAGCCACTTGATCATATTGAACGAACACTAATTTCGGAACTACCAGGGCGACAATACTGTATTTCACCAAATACAAATGACTATAGCGCGGTAACGGAAGCAGTGAATGCACCGTATCCTACGGCGACAATTATTGATACAGGTAATGTTGATTAAGAAAAAAATCCCAATGCTTGGAAACGGCAACGGATTTTTGAGTCTACTCTGAGTGATGAGGCAAGAGCCAAATTAGCAGAAAAATATGGTCTGACAGTATATGATTTCACACCAATAGTTGCTGAATTTATAAACGATCCTGACTACAAACGTCCGTTCAAAGATTACTTCAATCATATTCACAGCTTTTTAACACAGTATGGAGTTGATTTACGCCTAGATACAGGCTCTCATTATGATTATGCTCATGGATCGACAGTAAACGAAGCAGACAACCCAACTGCAAAGGCAAATTTATATAACATTGCTGAATCGTTTAGCCTGTTACCAGCTGAGCTTATAAAAAAGATTAACTTAGCTCGCTTGGAGCTAGTCACCATTGGGAAAGATAAAAACACTGCTGCTTACGTAAAAGGCAGTCAAAATCCTCAATCTATTTTCGTCGATCTTAACCGGATTTGGGGAATTGATATCGAGCACGAGTTATCACATCTCATCGATTTCAAAGAATGTAGCTATTGGGGTGCCTCAAGAGATAACCAATTGGCTAGCCTCAATCCTGGCAATATTTATAAGCACTCTAGTAAATATATGAGTACCGATGCTATCGAGACAATGGCGCATAAAATTCCTCGCTCGGTTAGGCACAGCCGCCGTAATCGCGAGCGCATAGATGCCCTCTACTCAAGGGCAGTTACCCGTACCAGCTATAGTTTTACTAATGAATTAGAAGACAAAGCAGAGCTTGGAGCAAGTTATCTGCTGAGTGGGCGATACGTTTTTAATAACAACAAAATTACTAGCCCCTTGGACAAAAAGACAGTCTTGTGGGCAGCGCGACTTCATCACCTTGATCCAAATGTATTTAAATTCCTGATTGAACCAATCTAGAGTTCTTCGCTGGGCTTATCAAGCAGTAGCGGCTCCACCTTGGCGGTGGTGTCGGCAATTTTTACTACGTCTTTGTCGATCTTCTTTAGCTCTTTGTGGGCGCTATTAAAGTGGTTGACGGTAGTGCCCAGGCTGCTGCCCAGCTTTTGCATGAGTTGTTCGTAGCTGCCAATGTGGCGGCCCAGTTCGCCCACCCGTACCCGGATTTCTTTGGCTTGTTCTTCAATCTGCATGCCGCGCAAACCCTGCATGACCGTTTGCAGGTAGGCCATGAAAGAGGTTGGCGAGACGATAATGACGTTTTTGTCGCGGTAGGCGTATTCGATCAGATCACGGGCACTGGTGCCGGTGTTGCCCACCTTACTGACCAACAGATCGTAATAAATAGCCTCCGACGGAATAAACATAAAGGCAAATTCCATGGTGTCCTCACTGGGCCGGATGTATTTGGCGGTTTCGTCTATCCGGTTTTTTAGGTCGGCTTTGAACTGTTTGACGATGATGTCGCGGCGCAAGGGGTCTTTTTCGTTCACGAGGCGGTTGTAGTTTTCGAGGCTGAATTTGGAATCTATCGGCAGTACGCGGTTTTTGTCCAGAAATATGACGGCGTCCACAATCTGACCATCCTTGAACTTATACTGCATCTGAAAGCGGTCCGGCGGCATGACGTTTTCTAGCACAGATTGCAGGTAATATTCGCCAATCACGCCGCGCTGTTTTGGGTTTTGCAGGACGTTTTGCAGCGTCTTTAGCTCGTCGGCTACATTGACCACGCGCTTATTAGTCTCGTCCAGTTTGGTTAGGCGCTCGGTGACGTCGGTAATCAGTTTGGCACTGGCTGCAAACTGCTTGACGATGCTCTCTCGCATCAGCTCTTGGTTTTTGTCCATGCGGTCAGTTATCTGCAGCTGCAGGGCGTCTTTGAGCTTAGTGACGCTATCATGCACCTGGGCTACGTCTTGTTTGAGCAAAGCGGCGCTAACGTCCGCACCACCTGGCCCGCGCCGCTGCAGTAGTAGCATTGCTATGATGCCTGCGAGCAACAAGGCAATAACCACTCCCAAAATAATTACCCCAATAAGCATAGCCTTATTGTAACCTCAATTTGACAAAACTACCACTGTTTTAAGAGCTGTTTCTAGGCACGACTTGGTCCGGCTTGACTGGACCGGTAACTAAACACCCGGGCTGCCAAATAGATACCAAAACTGACAAAGGTAATACAGACGCTGGCTTTCAGCCGCCCATTGGCCAAGCTCACCAGCAAGCCGCCCACGCTGGCAATCAAAGCAAATAATATGGATAAGGTGGTGACCATAATGGGTCTGGCTGATAATCTTTGGGCCGCAGCGGCCGGCGTGATAGCCAAGCTCAAAACCAGCAGGGTGCCGACAATTTGGGCCGCTTCTGTAACGGCAAACGCTAGGATCAGCAGAAAAAGCAATCCAACCAGTCGCAATGGTACGCCACGAGCTTCGGCCACGTCCGGATCAACCGAGGCAAACAGCAAGGGCCGGTACAAAATGAGCATGGCTAAGGTAGCGCCCGCGCCGATGAGTACCAGCGCCAATAGCTGGCCATTGCCAGCCCCAAAGATATTGCCAAATAAAATACTAGTGGCTTCCGCGGCAAAACCATGATAAAAACTGAGCAGCAAAACGCCCATGCCTAAACCAAAGGCCAAAATAACGCCAATAACCGAATCTCGCTCGCGCTCTCTAACTCCCAGCAAACCAATGATGGTGGCAAAAACCAGCGTACCAACTAAGGCACCAGCTAAAGGATTATTAGCTATCAGTAACCCGGCAGCAGCTCCCGGAAAAGCCAGCTCAGATGTACCGTGCACTGCAAAAGCCATGCCCCGCATAATCACAAAGGGGCCAATGAAGCCGCAGATTATGGCCACAATGGCAGCCGCCAACAAAGCGTGTTGAGCGAAGGGTTGTGACAGATAAAAAGGCAGATTGTTCATGGCTTAATGCTCGCCCCCGCCAACATGATGTTGACCACTGGAGCCGTGTTGGTCTACGGTATTGACCACAATAATGCGATCGCGCACGCGCAGTACATCAACCGGCGTGCCATACAGTTGGCTCAGGCACTTAGTGGTCAGAATTTCATCTGGTTTACCCACTGCCCACTTGCCGCCAACCAAGTACAGTACTCGGTCGACCATGGACAAGATGGGGTTGATATCATGTGTCACAAATATAACGCTGGTGTTGTAGCGCTTTCGGTACGAATCGATTAACTCACTAATGGCTTGCTGACTCTTAAGATCTAGTGACAGCAGCGGCTCATCGCAGAGCAACAGTTCGGGCTTGGCCAGCAGTGCTTGGGCAATGCGCAGACGTTGCTGTTCGCCGCCCGAAAGCCGACCAATCGGATTATTGGCGTAGGCCGAGGCGCCGACTTCTTTTATAACTTCATCCACCCGTTGCCAAGCCGCTTGGTCGTGGCGCACAAAGCCAAAGCGGTGGCCATCAAGTCCAAAATGAACCAGATCGCGGCCGCGCACCGGCAAGTCTCTGTCAAAAGCCTTTTGCTGCGGGATGTAGCCAATCTGACTGTTGCCTTTGTGCGGCGGCTGGCCCAGCAGCTCGATACTACCCTGCTTTAGGCTATTCAGGCCCAGTAGCACCTTGAGTAGACTTGTCTTGCCCGCACCGTTGGGACCAAGTACCGCCAGGAATTCACCGGGTTTAAGATCCAGGCTCAAGTCTTTCCATAGGGTGCGGTTGCCCAAACGTAGGCTGGCATTATGCAGGCTCAACAGCGGCTGGCTGGCAACGTTTGATTTAGATTTTGGGGCGGCGAGTGCCATTTAACCTCCCAAAGCCTTCAGCAAGGCTTGGGCCTGATGCAGTTGCCACGTTTGATAATTAGGCTCGCCCGGAGGCATGGTTTCTGTCACGCCAACAATTGGTATGTGGTTTTGCTGTGCCAGATCACGAATATGCTGGGTTACGGCGCTGGTAGCTTGGGAATTGTAAAGCAAAACGCGAACAGTATGAGTTGTCATGAGTGATTCCATTGTAGCAGTGTCGATGGGACTCGGATCATTGCCTTCTTCTATCGCCGCGGCAAAGCTACTTGGCGTTTTGACGCTCAGCTGGGCGTTCTGTAGCAAGTAACCAGGCACGCGCTCGGTGTAGGCCACCGGCGCTCCAGGATATTTGGTTTTTATTTGGTTAATGGTGTCCAAAATGGGCTGCAAGGAATTATTAAAACTAGCCAGATTGGTTGCATACGCCTGGGCATGAGCTGGGTCTTGAGCCGCCAAAGCTTTTTCGATGGCGGCAGCCACCGACGGAATCCGCGGCGTGTCGTACCACACATGCGGGTTTGGATTATCTCCACCTACCTGCAGTACCTCACCTACGGTCAGAACCTGGCGCTGTTTGTTGGGAGAAGCAGCCATAAGCTTATCCATAAAGTCGTCATAACCGATCCCATTTTTAATGACTAACTTGGCTTTGGCGAGTGCCGCCGCATCACGGGCATCCGATTCATACAGATGTGGGTCGGTACTTGGGTCACTAATAATAGATATCACCTGGACGTGCGTGCCGCCGATTTGAGCGGTAATATTGCCCCAAAAATTTTCACCGGCTACCACTTGAAAGCTCTGATTAGTGGCTGCGGTTTTTGAGTCTTTGGGCCACAGGGTGTAGGCTCCGGCAATAACGAGTAGGCTTACGACCACTAGCAATACCAGGCGTCTCAAGTTGCGATGCATACCAATGCTCCATGATTACGAGTAATTACTCTTAAGACTAGCCGTAACTGCTTTTTATTGCAAATTTGTCGCAATATGTGTTAAAGTTGCAACTATGTCATCTGTTAGTGCCCTGCAACAAACTTTGGCCAAACGTAGCTATAGCCTCACCAGGCCGCGGCGTTTGGTGTTTGAAGCGCTCGATAGTGGCCAGCCGCGCACCATGCGTGAACTCTGCCAGCAGCTGCAAACTAAAGTAGACCGAGCTAGCGTCTATCGCACCGTCAAGCTATTTAGTGATTTAGGCGTTATTACTCGCCTGCAAATTGGCTGGAAGTACAAACTGGAACTGAGCGACAACTTCAGCCATCATCATCACCACTTTAATTGTCAGAAATGCGGTGCGCTTATTAATCTACCTGAGAGTCCCGAACTGGAAGCATACATTAGTAACCTCGCCGGACAGAGTGGTGTTACACCGCTCGAGCATCAACTAGAAATTCAGGGCCTCTGCGCAACTTGTACCGCAGATGTCTCTCATGAATAAATTGAGTCCCGAGAAATATCGGGACTCAGCGGAAGCCTCACACTTCCAACTTTAGCTTAAGCTTTTCTGCCGAGTTTTTCAATAATATATCCACAGGCCACAATTACGACGCCAATGCAAAAGCCGCCCAGCACATCGAGCGGCGTATGCACACCCAGGTACACGCGCGAAATAGCGACAGCTAGAATTGCTACCGGCACTGTCCAGCGCCAGCGCTTGGGCAAAACCGGCCAGATCAATAGGCCCATAACCGTAGCGGTCGCCGTGTGGCCAGACGGAAAGCCTAGACTGTTCATAACCACGACTTCGCGTTCATGCACACCGCTAATAAGCCCAGCCGGTCGGGGTTGGTTGACTAGTAATTTCAGCCACGATGTAACCAGGTAAGTTGCCAAGGTGTAAATCATAATGCGAATGCTCAACCGCCGGCTATGGCGCCACCAAGCCACAATGAGCGCTACGGCTACCCCAAAGACACTGCCAAACTGCGTGATCAGCAAAATTAGCCAACGCCAGTCATCGGACCAATTATTAACGGTCCGAAACAAACCAACTTCGCCGCTGAGTATGCCGTATTTGGCTTTTAGTGCCGCCGCCCAGATAAAAATTACCAGAGCACTCACCCAGCCAACGACCGTCAGGTTGGTCGGCTTGTCAGAGACAGAACGAGTATGGGCCATAGCAGATAGTATAGCGTAAGCGGCTTACGAGAGCTTGGAAACAAATGGATTGTCTTTGATATAAAAGCGCCAGGGCTTGTCGGTGTCGTGACGAATGCCAATGCGAGTGGTCTGGACAATGCGGCTCGTTGGTAGTGGCGAGCCCAGCACCAGTTGCAGGGACGGCGCGCTCAGATCATGGCCATTCAATCGTTTGTCTACGCCCAGCGCCTGGCACAGTTTGGCCGGACCGTTGGTAAGCTCGGACTCGGACTTGCCGCCTCGATTTTCTTGCATCAGCTCCAGCCCTTCCAACGGTTCCAAGGCCCGAATCAGCACCGCCGAGCCTTCGCCCGGCTGGCCAGTGACCACATTCATGCAGTAGTGCATGCCATAGGTGAAATAGACATAAGCAAAGCCAGGCGGCCCAAACATTACGCTGTTGCGCGGTGTTTGGCCGCGATAACTATGGCTGGCCGCGTCACGCTGGTGGTAAGCCTCGGTCTCGACTATTTTGCCAACCACACGCTGGCCATTGAGCTGTCGCACTAAATAACAACCCAGTAAGGTTGGTGCCACAGTTACAGAGTCCGGCTCCAGCAGCTTGTTCCAAGAATTTTTATCCATCATCACTATTATAAACTTACTTTTAACTGTGAAATAGCTTGCTTGTGGCCGTCAAAGCACATACTATTGCTGCATAGATTAAACATAAGCAGGATAAAAATAATGAAGACTTCACTTCGCAGAGATGATCGGGGCATGGCTCATGTTGCTTTGGTCTTACTTGCTGTAATCGTCATTGCCGCTATAGCCGGCATTGGGTACTACGTCATGAAAGGCAATAAGAAAACAAGCACTCCAAAGAGTGCCGCTTTGACGACAGCTAGCACCGCAACACCGGTTGCGAGCGCCAATAAAGAAATTGAAACAGATTGTACCAAGCTATACAACGATAAGGACTTTTGTAAATTTGCCAGTGCTTTTAGCTATGCAAATCGCTCTTACAAGCTGACGAGTAAAGGCACTAGTGCGCAAAGTGGCGCCTCGGAGCTATCTATAGAGGTTGATGCCAAAAGCAATGACCATACCGTCTCAAAAGTAAACGGCCAAGTTGTCTTAGAGGCAATTACTCTAGACAACTACATTTATAGCCGTGACTCTGCTACGGGAACTTGGATACGCGATCCAAAAAACAGTGACTCAGGAGCACAATCCAATCCCGCTGATGATCTTAAGGTTGACCTTAAATCCGAGGCTGCCAAAGCCGCCGACAAACGGACGCAATACAAAAAGATCGGCAAAGAAGCTTGTGATAGCGTCACCTGCTTTAAGTATCAAATTGTTGACCCCGCTCAAACCGACACGACATCATACATATGGTTTGGTGATAAAGACTACCAGCTCCACCGATTTTCCATGAAAAATACCGACGGCAACAGCGACACCAGCTTTAGCTTCACAAGTGTTTCCATTAAAGCACCCTCCCCTTACAAAGACCGCAGCGCCCAGTAGTCCACTACCTGTTAAGATCGTCCTGAAACCTCTATACTTATGAGTATGGAGAGCAGACCGCTGGCTGAGCGATTACGGCCGCAAAGTTTGAGTGAGGTTATCGGGCAAGAACATCTGTTGGCTAAGGGCGCTATTGTGCATGAAATTGTCAGCAAAAAGCAGCCGACCAGTTTGATCTTTTGGGGGCCACCCGGCAGCGGTAAAACTACGCTGGCCCGGATTATTGCCCGTGAAGTCGGCGCCGATTTTGTGGAACTCAGCGCTGTGACCGCTGGTAAAGCCGATGTCACCAAGGTGGTCGAGCGAGCCGAAGCCAACCAGCGCTTAGGTCAGCGTACAGTGTTGTTTGTAGACGAAATTCACCGTTTTAACAAAGCCCAGCAAGACGCCTTTTTGCCACATCTAGAAAACGGTACCATTACCCTCATTGGCGCCACCACTGAAAACCCCAGCTTTGAAGTGATTAATCCGCTGCTGAGCCGCAGCCGAGTCCTGGTGCTGGAACCGCTGACCAAAGAGGAAATTGTAGCTATTATTAAACGGGCCGCTAAACAAGAAAAATTAAGTGCCGCACGCCTGTCGGCCAAAAGCATTGATCTACTGGCGGAGCTGGCTGGCGGTGATGCCCGAGTGGCACTCAGTAATCTTGAACTCGCCCTACAACTTACCAAAGATGCTATCACGCCAGACGTTATTAAGACGGCTGCCCAAAAACGGGTGCCTGGGTATGATAAAAATGGCGAGAATCACTACAACATCGTCAGCGCCTTTATTAAAAGCCTGCGCGGCAGTGACCCCAGTGCTGCACTGTATTATATGGCGCGGATGCTGCAAGCCGGCGAAGATCCCAAGTTTATTGCTAGGCGTATGGTGATTTTTGCCAGTGAAGACGTGGGGATTGCTGCTTCGGCGGCTTTGAATCTAGCAGTGGCTACGTTTCAAGCCGTGGAACGCATAGGCATGCCGGAGTGCCAGTACAATTTGTTTCACTGCGCTCTAGTGCTAGCCAAGTGCCAAAAATCACGCACGGTGGCCAATGCCATGAACAAAGCGCTGAGCGCCGCTCGTGAACACCCAGATCTGCCAGTACCCCTGCACTTGCGAAACGCACCAACTAAACTTATGAAGAACCTCGGTTATAACCAAGGCTATAAGTGGCGAGCCAATTTTAAACCAGATCAAGGTTTCTTGCCAGATGAGCTTAAAGATTTTGACGTCCTAAGCTAAATATTATTTGAGAGTTAGTTCACAGTTTTACAGCTAAAACGCGCTATAATATTTGCTTATGCCACGAGTAAAACGGGTGTTACTTATTGTTGGAATACTACTGATAGTGGCCATAGGCGGAGCCATAGCGTACTTGACGCTTAGGCACAAAGGAGGTTCAGTGAATGATCTTGCAAGCAAGCCGCAAACTTTCGCTGGTTTTACACTAACCAGCCCGGCATTTCTAAATGGAAAACCCATACCGGTCAAATACACCTGCAAAGCCGAGAATCTGAGCCCACCGCTCCAAATTGTTGGCCGACCAGTTGCGACCAGGAGTTTTGCGCTCATTTTGCATGATCCAGACGCTGTTGGTAATGATTTTACGCATTGGACGGTTTGGAATATCAGCGCCAGTACCCAAAACATAGATGAAGGCCGCTTGCCGCCCGAAGCCACTGTAGGTGCCAATGGTACCGACAATTCAGGCTACATTGGGCCTTGCCCGCCAGCTGGCACCGGCACCCACCACTACATTTTTGATCTTTATGCCCTCGACACCAACCTCAACCTACCGACCGGTGCGTCAGTAGCGCAATTGCGTGCGGCCATGCGTAATCACCAAATCGCTCACACCCGCTTAACTGGATTGTTTACGGCCGACTAAAATGAGGCTACTGCGTGTGATCTTCGTCGCCTAATGTACGGAGCTGATCTGCCACAGTATCAAGATGCTGGCCGCTTTGCAACGGCTAGCTACTTGGCGGCCACCCACTGCTTTAAGCGCCGCCCGCCCTGCTCAACTTGTTTAAGTATCCAGGGAGATACCAGGTAGGCTGCGGCGGCATACAGGCTACCCAATAGGGCATCAAATAAATAATGCTCACCCATATAAATGGTGCCTAGGTACATTAAAAATGGATAGATCAGCACCAGCCAGCGGTAACGATTATTGAACCACTTGATTACAAATATGGCGATGAGTGTGGCATAAGCAGCATGCAACGATGGCACGGCGGCCACTAAGTTGGGTGAAATTTTGTTATAGACCGACGGAAAATCTTGAATTCCCAAGGCTCCCCAGACATATCCCGAGATATGCGCGATGGGGTGAATAAAGTCCTGGTCGCTGGCCATCCACGGCGGAGCCGCCGGGTAGAGCACGTATGTTAAAAAGCCTCCAAACGACAGCACAATAAACGTAGTCATGTAGCGCCAGTATAATTTGTCTCGCTTTTTCCAAACCACAATAGCGAGGGCCAGCGGCAAGACGAAGTGCAGCATGTAGATGATGTAAAACAAAAAATCATACCACTGAACGTGGCCCTGCCACAGCCACTGCTGCAGCCGCACTGTTGGCAGCTGGCCAAAACCGATCACTTTGTCAAAATTAGCCATAAACGTAAAATGCACGTGACTATTCAAGTGCGCGCTCAGTCCCCGAAACGATTCATATACGACCAACAACCCCACGAACGGCACCAAACGCTTTAAAGCCTCTTGTGCCTGATTAAACATCATGGCAACAAACGTCATAAAGATCAGCAGTTTATCGGGCGTTGGAAAACTTGGGTGGCGAATAAAAATTACTAAGCACACCAGCGCGCCCAGTGCCCCAACTATTTGCCATGGAGATTTATACAATTTCATCTGAAGCTATAGTATCAGATGGCCCGCCGGCGGCGGACAATCAGGTTATCATTTGTGGCTGCTGGCGTGGTCAACCAGGCAGGCTCGTCAATAATGACTGAGGCATTAGGCAAAACTCGAATACTTTGGTAGCGAAGCGGCCGGTGTGTTTTTTTATCAAATTCAATTACCATCATTTCGGCCGTGGTTTCTGGTTTGCCAATCGTAAGTTTATCTTGGACAGCGCCACTAGCACTCGCCACAAAAACGTAGGGAGCTCCTGGTTGTTTTGGCTGTGACTCTGAAGAGATAATGTGTTGCCCCGCCGTGCCGGCAATTGCTAATTTTACGCAGCCGCTTTTAACTAACTCAAGAGCGGCATGCGGTTCATTGACTAGGGCCACGTCTACGCCCTTAGGGTCCTTACAGGCCAGGCGCGCCAATCGCTGCCCCATCTCAGTTACCGTCTCTTTGCGAGTGGGCACTGGATCTTGAGACAAGAGCACTTCATTTCCAAATACGCTCATACGTGGGTCACTATCGCCCAAGATCCTCAGACCATTTTTCTCTATCACTTTGCCTTGCAACACGCTAAAGCCATGCGAAGCATAGGTGGCTTGGGCATCCTTAGCGTCGTGATCGCCAGGCGCAAAGACTCTATCAACATGAGGTGTGTGCTGAGCTTCACTCTTGATGCAGGCCTCATCGAGCCCGGGAATATTTACCACCCCATCACCGGCATTCCAATAGGCTGCCGGCTTATACTGCCCAATTACTTTTTCAATTATTTTAGTCATACCAGTATTGCACTTTAAGCCTTCAACCACCAGCGCCAGCTGAGTAGTATCACTAGGCTCAAGCAAATTGGCGCTGGCAAACATATTTTTTAGATTTTCTTGAGCACGTTTAAAGAACCTATCATTGTCTTTAAAATATTCTATAACCTTGGGCGCATACTTATTCACCAGGGCATTCAGAAGTTCTCCGTGAATGGTTGCGCCAGACAACGGCGTGGCATCAAACGCATGGTTGACATTGCTTTTTTCTGGGCTGGCTGAACCAGCGCTAGTGGTTACACCCACAGCTGAAGTGGCCACAATGCTGGCTGCTATGACAGTCCGAGCCACTTTAGAGTCAAGGTGCAGATGATTGTAAAATTTGCGCCGCCGCTCTACTCCAGGCAGCCAGAAACCAAATAGCAGTAATGAGTCTAAACCCACCGCCCATTTACCGCCATGCTTTAACAGATCAATTTCTATTCTGCGTCGATCTTTTTGGGAGACATCGTCTATAAAGTTGGTATAAGCTTGCACGGTTTTGTTAGAAATAATTTTGTTTGAGCTGGTATCGTCAAGATGATTGTGCTTTAAGCCTTTGACATCTATTTTTACGCCCAAGCCCGCCCAATTTGTTGGCCAGGTAATCGTATCAAACACGCCAAAATCCACCGTCCTGGTGGCATCCGTCGTTAGGCTTACCTTGGCTTTTTGAGGACCAATAACAGTGTTGGCCGGATTAATCATATTGCCAACGGCTACACCTGGGACACTGACCAACCCGATCAGGGCGCAGCGGCCTAAGAATTTACGCCACCGGTGAGGCGGTTTGGACATTTCTACGTCTGCGGCTGTTTCTCGTTGGTCCGATAGCCCCGGGTCATGAGCTGCAGCTTCAGCTGTGCCTAAACTGCCGGGCTGTAGTTCTTCTTCAAACGCTTTAAATAATTGCGGGTCATAGTTGCCCGCGAGGGGATCATCTTCAACAGTCATTATCTACAGTATGTAACAAATTCTCTTAGTTGCAACCTTAAACTTTTTTGAGTCTTGGTGTGCCAAATCTAGCCTATGCTACACTTTAAGTAACCATTAACACCTAACAAAGCCATGCCAAATAGAAAACTCACAAAACTTATAAATCAAATTTCTTTTCACCCGGATCAGCGCGTGGAACTTTTCCGTGAGCAGTCCGAGCATAAAAAGACTGAGCTACTGCACTGGCTGACACCGCACATCAAAAAAGATTTACTGCTGCATTTGGAGGACGATGAAGTCGTCGAACTTTTAAGCAAGGTTGATCCAGACGAAGCGACCGACCTATTACAGCTCTTTAGTAAACGCAAGAGCGAGCGGATTTTGCTTCACCTAAGTGAAGAACTTAAGGAAGCCGTTTCGCAGCTATTACAATTTGATCCGAACACCGCTGCTGGACTCATGAACCTCGACTATATCCAGGTAGATAGTGACGACACTATTGAGGCGGTGTCCACAAAATTTAAATCGCATGAACGTAAAACCGGGCGGTTGCCGGTGATTTTAGCCTTAAAAGAAGGAAAGCTGGCTGGCTTTTTGCCTGGGCACGAGTTGGGCTTTACGGCCAAAACCACCAAAATTACGCCCTTTGTTAAAAGATTACCGACTATTTCCTCGGCTGCCGATCACGACGCCGTGCTCGATATTTTTCGCTCACATCCCCACAACAAAGTAGCCGTATTAAACGATGACGGCACTGTGGCTGGCATTATTTATTCGGATGACGTGCTGCAACTGATGCAAGATCACGAAGCTTCTAGCCTGTATGACTTTGCCGGTATCTCCGACGAAGAGGGTGTGTCCGACTCTACCCGGCGCAAGGTCAAACATCGCTACCGCTGGCTGATTATTAACCTTGGTACCGCTTTTTTGGCGGCCTTTACTGTGGGACTTTTTAGAGACACCATTTCTAAATACGTACTACTGGCCGTGTACATGCCAATTGTGGCTGGCATGGGTGGCAATGCGGCAACCCAAACTCTAGCTGTGATGGTTCGCGGTATCGCCTTAAAGCAAGTGGATTTTAAAACCGCCTTTGCTGTTTGTAAAAACGAGCTTGGCGCGGGGCTAATTAACGGACTCATTAATGGTGTCATTGTGGCTAGTATCGTTATTGCCTTTAATCACGACTTCCGGGTAGCCATAGTCCTGGCCATGGCCATGGTGATTAACTTGTGTGTGGCCGCCATATTTGGCACCATGGTGCCCCTGATAATGCAAAAACTCGGTAAAGATCCAGCCGCCTCGGCCACGATTTTCATTACCACAGCCACCGACGTCCTTGGCTTCCTAGCCTTTTTGGGCCTGGGCAGTCTTATACTCGCTCACTAAGCACTTGACGAATATTTTGGCCAATTAATCATTGACAAGCCGCTGGCTGTCATTCATAGTTAACCACTAGGTTAACTTTTATGATAACACCTTACGACTCTCCCCAGCTTGATATGATTCTCGAGGCGCTAGCCAACCAAAAGCGTCGCGGTATTGTGCACTATTTATCACTCCAGCCAGCAACAGTTAGCCAGTTGGCTAAAGATCATTCTCTGTCGCTTCCGGCCATCCATAAACATATCCGTATCTTAGAAAAAGCCCAGCTGATCGTTCGCAAAAAAGTCGGCCGAACTAACTTTGTGGCACTTAATTCTAAAACGCTACAATTGGCCAAAGATTGGATTGGCCAGTACAACACGCGTTTCTCTAGTACTAGCGCCAGCTTAGAAAATTATATTTCCAGGATGCGCGAATGATTCTGGAATAGTGTAAAAGGTCTTATTAATGATCCCCCTAGCGGGTCAAAAGGAGTAAAAACAATGGGAAAGTACGTATTTTTATACTACGCCGGTAAGAGCGATGGTGGCAGCAATGAAGCGTGGGGAGCCTGGTTTGAAAAACTTGGCGATAAGTTGATAGATCCAGGCAATCCGTTTAACGACGGAGGCCAAGCTGTTAGTGCTGAAGGTGTCATGGATGTTCGTGAACAACCAGTGACAGGTTATTCCATCGTCAAAGCTGACAGCATGAAAACCGCTCTCGAGATTGCCCAAGGTTGCCCATTAGTTACCGGCAAAGACGGCGCCGTCTGTGTCTACGAAGCCCTCCCTATGTAGCGATTGTGCTTTGATATGCAACGGTATAGTCGTATTCTTGACGCATGGAGCAAGAAGACCCGGAGCGCGAGGATACGACTTTTATTGTTGAGCGAGTACTTGGCGAAGAGGACATTACGTTTGAAAAAGTACTAGAAATGCTCGGTGTTTATTATTGGTGGACAGATGATTGGCAACAACCCCAAGACTACATTGATGCTCTGATTTATGATGTGGGGATAGATGGTCTGCCAGAATTGGCTACTGTTTTACATGACAACGTAGACACCTGTAGCATCAGCACGCCCGAGTACAAATGCCCCCTGTCCGGTTCTGTCTGTTTTGGCGAATATCTTGAATCTCAAAAGGTTGATGCTGCCACGGAGCCGGATTCGGAAATGCTGGAGCATTTTAGTTACTGGGCCGACTCGTTAACGGAAGATGACGAAGAATACCCCAATACGTTAATAAGAGCCTACAAGCGATATGTGGCCGACAAACTTACTGAAGCTGGCGCTACTGATTTAGAGGTGGGCAACGCTCTTGAGGTATTAGAACTTGAGGCTGACCGTCGCCAACTGGTGGGCAACACAACGCTAAAGCACCGGTACAGAGATTTCCGTTTGGCCAACGGAACCTACAAAGAATTTTTGGCACAGTATTTAGCGAACGATCTCATGGCTGAGGGAACGTTCAAAAATATCTATGGCCAGCGCGAAGATCATGAAAAAGAAGCCCACGATTTAACCGAAGCCGAGAAGCGGGCCATTGTTCAGCACTATATCGAGGACTTAGATGACTTTTATCAATTACTTGAAGTCAGCTTTCAAAAATACACTTACGGTGTTTTACCGTATTATCTTTACCGCTTCACTGAGTTTAACGATTTAGGGCAGCCGGCTACCGACTGAAAGCATCACACAAGTGACTAGTAGCACAACCAAGCTGAACAGAAACATCTGTCTACCCCATTTGGCTGGATTGGTACTATAGGTTTTGAGGCCCTTTGCCAGCCAATACACGCCAAGGGCCAAGACAACAGTTAAGTACAGGTAGCCAGTATAGCCATACACCGTTAACAAGCTGGCGGCCACAGTAAAGACCACTATGTAAAGCAGGGTTTGGTTTTTGGCTACTTGCATACCTTTAACCACGCTGAGCACCGGCACGCCTGCGGCTTTGTATTCGTCACGACGGTACATGGCAATGCTGTAAAAGTGCGGCATCTGCCAGGCAGCCAGGATCAAAAATACCAGCCAGGCGCCCACATCAAGACGACCACTGGCTGCGACATAACCCGCCAGTATGGGTGTGGCTCCGGAAATGCTGCCCACTAAGGTGCCGTGTTCACTCGTACGTTTGGCTAGCGCGTAAAACACCACGTAATCTATAAATCCAATCAGGCCAATCAGCACCACCAACCAGTTGGTTAGGAGCGCCAGGATAGTAAGGCCCGCTATGCCCAAGACGCCAGCATAAATCAAGGCGCTGGTAGCGGAGATGGTTTTGAGCACCAAGGCCCGCTCACTGGTGCGTTTCATTTTTTTGTCTAGTTCCCTATCGGTAAAGTTGTTGGTCACGCAGCCGGCAGCAATGACCAACGCCGTGCCCGCTAGAGTAGCCAGCAGCAAACCAAATTGCACGCCGTGAGCTGACGCCAACAAAAATCCGGCCGTGGCCGTTAGCAAGTTGCCATAAATAATACCGGGCTTGGTGAGGGCGTAATAGGTCTTAGCCAGTGACAGCTGGGCGTAAAAAGGCGTCTTGGCTACGGAAGTACTGGTGGACATTATTACTAGCCTATCATATTTATGCTAATCCAGCCCCCTGG
Source organism: Candidatus Saccharimonadota bacterium (assembly GCA_028288965.1). Lineage (GTDB taxonomy): Bacteria > Patescibacteriota > Saccharimonadia > Saccharimonadales > JAQGHD01 > JAQGHD01. The sequence continues at coordinate 28,889 of JAQGHD010000013.1, read as the reverse complement.
TCTGGCTCTCGGGTGCATATGCTAAAATGTCTAAGCGATGGCCAAAACAAAAAAGCTTTTAAACTACGCTGCTCTCGGCGCTGGTTTTGTAATTCTGGTGGTGGCGGTAGCGTTTGGAGTGCACGCCGTAGCCCACAAGCAACTTACTAGCGATACTGTGGCTCGTGGCAGCTGCAACAATCAGACCGGGGCTACTTATACTGCCACCGTAAAGAATGACGTTGTTACGCCCAATCATATTGACGCCAAACAGTGCGATACGCTGATTATCGTAAACCAAGACTCTACAGTCCGCGCGATGGCCTTTGGACTACACGAAAACCACACCCCATACGACGGCGTAACCGAAAAAATCTTAAGGCAAAACCAAAGCCTGTCCGTCACCCTGGTTCAAACCGGCAACTTCCGTTTTCATGATCATGAGCACGACGAGGTACAAGGCACTTTTAGCGTAACCAAGCGTTAAGCTACTGAGTGTTAGTCCCAGGATTGAGGCTTTCGAATCCCTCATCCCTAACTACCCTACAGATCTATTTTCTTCGTTATTTTTATATCAGTCGTTAGGATTCGAAAAAGGAAAAAGTGTTACTTCAGCCGCAGACGAGCAGCATCGCTAACGCCGACGGCAGAGCCGTCGATATCGGCGTGATTATCATCGTACACGCGGGCGCGCGGCACAACGTCGAAACCGTCAACCGTGTGTGGATCCAAGTTAACGGCTCGGACATAGCTGTCTTGCCATTTTCTTCGACCACCGCTGTAGCGACGAGCTATCACCGCACCATCAAAGATAGTAGCAACATCAAGCTCTGGATAAGCTTCTTGAAGAACTTCGACATCATCTCGTTGGTTTTTAACTGTCCCTTCACGAGCTTGGTCATAGGCTGTTGGCAAGACTATAAAAGGCACTTCACCTTCGAGTTCAGGATCGAAACCACTGAGCTGGTCAGCTGTCCAGTTCGATAGAAACTTCATTCTATCGCTCCAAGTCCATAGCTTGCCATCAGCAGATGACTTCCAAGAATCAACAATTGCTTCGGTTGTGACAGCACGAGTTAGTCTTGGTATGAGCAACAATGGTCGATCCTCCGATGTAGGTAATAGTTTGGCTGCCGCTAAACGACTATCGGTGAGCCAATCTTCGGCTCTTTCGCGATATTCACTAGGCTTCATAATTGGGATTTGGTTTTTAACTTTTCGGCCAGCATTGATGTTGACAATTACACCTCCATAGAGACCGACGCCCTGCTCCACAGAAGCTAGAAGTTGATCACGCATACTGGGAGTCTCAACTGTTTCGGCTACAACTAAAGAACCAGCGCTAGCAGGTATCCAAAGGCCTCGGGCCTCACCGACTTTTCGGGCTTCTTCAAAAGCTGCACGAACAGCATCATCAGACTGTTCAACAAGAGGAACAGTTGCCGTTCCGTCTTCTACTCGAAAGCCCTGAGTAATCTTAACATCCATATAGATCTCCTCCGTTAGCTTGACCCGATATCTATTCATTCAATATTTTACCACTTTAGGCAAGTTTTACAAGACTGGCTTATACTCACGGATCGCACCCCTGTCATTACGGTGATACCGTGAAGCTGCCGGCTATTTTAGGATTATCATGCTCATAAAACTGATAGGTGCCCGAGCGGTCAAGCGTTATAGTCATACCTCCGCCTTTTCTTAACATCAGTTTAGTCTGCCCATCGTAGGTGTCTTGGTTAGGGTAGGTTCCAAACGCAATGTCGTGCGCCGCACTGTCCTCGTTCATAAATGTCAGGGTGTCACAGAGCTGAGCCTTGGTATCAATGGGGCTTATCTTGCCACTGCTTATGGTAACTTGGTGCTTAGCATTGAGCTTTTGGCAAGCCCCGGTGTTGGTGCCTTCTACCTGGTAGATTCCCTCATCTTGGGCCAGTTGATTAGAGGCCTCGGTGGGGGTCATATTGTAGTGCAAATGATTCATGATAAATATGGAGCCACCAACCACTACGGCAATAAGGCCGACTGTAGACCCAAAGAAAACTACGTTGTATAGCGGCTTTGGCCCGCGCCCTAGATGCAGGAAGAAAAATATTTGGACGAGCATTTGCAGGGCGGCAAACCCAAGTATGGTGGCCAGCAAAGTATTGCCCGTGACTGCCTTGGTTACTACTAAACGGTACGGCAAGGCCGTCAGCAGTAGGGACAAACAGAACCCTATGATATAAGACTCCAATGTTCCAGGTTCGCGCTTTGGCCGGGAATCTTCGGGGTGTTCTTGGCTCATATGAACGCCCTTAAATACACAATAGTAAAAATAAATATCCAGACAATATCTAAGAAATGCCAGTACAGGCTCAGCATGGTAAGTTTGCGCACCATGGATGAGCTAAGCCCCCGCGCCAGAACATAAGCCATGACGATCACCATCCACAAAAGTCCGAGTGTTATGTGTAACCCATGTGCCCCAACTAGCGTAAAGAACGAGGACAAAAAGGCACTGCTGCTAGGGGTGTTGCCATCATGTATCAACTGCCCAAATTCCGTCAGCTCCAGGCTCAAAAAGGCCACGCCCAATACGAATGTTACGGTGAACCACGCCAGTACCTGGTTTTTGTTACCCTGGCGAGCAGCAATCATGGCCAGCCCGCAGGCAAAGCTGCTGGTTAGAAGCAAGAACGTTTCGATTAATGCCAGCTTGAGCTTGAAAAGCTCACGCCCCGACGATCCACCGGCCGTATTGTTGTGCAGCACGGCAAACACGGCAAAGAGCACCCCAAACATCAGCAGGTCAGTCATGAGGTAGACCCAGAAGCCGAACATTGCCCGGTTGTTGGCGGCTTCCTCGTGGGTCATTTCTGTTGTCATAGTGTCCGCCATCGCTTATTCCTTATTACATCCAGCACCCACTTTATGGCCACCCGCACAAATTCACGCAAACCCATTTCCTCAAATGTGTCGGTGTGTATGTCTTGGTGTCTAGCTAACGCTTTTTGCGCCCTTTCGTGCTCCAACTTTTCTACCTCCTGAGCCGGCAGAACATATTCGGTATCTTCATTGAATGTCCGAGCAATTACGCACACAACAATGCCCAGCATGGCTGCAACAATCAGCCAGGTAATGTGCCAGACAAATCCAAAGCCAGCCAAAAAGGCTAGTGCTGCAATGTAAATACCAGAAGCGGTGTTGCGCGGCATATGAATATCTTCGTACTTTCGCTCTGGCAAGCCCAACTGCTTGGCTTCCCAAAACGCATCCCGAGTAGCGACTTTAGGTATGGTAGCAAAGTTATAAAACGGTGCTGGTGAGGGCGTAGACCACTCCAGGGTGCGCCCGTCCCAAGGATCGCCGGTGGTATCAGCCAGTTGCCGTCGCTGCATAAAGCTGGCAATGATTTGCACAATTTGCAGCACCACCCCAGCCATAATTACCAGCCCGCCTAGCAAGGCCACAATGAAAAATGGCTGCCAGCTGGAATTGGTGTAATGATCCAGCCGTCTGGTGGCTCCCATGAGCCCCAGTATATAGAGTGGGCCAAAGGCCATCCAGAACCCAATCAGCCAACACCAAAAGGCGTAGCGACCAATGCGCTCGTTGAGCCGAAAGCCGGCGATTTTGGGAAACCAATACGTCAAACCGGCAAAAATACCCCACAGCACGCCGCCAATAACCATGGTGTGAAAGTGCGCCACCAGGAACAAACTATTGTGCAATTGAAAATCCGCTGGTGGCTGTGCCAAGATCACGCCCGTCATGCCGCCAACGGCAAATGTGCCAACAAACCCCAGAAACCAAAGCATTGGTGTGGTAAAGCGTATCCGGCCTTTGTACAGCGTGGCAATCCAGGTAAGTACCAATACGGTTGTCGGTACGGCTATTATCATGGTCATCAGCCCAAAGAAAGCATTCACATCGGCCCCAGCTCCCATGGTAAAGAAATGATGCAGCCACACCGATAGCGCCAGCGTAGAGACACCAATCATGCCCAGTACAGCAGAGGTATAACTGGAAATACGCTTGCGGCTAAAGACCGAGACGACTTCCGAAAATACCCCAAAAGAAGGCAGTATTAGAACGTAGACTTCTGGGTGTCCCCACATCCAGATCAGATTGGTGTACATCATGGCATTGCCGCCTCCTGTAGTAGTAAAAAAGTGCATCCCGGCGTAGCGGTCCAGAAATAGCAAAAACAGTGTGGCGGTCAGCAGCGGAAATACCGTTACGGCCATGATCATGCTGCACAGTGAGCCCCAGGTAAATAGCGGTATGTGCTTCAGCTTCATGCCCGGTGCCCGCATCTTAAGGATGGTCATGATAAAGTTGATGGCCCCAAGCGTGGTCCCCACGCCGGAAATCTGCAGAGCCCATATCATGTAGTCCACGCCAACGCCCGGGCTAAACTGAGTGCTAGACAGCGGGGCCACGGCCAGCCAACCGGTCGCCGCGTACTTTCCGCCTAGCAGAAAGAACATGTTTACCATCAGTACCCCGCCCACATACAGCCAAAAACCCAAGGTGTTCAGGAAGGGCGAAGCCAGGTCACGCGCGCCAATTTGCAGCGGCACAATAAAGTTTATAAGCCCAAAAACAAAGCCCATGGCCACAAAAAACACCATGATGTTCCCATGAGCGGTAAAGATTTGCTGAAAATGATCAGAAGACAAATAGCCGTGCGAAGCCCCGGAGCTGAGCGCTTGCTGCAGCCAAATCATAATGGCATCCAGGCCACCACGTAGCAGCATAAAACCGGCCACAATAAAGTACATGATCCCAATCTTTTTGGGGTCAACCGTGGTCAACCATTCTTTCCACAACCATTTCCAACGCTTCAAACGGGTAATGAGTATGATCAAAAACAGGCCCAGGCCCAACAAGGCTGCCGCTCCACCAAGGGTAAACCACTCGTGTGGCAGCGCCTGCCAGTTTAATTTGCCAATTAGTAGTTCTTTCATTAATGCCCCATGTGGTCGTGAGACCCGTATTTCATAACAACCGTATTATATAGATCTGATTGAACACCAGAGTAAACGGCCGCGGGATTGTTTTGGCTGGGCGTCAGCAGCTTATTATACTGCGCAGAATCGAGCACGTCTGAAGACTGACGAATACCCAGCACCCATTGGTCAAAATCTTGGTCTAAAGAGGCTCGAGCGGTAAATTTCATGCCAGCAAAACCTTCGCCGTTAATTTCGGCAGCGCCACCCGAATAATCTCCCGCGGTAGTGGCCATAAGATTCAGCTGGTTGACCATCCCGGTCATGGCGTATAGTTGCCCGCCCCAATGCGGAATCCAGAACGAATTCATAGGGGCGTCGTCGGCCGTTAACTCAAATTGCACCGGCGTGCCTACCGGAACTTGCACATAGTTAACGGTGGCGATGTCCTGCTGGGGGTAAATAAACAGCCACTTCCAACGCATGGCAATCACTTGAATAGTCAGCGGCGGCTTGCCGCTGGCGGCGATGGCTTTGTGTGGGTCAAGCTCATGCGTGGCAGGAATCATGCTGGACGCCAACACCAGTAGCACAATACCTGGAATCGCCCACACGCTAAACGCCAGGAATTTGCCATGTTGCGTTTCAGTAGCGCGTCTGGCTTTTGGATTAGATTCTCGGTATTTCCAAGCAAAAAAGTAAAGCAGCATCAAGGTCGGAACAGCAATCACCAGCAAGACAACCACTGTAAAAATCATGAGGTGTGACTCTTTTTGGGCTATCACGCCTTTAGCATTAAACAGCGCTACATCTTTGCCGCGCAGCAGCGCCGCCAAAGCCACGATAACCGCCACAAATAGTAGCAAAAACCCCTTTACCTGCACCCTTCGTTTGGTTTTTTTGGCCGCCATAATACTTACTTCTAGCCTACCACATCCTTATGCTTATCTGATCATCTGGAGCGAAGTTACGTGATATTCTTACAATGAAATGCTGCACACCATAAAGATCGTTGCTTCGGCAGCAGCTACGGTTATCGCATTAGTGGCTTATATTCCATATCTGATAGATATGTTTCGAGGTAAGAACAAGCCACATCTATACACTTGGATTAGTATTTTTTTGATAACTGCAATTGTGGCTTACATCCAGCTCATTGGCGGAGCGGGTGTAGGGGCAATTCCCACCATTTTGGGTGTAGGAGTGGACGCTGTTATTTTGTTTTATTGCTTTAAGTTTGGCACCAAAGATGTCATTTTTATGGATAAAGTCTGCCTCGCCATTACCATTGTGGGCATTATTTTCTATATCGCGCTCAACAGCAAACCGGTCGTCTCCTTGAGTATCGTGACCGCCGCCGAGATTATTTCGTTTATACCCACCTTTAGAAAAACCAGAAACGACCCATATTCTGAATCATTGCCGAGCTATTACCTTCTTATGCTTAAGCTGGTCTTAATCTTGATTGCTCTACAAAAATACAATCTCCTGACCGTTTCTTACTCTGTACTTTGGCTATCTGTGTTTGTGGTGTTCCTCAGCTCAACCTATCGTTGGCGAGCATCAGTTCAGAAAAAGCACACTACTCATGACTCGCAAGAGGCTCCCTTCATTTAGGTTGAGGATCCTTACACCTATCTACCCTTGTGCTAAACTTTTAGCGTGGCTCAATCCAAAAATGTGTCAACAACCAGCAACATCCGTTTTCATGACCGCACCCATGATGAAGTCCAGGGCATCTTTAGCGTGACACGCCGTTAAACTGCCTCTTTTCTAAGCTCAATCTAAGCAAAAATCTTTAAATTGATTGATATGAACACTTCCACCATGAAAAAACTCGGCCTCTCGGCTTTTGTGATTCTAACCTTTGTTGCTTACAGCCTGACCCAGCGCCAGGATAGCAAAAATACCGCCGTGGTTGCACCGACTACTACCACGCAGGGCACTTCGCCCAGTAGCTCATCGACGCCAAGCAGCGGCACTACTTATAAAGACGGTTCCTACACCGGTACCGCAGCCGATGCCTACTACGGCTACATTCAGGTCAAAGCCATCATCAGCGGCGGCAAATTAACCGATGTGATATTTTTGCAGTACCCCAACGACCGCGAAAACTCGGTGTCCATCAACCAGCAAGCCATGCCCTACCTCAAGCAAGAAGCCATCCAGGCCCAAAGTGCTCATGTAAATACCATTTCCGGCGCCTCCGACACCAGTCAAGCCTTTGTACAGTCGCTAACCTCGGCCCTAAACCAAGCAGCCTAACATGAAGCAAACCCGAGATATTATGGGTATGCCAGTAACTGTAGAGATCAATGATGCGCACGCTAAGCCTGCGGCGTTCCAGGCCGTGTTTGATTATTTCAGCCGTGTCGACCAGCGCTACAGCACCTATAAGCCGAGTAGCGAAATATCCCAGATCAACGCCGGCCTGCCCCGGGCCAAGTGGAGCCAAGAAATGAAGCAAATCATGAAGCTGTGCCAACAAACCAAGCACGACACCAATGGCTACTTTGATATTGAGCATAACGGCCAGTTAGATCCCTCCGGCCTGGTCAAAGGCTGGGCCATTCAAAACGCTGCCGACTTGCTGGCCGATAAAGGTTACAAACATTACTACGTCGACGTAGCCGGTGATGTGCAGGTCAGTCGCAGCAATACCGGCAATAAGCCGTGGCGCATCGGTATTCGTAACCCGCTTAATCGCGACGAGATCATTAAAGTGTTGAATGTGCGCAGCCAGGGCGTGGCCACCTCCGGCACGGCTATTCGCGGCAATCATATTTATAACCCGCTAAGCCGAGCCGAGCCCGCCAAAGAACTTATTTCGCTGACGGTTATTGGTCCGGACATTTATAATGCCGATAGGTTTGCGACGGCGGCTTTTGCCATGGGCACTCGCGGCATCCATTTTTTAGAAAAACTCAAAGGCTACGAAGCCTACGCCATTGACCCGGCTGGCATTGCTACCATGACCACCGGCTTTGAAAGCTATGTGACATCATGAATTATATAGATGACTTCCTAAACAAAATCACCATGTACCGGCTGCTGCTCTATGTGCTGCTGGGCATTGTTATGGGCGCCATGGCCTTAAGTGCCGTGGGCCGGCTGCAGTATAACCCGCTGGCCATTGCATTTAGTGCCGGCTACATTACGCTGATTTGCTGGCTGGCCAACAAAATTTTTGCCCGAGTGTTCCAGGCACCGGTGGCTAACGAATCGGTCTTTTTAACCGCCCTGATTTTGGCGCTGATTATTACGCCGTATCACACGCGGAGCGATTTAATGTTTATGACGGCCGCTGCTGGCCTGGCTATTGCCAGCAAGTTTATCTTGGCCATTCGTAAAAAACATATCTTTAACCCGGCGGCGGTGGCTGTGGCCCTGACTTCAGCCGGAGCAGCACAATCGGCCAGTTGGTGGGTGGGCACCAGCGCTTTACTGCCGTTTGTGATTATTGGCGGCCTGCTGATTATGCGTAAGGTCCAGCGCGAATCTATGACGCTAACCTTTTTTGCCGCCGTGGCGGCCAGTACCATCTTGCTCAACATCCATAGCGGGCACGTGGGCACAGCGCTCACTCGTACCATTTTGCACTCTTCTCTGTTTTTCCTAGGCTTTATTATGCTAACCGAGCCACTGACCTCCCCGGTTACCAAAAACATGCGGCTGTGGTACGCCGTATTGGTGGGGGCTTTGTTTGCCCCGCAAATCCACATAGGCCACGTGTATTCCACGCCAGAACTGGCTCTGCTGGCGGGCAACGTGTTTGCCTATATTGTCAGCCCCAAATACAAATTGCTGCCACGGCTGCAAGCCAAACTGCGCCTAGCGCCAGACATTTTTGACTTTATTTTTACCCCCAACCAAAAGCTGGCCTACAAACCCGGCCAATACATGGAGTGGACCTTGCCCCACCCTGGCGCGGACAGCCGCGGCAACCGCCGCTACCTCACCCTGGCTTCCTCACCCACAGAAGACAGCTTGCGCCTAGGCGTAAAGTTTTACCCCAAGGGCAGCACCTACAAAAAAGCCCTGCTGGCTATGAGCAGCGACACGCCGATTGCCGCCGGACAGTTGGGTGGCGATTTTGTCTTGCCAGACGATCCAGCCACCAAACTGGTTTTTATAGCCGGCGGCATTGGTATCACGCCATTTAGGAGCATGGTCAAATACCTACTCGACACCAACCAACCGCGTGACGTGGTGCTGATGTATTCCGAAAAAACGCAGGCCGAATTTGTCTATACCGACGTCTTCAACCAAGCCGCCCAACAGCTGGGCCTGAAGACCGTCTACACCTTGACCAACACAGACACCATCCCGCCAGACTGGCGCGGCAGCACCGGCTTTGTCTCGGCCGAAATGATCCGCACCCAAGTCCCCGACTTTAGCGAACGAGTCTACTACATTTCCGGCTCGCACGCTTTGGTCAGCGCCGTCCAAGACTACCTCCACTCCTTGGGCGTCGCTAGCAGCCACATCAAAACCGACTTCTTCCCCGGCTACGCCTAAAAATTATTCACACTAATAACTCTACGGCACACGGTTGATTAACTGTCACTGAGTATTAATCTGTTACCGTAACCAGACATGCTCATCGTTCCACCAAAGCATCCCCATGTGTAGTCCTCTCATCCTCACCACATCCTTCGCGGCAGCTTCGGATGAGGTAGACGTTGCTGGTTGTCCGGTGTACGGTTCGTCTAACTCCTGGATCCTTTCGACCGGTTGATAATATGCTTGCACACCTTCCACTGGTGGCTTCAAATCATCTCTTTCCATACCGCTATGCTCCCTTAGCATTCAGTAGCATAAGCAAGTTACCTGAATTGGTCAGTTAGATCCTTCCTAGCCACCTTCTGTTAGAATATAATTTCCACTTTTATAGCCTGAACGACACTTTAGGGTAAAATAAGGCTATTGTTGGGGAGTGGCCAAGTGGTAAGGCACCAGGTTCTGGTCCTGGCATTCGGGGGTTCGAATCCCTCCTCCCCAGCCAAGATGGACACCAAAGGAGACTGTAATGATTGATAAATTCAAACTCTGGAGTGAAACTTCACCAAAAGCTATGAAAATTCTTAGGCCTACTTTGAAACTAAGGAGTTGGAATGAGCTTGATTCAGAAGATAAGTCAAAAATCCTACGTCATCTTATGTCGAAAGGTTGGATGCAGGACAAAGATATTTTCGTCAATGTCATTTCTCAACTCAACGATGAATACAAAGTTAAAGTCTATGGGATAGAGTTCTTTGAGCATGGAGGACCCCATAATACAAACTGGGGCTATGAGGAATGTTGCAAAACTCCTGCTGCAAAAGATTTTTTTCGCATTATTCGAACACAAGATGAAAACGTAGTGCTTGAGCTACTAAGTATGTATGCTAATTCATTAATTCAGTCATATTATCTCAAGAACGACCCCACACCCGAAAATATTGTTGATGCGTATGAGACATTTGATCATTTTTGCAACGCAGTGAACGATGTTTTTGAACACTTTGGCGTAAATTTAAGACTCACTCGTCAAAGCTTTATCCCTAAACAAGAAAAAATAGTAGAGGAATTCGTGATTGAGCCCACCTTTAAGGCATTGGCTGGAAAACAATGGGAACCCGTTCAGAACGAGATTGCGGACGCAATAAATGAGTATCATAAAGGTAATAAAAAAGCATACAGTAATGCAATCACTCATCTCGTAACAGCTCTCCAGGCTTTCCTTCAGATTAAAGTTAATAGCGTAATTGGAAAAGGCGATATAGATGGCCTAATACGAACTGGGATTGCTAATAAGCAGTTACCCGATGACCAGTTATCGAAGAAAGTTATCGATGGCCTTAAATCAACTTTAATGGAATACAGACAAAAACAAGGCGATGCTCATCCAAAAGCAGTTTATGCTAATGAAAAAAGTGTTCGCCTAATACTCAACACATTGGCTGTCTTTATACAACATTGTATAGATTAAATTCTTGTTCTAGACCATGGGGCTCAGCCAAATTATTGACAAATTATCATTGTCATTACAATATGTAGTCAATGAATGACGAATCACTGGAAGTTAAAAGAGCTCTGTACGCCACAACTGTTGACACCTTAGATCAGCAAGCACGCGAATATGTGCTGCAAGCGACAAGTGACAAAGATAAATCTTATTTGGAAATGCTAGCAGCGACTGATGTGACTGTCCCAGAAGAGATTCAAGCTACTGCGAGTGAAGAAAAACTGCAGTGGTTAAAGACACAAGCGGGAGATTCACTTGTCTATGCCGAAGGGCTGCTTAGCGATCCAGATGATATCGCCACTTGGCGTGAGCTAACTGGTGATCTTTTGGTGTGGTACGGCAAGGGTTTGCTGGTCCTTGATCTTATGGTACCTGGTGATCCAGTTTCAGACAGTACTCGATAATTCTTGCGGCTGAAAGATAGATACACTCGGAAGGTTCGAGTCCCCGGCCAAATAGTGTTAGATTTCCGACAATAACAATTGCAGCCAGGCCGTATGCTGTTAAGCAATGCGTGCTGAGCTGAGCGCCATCAAACCATTCCTTATTACTTGGGCCGTGGCATTTCTTTTTAGCAGTTTAATAGTAGTTCACTTCCTGCTAAATTATGTGGCCCAAGGTAAAGTTACCGATTTTAAGTTTTCTAATCAATCCTTTGCTGCTGCGTCCAGCCAGCCTCAATTTGCTAAAGTTACAACAACGGCTGTTCAAAAACCGCTGCCGCCCAAATCGGCTCCGGTTAGTCCTCAGCCTAATAATCAGACCGAGGCTAACACCTATGCACGCGGTAATTGCACCTGGTACGCCAAATCCAGACGACCTGATCTACCTAATAATCTCGGCAATGCTTATACCTGGATCTCTCGGGCACGATCCCAAGGCATGCCCACCGGAAAAGAAGCAAAGGTTGGCGCCATAGGCCAAAGCGGGAACCATGTGGTGTACGTCGAGAAGCTCAACCCAGATAGCACTATATTTATAAGTGAAATGAATTACACTAGTTATGGGAAAATTACGCAGCGGACCCTACCCGCCAGCAGCTTTATGTACATTTACTAGCGGTTCAAATCCCTCCCACCGAGCCAGGCAATTTTGACATAATGCCACTTATGTGGTATTTTTGTTTTATGTCAGATTTATGTAAACAAGAATGCTTCGCCTACGCATTGTGTGCCGAACGTGGTTCCGAGAAACCTACAGCTTATAATCGTTCGTTTAGACAAATGACGGACACTGAAGGCCTACATACGGAAGATCAAATTAAGTCAGCTCAAGAGCTTCTTGAGCAAGCAGATTTTTGCAGCTCCGAGACACCAGCGGCATCAAAGGATTGCCGAATTGTCGCAGCTGCCGTACTCAAAAATACTATAGGATAGGCTTCGTTTTGAAGTAATTAAAAGTTTGAAGTACGTCCACTTGTGATCGTCGTTATCTCATTGATTAATCATGCTTTGATTACGGTTATAACTTCCTCTATCGTGGTGAGCCATTATTTTTGTATCAGTTATTTTTGAAGCTGCTCGGCCAATTCTATGATAATTCCTTCCGGTCCGCGAAAGTAGCACAGCTTATACATGTTTTCATAATTGTAGGTGTCGACAAAAACTTCATAGCCCTTTTGCTTCACAGTAGCTACGATGTCTTCAATATTCTCTACAACAAAGGCGAGGTGCTGCATGCCGTGCGAGTAAATGAAACTCTCTTGAACCGCCGATTTGTCCGCTGGACGCATAAATTTGGTCAACTCCAAGTTTATTTGCCCGTTCGGCGCCTCCAGGAAGACAATACGAGACTTGGCGTTTTTGAGTCCCGTTACTTTGTCCAGCAGTTCACTCTGCATTTCGGCTTCACCTTGAACCGTAAAGCCAAAATCTAGGAAAAACTCCTTGGCGGCCGCTAAGTCATTTACCACTACACCGATATGATCAATACGCTTAATTTTCATCTTATAAGCTTAACAGTGAAGTTCTAGCATTGTCCACGATACCCAAGCCATGTAAGAAGTCGAGACTTTTGACTCGACTTTCTGCATATTTGGAAGTGGATTACTTGAAGTCTACGGGAGTTACTATCGCAGGAGGAGGTATCGCATTATCAGGAACTTTCACGTCAGGAGGTATGACCACAACAGTAACGATGGACGAGTCAGTGGCAGTCAAACTATTTGCGGTTCCTTCGGCAATGGCGGTACTTACAGTAGTTACCATCAAATTCGTCTGGCAGGTATATGTCCAGGTTTCCGAAGCCTCCAACATATTATTGTTATTGTTGTCACCGGAGGGACCGGACATGAGGCTACATTTATCATCAACAATACTCACATTACTTAAAGGAGCCGTACCGAGGTTGGTGATTGTATAGGTATAGGTAACCGATCCGCCAGATGCAACAACCAACGTGCTGGAAATTTTAACGACATGGATTAACGGGGGTGGTAGCGACGTGCTAACGACAACCGTTGCACTAGCAGTGTCGGTCGCCGTGAAACCGTTAGCTTGGCCTGAGACAGTAGCTGTGTTTGTGGTGGTTTGCGAAAGCGTTGTGACGCACTGGTAAGTCCAAGTTTCACTAATATCAAGCTTGGAATCATTGTTGGTATCGCCTGATATAAATCCCACAGGGCTACATTTATTGTCTGTCAGCGTTACGTTGCTCATTGCCACTGTTCCGGTGTTACGAACCGTATAGGCGTATGTCACTGAGCCGGGACCACTCGGCAAAGTTAGAGGGCTGGGTACCTTTACTACATCAATTAGCGGCGGTACGGGTATGTCGTCATTCGTGATTGTACACGTTTTGTCTTCACTTGAGGCGAGCGTTACACTACCGCTGGAATTACAGTCCCCGCTGAATGTTGCGGCGTATCCAGCCTTTACATCTTCACTTACAACATAAGTGCCGGCCGCCAGTGAATAAGAGGTTCCGGGCGCAGCAGTCCCGGGTTCTGGGCTTCCAGAAACATCGACCCCGGCCAGTTTGACGTACAGGCTAAACGAAGAAATGCTAGCAGTGCCGCCACTATTATTTACCACCCGTTTAACGACATGCAGGGTGGCTGGGGGAAGTGTACATGCTGGTACAGTAATAGTACTGGAAGCACCGGTTGTAACTGGTCCGTTAAACGCAAAGGCCCGGCCTGTCCAGGCAGTGTTAGCACCAACCGTAACGGCATCATTGTCTATTAGCGTACCCGCGAAGTTCGTACCGGCACCAAGCGTAGTGGCGTGGGGCGTCCAAAAAACATCGCAGGCTGACGCCCCGCTAGCTAAAGTAATACCAATACCGGCCGTAGTGCCGAGTGCGCCGGTGGCTCTAAAAATGTAAGTGCCGCTGCCATTAAAGGTGAGCGAACCGGTTACATTCATAGCCCCAACGCTGCAATATATGCCAGGAGTATACACGCCAGGCGTACCGTGCGTAGCATCGAGAAAGAGGTCGACTGCTGCGTTCCAAGTGAACGTACAGGCCTGGTTATTCAAGGTAGTCAGAGCAGTATCTTGATCGGCGCCAGCCGTAGTATATGGAGAGCCAGATCCGTAGTTGGTGTGTGTACCTCCCGGAGCAATCGTTGGTGCGACCGTGAATCCGACATCCCCGTTAACTGTGGTGGTAGCGGCCCCCGAGTTGGTATAGGTGTTAGCTAGTACACCGTAGCTCGCCGCTGCCCCAAACGACGGCGTCGATGCAGCATGTGCGGCAGTCCGCCAGGTGATACCAAGCGCAACAGTAACGACCATCATGGTTGCCAGCAGGTAAATATGAATTTTTTTCGTAACAAGTTCCTTTTTATTTTGGGGGTTATGGCCATAAAGCCTCGAGACCCTCTGGCTACGATTCAGAATAATATAATGACGCTTCACAATAAGGTGATTCGAATCACCTTATTAGCAGATAAACAACAAAGCAGTGATTCGAATCACCAAAATGGCCTTCAAATAACTACATAGTAGATTCAAGAATAATATCTTACTATTAGAGTGGTTCAAACCAGACATAACTAAGGGTAGTTCTAGATGGGCAAATCTCAAGTGGTTTCTCATAATCACTCAAAATACCAAACGCTTTTCGATCTTTTTAGAAGTGGGCTTACAAAAACTTATCCCAAGGGTTATGATTTTAGCCCAGACCATATAACGGCCAGTCAATCACTACACTATATAGGTCACGGTTATATCAAAGCATTTACAACTGACAATGAGGGGAACGAGAGAGTCCTTATTATTTATGGCCGGGGAGATGTATTCCCCGTATTACCGCTTGTAAACCCAAATAGCAGGGATATTTTTTACAAAGCACTCACGAGCGTGAAGCTTCATAGTATTGCAAGTAACCTCGCCCTGGATGGTATATTCAACAATTTAGCACTTTCAAATGCAATGATAGAAAAACTATTGTTTCAGGTTACCTCCTTTGCGGACCTGCTTGAGAACTTAGCATACTTGAAAGCCAATGAACGTCTTGTTTACCGTTTAGTTATTTTGGGCGCACGGTTTGGGCAAAAGAGGGGAGACCAGATTAGGCTCGATAAGCTTTTTACGCACAGTTTAATAGGAAGCACCATCAATCTTACTAGGGAAACTGTCAGCAGAGAATTCGAACGGCTGATGCATAAAGGCCTAGTCGACTCGATTGACCACGAAATAGTGATTAATGATATCAACAAACTCCACGAGGAGTTAGGCAATCCTATTAGCCAATACTTATGGCGCTTGCTTGAGGCAAAGACTGACAGCAGTAAGTTTAGTAGATAACAATACCTTTTTCGATGACAACCAATCAAAAGTAGACACGGCATGTTCAGCCGATGCTACGTACAGCATGAAAGTTCTTATAAGTCTCTCCCTGGATTAGTCGCCAGACGAGGAATTGGCAGCAGTAGGTGTGACAACTTCAAAAGTAGAGCCGGCTTTCAAGCTAGAGGTCACCTTTATGCTTCCTTCATGTAGATCTAACACTTTCTTTGCCCAATACAGTCCAAGGCCTGTGCCTTTCACTGACGCCGATAGTGGGTTATCAATCCTGGAAAACTTCTTAAATAATTTCTTCTGATCACTTTTGCGTATACCGACTCCATGATCTTTAATAGTAATTATCGTATACGTTTTATTTTGATGAATAGTTATTGTGACGGGTTTTCCCTCCTGAGAGTATTTGCCAGCATTGTCCAAGATGTTCTCAAGAACCATCAGCATCAATTTTGGATCAATGCTAGCAATCATTTTTGTGTCAGGTTTATCAAATATGACAGCCTGTCCTCGATTCTCGAATAAGATAGACTGTCCATTAATAGCTTCCTCTATCTTTACCACAACGTCACAAGAAGACTTGTCTAAATAGACTTTACCGGCATCGACTTTTGCTACTCTGAGTAAATCCTCGATGATTTCTAGCTGTCTTTCATTATTCCTATAGGCAACCCCGAGCATGTCCAGCTGTTCTTTCGTAAGCTCCCCAACATAGCCATGGCTTAACATCCCGACATATTGCTTAACGGCAGTCGCCGGTGTACGAAGTTGGTGAGAGGCCAATGATATAAATTCATCCTTGGCGTCGTTAAGTCCTTGGAGTTGATCACGTTGTTTGATTAAATTTTCCGTCATCTCAGCCGAATCAATTTTTAACTTCCATTGAGTGGTCACATCTTCCATTGCCAATAGGATAAGCTGTTTACTATCAACCTGTCTGGCGTTAAGAAGTATGGTCTTTGTGCCAATTGACGGGAAACTGTGCGTAACAGCATAGTTATTTAAAACCCTGTGAGAAGGTAGTATGTTTTCAAGTAACACTCGAAGTTCCGGCGCATCCCATTGACTATCTCCCAGATCATAAATCTGTTTTCCCTCGGTATCTTTCTTTTTCACTTTAAATTTACGATAAAACGCTAAATTGGCAGTAACGACATTCAGGTTTTTATTAAGAATAATGAACGGCTCACGAATAGTCTCGGTGATTTCTTTGTAATACACCATCTGTTTTTTGAGTGCCGCAATACGATTGTCTTGATTGATAAGCTTCTTTTGAGTATTTTGTTCACGTTTTGTATCAATCATCCTATGCTTCTATTCCCCGATCCGATATGGATGCGTTAAATACCCTGAATTAAGTAATGAACTTTACTGTCATTACAAACCGCCGTTCCCTTAGTGTATTCTTTAAAAGTCAGAATTGATGTAAGATATTCGTCAAAACTTAAATTATATAGGTAACTGATTCAGGTACGTTTAGCGAAAAGGTTCCTGACCGATATGCCCAGCCACGATGGCTGGTCAGTTACTTTTGCAACTGTCTAAGACCCAGAACGTTACCATTGGCATCTTTGACCTGAGCAATGAGCAATCCGCCCCCAACGTCTTTGGGCTCTTGCTGTACCGTTGCACCAGCGTCCACTAAGGCCTGAAGGTCGCTTTTGATGTCGGCAGTTTCTACATAGCCGATGACTGCTTGGCCGTTGGGGTCTAGGCCAACTTCTAGGTCACCCTGCTTATACCCGACGTAATATGGCCCATCGACGTAGGGCTCCACCCCTAAAAATTTGCCAAACAAAGTTTTGGCTGCTTCTAAGTCCTTGACTGGGTACACGATAAGTTTGATGTTTTTAGCCATAAGTATTCTCCTATTGAAATTGTTACGAGTTGAGCGCCTAAGCCACGTTACTTGATATTCAAGTAAGCGTCAATTACTTATAGATCCAAGCAGGGTGCTAATGGGCTGACCGGCGCATACGAATTTTATTGCTTATAGCGTATTATTAAGAATGTATTAGGAACTAAAAGAGGAGGCAGATTATGGGTAAAATGAATCCGGTTGTACATTTTGAGATGGGCTACAAAGACCAGGCACGCATGGCCAAGTTTTATGAAACGGTTTTTGGTTGGGAAAACGAGGTAATGGGGCCAGAAATGGGTGGTTATGTTGTCGCCCACACGACTGAAACCGATAAAGATGGTATGGTTCAAACCAAAGGCGCTATTAACGGCGGATTTTATAAAAAAACCGATGATCCTCTCAGCCAGGCTCCTTCGGTAGTTGTTTCAGTCGATGATATCCAGGCGGCTGTAAAAGCAGTTAAAGAAGCTGGTGGAAAAATTCTCGGTAGCTTGAACCAAAAAGGCGAACACACGCTTGAGCCGCAGATGATTCCCGGCGTGGGCCTGTGGGTCTCCATTGAGGACACTGAGGGAAATCGCTTTTCTATTTTGCAAGCAAAGTCCTAGATATGTAAAGGTTTTAGACCGGCTTTTGCAGCCATAAAATTTGCATGAGCGGTTATAATAAAAAGCTGTGTGGAAACGTCGTTTACGCTACTTACTAAAGGTAACCGTTTTGCTGGCGGTTTATTTTATTACGGCTCGTGTTGGACTGAGTTTGGACGCAGTCAGTGGCTTTGCCGCCCTGGTGTGGCCCCCAACCGGAATAGCTTTAGCAGTATTGATAATTTTTGGATTCGATCTTTGGCCGGGCATTGCTTTGGCTGCCTTTTTGGTTAATTGGACCACTGGCGCGCCATTGGTGGCCGCCATCGGCATTGGCATGGGTAACACCTTGGAAGCCGTGCTGGGAGCCTATCTGGTAGGGCATGTTATTGACTTTCGGCCTTCGCTGGAACGCATAAAGGATGTCTTGGGGCTTATTGGTTTAGCCGCCGTTGGCAGCACGTTAGTCAGCGCCACCATTGGCGTCAGCAGTCTGCTGCTGGCTGGCACGGTACGGCCAGCTACATATGGCCGAACGTGGTTGGCCTGGTGGGTCGGCGACATGCTTGGTGTTTTGGTGGTAGCCCCTTTGCTGTTGGTCTGGAGTCAGCGGCCAACCATCGAAAAGAAACATTTGGGAGAGATTGCTGTTCTGACGAATCTGTTGGTGGGCATGAGCATTTTGATCTTTTGGGGCATTGGCTGGTTAGGCATACCGGCCTTTGCTTTTGCCTTCCCGATCTTCCCCATCCTGGTGTGGATTGCACTACGCTTTGGGCAACCCGGGGCAGTGACAGCTACTTCCCTGGTGCTGTTAATAGCTATTTGGGCAACGGTTGCTGGTTCTGGCCCCTTTGCCCGCCCGGGGCTGAGCCATGGCTTGTTACTACTGCAGAGTTTTATTGGGGTAACGGCGCTAACCTTCATGGTGATGGCAGCCGTAGTCAGTGAACGGTTGGAGACCGCCAAAGTACAGCAAAAGCTCATGCAACGAACCATTGCGCTGAGCAGGCAGCGCAAACGCTTGCTGGCGCTAAATCAAGCCAAAGACGAATTCATTTCGCTGGCCTCGCATCAACTCAGAACGCCGGCCACCGGTGTCAAACAATATGTTGGTATGGTACTTGAAAGTTACGCCGGCGCCTTGACGCCGGACCAGCGCCGCTTGCTGCGCTTGGCCTACGACTGTAACGAACGTGAAATTCAGATCGTTAATGACTTGCTAAAAGTAGCGCAGGTAGATGCCGGTAAAGTGGTGCTTAAAAAGCAGCAGGTAAATCTGCGTACCATGATCAGTGAAATCATCCAAGATCAGCACTCCATTTTTGCTATGCGCCGTCAAAGCGTGCAATTTACGCCGAGCAGTAAGCGCTCAACAATTTTGGTCGACAAAGACAAAATGCGCATGGTCCTCGAAAACATTATTGAAAATGCCAGTAAGTATACCCCCGATGGTCAATCCATCACCATCCAGCTCAATAACCATAAAAATGAGCAGGTCATCAACATAATCGACACCGGCATTGGCATAGCCAAACAAGATATAGGTAAACTGTTTAAGAAATTTTCTCGAGTTAGCATGGCCCTTACCCACGCTGTTGACGGCAACGGACTGGGCCTTTACTGGTCAAAGAAAATTGTTGACCTGCACCAGGGCTCAATTACGGTGAGCTCAAAACCAAACCAGGGGTCAACCTTTACCATTACCTTGCCAAACCCGGCAACCGTTGCCATAAAGAGTGCTTAGGTTTGAGTCCTCCCCACCAGCCAATAAAGACTAGAAGTCTTTATTTTACACCGTAGTGCTACACAACGCCTTCAGCATTAGCACGGTCATAGTCGATATTCCAGACGTAATCGTTTTTGACTTTTTGATGGGCAGTATCAAAGATACCTTCACCAGATTTATATATCCTAATCTCTGGTTTATGGTTCGCCATCTCATAGCCAGCTTTAAAGTCTAAGTTCAGCACGAACAGTTGATCAATAATAACATCGAGGAGCTTTTGTTTTTCAACCGCATCAATGTGCACATCTTCGGCCAATTCTAAGGCAAACAACAAGTGCTTTTGGTCTTGTTTGTCTTCATAGCTTATGAGCCTAAAGTTCGCGACCTTCTGTTTATAGTCTTCATTAGCGTTGATGATTTGTCGAATTTCTTCTGGACCTACCACTCCGCCATAGTAATCGACCGATAGGTCACTACGACCATAATAGAAAAGTACCCCGAAGTCTAATTCAACTAGTTTTAACAAGTCGCCGCGGCCGAGCGACTTAAGCTTCTTCTTGAAGCTATAAAAATCCTCTGGATGTCCGAGGTCATGAATATTGTAACGAATACGGGGGCTTAGGTTTTCCTTGCGGCAGATGGTTACTAGCAGCTCACCCTTATCATTGTTTTCAAACAGATAATCATAGGGATTGTACTGGAAAATCATGGGGATAATACCGCGATTCTGCTTGAGCAAGGCAGTGCGTAACTTCTCATCGTCGATAAGCGCTTGGCGCAGAGCGATCGTGAAATCTGTCTCATGAGCGATGTTAATCTCTAAATCAGAAGCGCCGTACGAGCCAACAACTTGTTTAAAAACCTTGAGTAACGACTTGCGCATCGACTCACTGATACCCTCCCCGCCGTAAATGGCCGAGATGTTGTACTTACTAAAATCAACACGCTTATCGTCTGCAATCTGTTTGAGAAATGGTGGGTAACCCGCAATTACATAAGCAAACTCCGGACCAAGTTCCAGCAATGTATCAATTGCCTTCGTAAGATCGGGCCCCGTGGACTTCACGCGGCTGATTTCAAGCAGGCTCAGCGATGTATTGAAACCGGTCGACCAAGCACCCATGGCAAAGGTATTAATGACGATTACATCCTGGTTCTCAATGAGGTGCTTAAACGCTACCTGAATGATTCGGCGCGTAAATCGGCGTTCTTTGGCACCACGAGCCCAACTTGTTGGCTTGCCGCTGCTGCCCGAAGATTCGTCGAGCATGACCCCTTTTTTGGGTAAGATGCCATCAGTGAGTTTTTCAGTCAGATAGTATTTTTTGATATACGATGCTTTATCAATTTCTGGTATGTCACGCAGCTGAGCTCCGCCTGCCGTGATACGCGGCCCTTCATAGTGCTGCTTGCCCATAAAATCCCTATAAGCTGGCACTCGCCTTAACGCATAACGATATACTCGCACCGCTCTGACCTTACCTAGAAACACCCGGAAATTGCCAACTTGCGGGGCAAGAAAGAACCTATGGACTGAAGGGCCAACATCAATAGTCCAAATAATCCTATCAAGCGTAGCAACTATAGCGATATATAACCAATCAAACACTCTGCCTCCTTAGTAGGTGATCCTTAATGGGTATGCGCAAACTGCTGTGTGGGGGATCAGACTTTCCGGCACGATATATAAAGACCAAGAAATTTTTGCTTCTGTCTTCATGGTCTATATGCGCCAGCTTCAGAAAGTCATCATGAGCTGCAACATTACTCATAATCGTGCCAAATGGATGCAGATAATAGCCTTTGGCCGCGATTGTCTGCCAAATCTGCATCACCGCAACCCCAACATCGTAGGCTTCTTGCTCAGTACTAAACGGTGTGAGTAAGTAAAATGCATCACTATTATCGCTCATAGTCCGTAGATAGTATTTCTTGAGTAGGTTATTAACAATCGGCCAGTGCAGTATCTTGTAATGGTTAACTATAAACTTCATGGCCCGGCCGTTCAGCTCCATGCAGTCGTACGCAAGACCATCTCGCTTTGTCTCCTTCTCACCTTTGCTATAGCGTAGCCAGTGGTTCAATTCTTGCCTTACAGCATCATCAAACATGTCATCAAAGACAGCTCGTTGGTTAAGCCAAATCGCCTGGTGCGTATCAGGCCGATTCATCTTAACTAGCTGCATATGCTTTTCGGCCGCAATTGCAATAGTCCGTTGCGACAAGGCTGCATCAAGACCTTCGGAATATTTCTTACGTGAAGTCTGACGAAAAAGTAATGTCTTTCGCAATGCTTCGTCTGGTTTGATAGTGGCAAAATTCACTTTGCAGGACGCAAACTTCACTGCACCATTGCCTTTAAGTGACGCAACCGGCGGCAACTGCAGCTCATAGCTCATCTCGTGTCCTAATGCCTCGGCGCACAAAGAAAGATGGTAAATAAATACACCCATCGTGACATAGCTAAAAAGAAATGAGACTTCGGCGGCTTGCAGCCCACGCTCCTTCTGAAAATACAGCTCAAACGCATTGGGGCCTAGTTGCTTGACTTCTATAGGCTGGCCATTGTGAGGTGATGGATAGTGGTTAGCAAGTTCGAAAAAGTCTAGAATGTTTTGGGTGTTAGTTTCCATAATGCGATCTAATAGACGCAGTATATAAGGTTCTAACTTCGTTCACAATGGCCAGCCAACTCTTTTACTCACTCCCGTATGAGGCATTATTAATAGACGCTCCCCCGACTGGTGTTCTACATTACAGACGGTGCGATAGAAAAACTACGGATGAGCCTATGGAAAAATCAATTGGCTTTATTGGCATGGGAACCATGGGGAGTCGGATGGCGGCCCGGCTGCTGGGCGCTGGCCACAGAGTGACGGTCTTTAACAGAGATAAAGCCAAGACCAAGCCCTTAGTACAACAAGGGGCCACGGCGGCGGATACCATTCCAGAGTTGGTTAGAAACGTGGATTATATTTGTATTTCAGTTTCTAATGACCAGGCTACCCGGGAAATTATTGACCAAATAGTCCAGGCTGAGTGCACGAGCAAGACTATTATTAGCCTCAGTACCATTTCTCCCGATACGGCAGCGGAGGTAGCTAAAGTTATTGCCAGCCATAAGGCGCAATATTTAGATGCCCCGGTTTCGGGCAGCGCCCCGCAAGTAGAAGCGGCCCAGCTGGTTATATTTGTGGGTGGCGAGAAAGCCACCTTTGATGACGCCCAGCCAATCTTTAGGGCCATAAGTAAGACGGCTTATTTGATAGGACCGGCTGGCGACGGCTCGCGCATGAAGCTGGTCACCAATACGCTTTTGGGACTCGGCGCTCAATCTCTGGCTGAGGCCCTCCTTTTGGGCCAAAGAATGGGTATGGATAAGCGCAAAATGATTGAGGTGCTTAGTGAAACAGCTGTGGTGTCGCCGTCCCAGAAGATAAAACTGCAAAACGCCCTGGCCAACGACTATCCGGTGGCCTTTTCGCTGGCTAATATGTACAAAGATTATGGCCTAATTTTGGACCAAGCTCGTAGCACCAATACTCCCCTGCCAGCAACCGCCGCCGCCGAGCAGATAGCAGCTATCGGCATGGCCCGTCAGCTAGACGCGGACTTTGCGGTGGTTATTCGGCTACTAGAGGAATTCACTCGCGTCCCTTGATATACTATAAGCAGTAAAGACATAAAGGGGGGTATTGTGATGAAAATGCAGAAAAAAAGCATCAACAAACCTGATGAAATTCGCCATTTCCCAAACGGCAAAGCCGAGTTGGTAGAGCTTGAGGGAGTTACCTTTGGACTGACCACCTTCGAGCCCGGCTGGAAATGGTCAGACAGCGTCAAGCCCTTGGTCAAGACCGAGAGCTGCCAAGTTTTACACACCATCTATCATTTGTCTGGGAAATTGCATGTGAGGATGGACGACGGCACAGAGAACGAATATGGCCCGGGTGATGTATCGGTCATCCCGCCCGGCCACGATGCTTGGACGGTTGGTGATGAGCCGGCGGTGGGCTTGGATATTACTGGGTATAAGCGTGACAGCTCTTCAAAGCCCTAAGGCATCTTTAGAGGTCTTTAATTTTGATAAAAAGGGTTAGGAATAAAAGGAGGTCTGCCATGGAAATGAAGCTTGAACTTATACCAGTCCCCGTGTCGGATAATGGCCTGGATTCCCGGCCAAGAGGAGTTTATTGAGATGTTTTGCGGCGGAATAGCCAAGAAGCCAGGGGCATGGCAATAACCAAGAGACCGATGCTCCAAGAAACAGCCAGCCAGGCATGGTTGCCCACCGATAAACCAAGAATTAAAGCCCTTACTGCCTCAACAACTTGTGTAATAGGTTGGTTAACGGCAAAAACTTTTAGGTAGCGCGGAAAACTGGAGGCTGGCACAAAGGCAGAGCTGGCAAAGGTCAGCGGAAAGATCAACACAAACGTCAGCCATTGGACGGCTTCAACACTTTTGGCAAACACGCCCACAATTGCCGCCAACCACGAAAACGCAAACGTAAACAGTGTAAGTATGCCGGTTATATAGAGCCAATGTAGCGGACTGGCATGACTACGAAAACCTATAATCAAACCGGTGAGTAACATAACAGTGGTGGAAATGACGTTGCGGAATAAGTCAGAGACAACGTGGCCATTTAAAACTGCCAGGTTGGCCATGGGCAGTGATCTGAATCTATCAACAATGCCTTTTTGTAAATCGTTAGAGACTGAAACAGCGGTAGTAGTAGACCCAAAGGCTACCGTCTGTACAATAATTCCGGCCATCAAAAAGTTTAAATAGCTAATGCCAGCCGGTAAGGACTTAGAAATGGCTCCGCCAAATACCGTCGAAAACAACACCAAAAACATAATCGGTTGAAAGAAAGCACCCAGCAACTGATCTGTATTACGGATAATATGCGTAGCGCTACGCTTAATCATCAAGCGCGAATCGTTCAGCGATAGCAACCAGTTTGGCTTTTTTTCAAATACTAGCTCAACAGCCATTACTTTTTCTCCTTCTTGTCTTTAGGTTTTTGTTTACCGGTCAGTGATAAAAAGACATCGTCCAGGGTTGGTTTATGAATTGCCATGGATTCTACTTTAACTTTCTGGTCCGACAGCGTAACCAGCACCTGCCGCACATCAATATTGGGGTCCGTAATCACCACGGTGGCCGTGTATTCTTTATTGTTGGTATCGATCACATGCTTACCAAGAACCTCTAGTGCCTTATTCATAGTGCTGTCATCAGCAAAAGTGAGTTCTAAACGATCATTACCAACTTTACGTTTAAGCTCACTCGAAGTGCCCTCGGCTATTACCAGCCCATCGTCAATTACCACAATTTTGTCTGCCAGCTGATCCGCTTCATCCAGATATTGCGTGGTCAACAGAATGGTCGTGCCACTTTCCATAAGCTTTTTGATGATGGCCCACATGCTTAACCGAGATCTCGGGTCCAAGCCAGTGGTTGGCTCATCCAGAAAAATTACCGGAGGCGTAGCAATTAAACTTACCGCTAGGTCCAGTCGCCGGCGCATGCCGCCAGAATAGGTTTTAGCCGTGCGGTCAGCAGCTTTCACTAAATCAAATTCTTCTAATAGTTCTTGGGCACGGGCTTTGGCGCTAGCTGGAGTTAGGCGATAGAGCTGTCCCATCATGATAAGATTCTCGCGCCCCGTAAGCAGCTCATCAACCGCAGCCGATTGACCTGTCAGACCAATTACCCTGCGCACTTTGTCAGACTGCTTAATCACGTCATAGCCTTCAACAGTGGCTGTACCGCCGTCAAAAGTTAAAAGCGTGCTCAAAATCCTTACAGTGGTGGTCTTGCCGGCACCGTTTGGCCCCAGCAGTGCTAGCATGGTGCCACGCTCGACCTGCAGGTTTATACCTCTTAGAACTTCGGTGGCTCCATATGATTTCTTTAGATTTTTGGCTTCAATAACATAGTCTGTTTTTGGCATAAAAATTCCCTGTAAGGGGTTATTATAACAGAATACCGAGCAGCAAACCGGTGATCACACCTATGGAGCTGCCTTGGCTGCTGCCAGTGCCGCGACAACCGGTTTTTGACGGTTTCCCCAATAGTCGGACCAGCCCCAGGAATTTGGTGATAAGTAGGCGTTTGGTGATGTGTCGCGCGCCGCGTAGAAGTTGGCGACATTTACGTACCCGAGTCGTGCCAAGGCGCGCAACGCATAAGCTGTGAATGCCGCCTGTTGCGCTTCGCTCACGTCGTAGGCGTTGTACGTCTTGCCAGCGCCAGACACACCGGCGTTCCAGCCACACTCAACGACCCAAATCGGGACCGTGCCTTCGCTATTGTCGCGCATCATTTTATGGACAGCCATAAGCCCGGGAAGGATGTCGACCATGGCGTTGGCCGCGGATTGCGCTATTGACGGATCATGGGCAATGGGCGGTGTTTGGAAAAAGTCGACGGAGTACGGGTGAATGTCGATCGCATCGTAGTTGCCCTTAAAACCAGCTTGGGCATATAAAGATGCAAGATACGTGGTGTCGCAGAGCGACAGGCTGCCGGCAAGAACGGGCATGGTTGGCGAGGCGGCTTTGACTGCGCTGTAGGTATGTTGCAGGAGGCCCACGTACGTGGGAGCGTCGAGCGCTGCCGTGCCGTTCGGTATCGATCCGTACAGGTTTGGCTCGTTAATCATCGCAACGGCCGCGATGTTCGTACCCCACCTGGCCAGAAAGTTACTGACAAATGTTGAGTAGTCCGACCAGCTGGCGGGCGGATTGCCGCGCACACCTGATGTGGCAGCCCATGCTGGTGAGCTGATAATCGGACAAAGGTAGACAATTGCTTTGAGACCGTTCGTTGCACAAGATGTAAAGTAGGCATCGTAGGCCGCCTGGATAGTTGCATCGAACGCCGCAGATGTCGGACAGAGCTGCATCCATTGCGTATCGTTACGAGTGATTGTTCCACCGGCGGCTTTGATCGCGGCATGCGCGCCTTGCAAATACCCAATCGGATAATTCTGAAAGTTAGTCAGCGGCCCAAACACTTGCTCGCTCGCTGCGCCAAACGGCGGAACGGTGCCCGCGGCGGCGGCGGGAAGCGCAACGATTCCGTTATTTGCGCCGGTTGACGCAAAGGGCACCCATAATGATCCGGAACGTTTCGACACCGTGAGCTGTACCTGAACGCTGCGCGCTTGGGTGAAGTCGCGGAGGTGATAGAACGTCTCGGCAGGGACCGTGATCGTGCCTGGCGAGCCAAGCGTTATGTCTTGCTGGCTCACCACCGATACCGGCGCTTTATCAGCCGGAAACCCGGCGATCACTAGCGTGACTAGCCAACGACCAGTCGGAAAGGTGAAGCCTTGCGCCGCCATTGTAACATCAGCGACCATCTCCCACGTTGTGACCGTCGCGTTATACGTACCAAGAGAACCGAGCGTAAGCGACAAGTTCGTGACTGTCGGGTCAGGATTGCTCATGTGTAGGCAGAGATCTTATAGGCAACCATTGGCCAGAATTCGGCACTGAAGTAGGTTAGCGATGCTCCGCTCAAAGTCGGGAGTGTGGTTGTCAATCCAGATACGAACGCAACATTGGAAAGTTGGGCCGGTGAACCAATCCCCTCGTGACTTGGCGAATATGGGAAGGCGCTAGGCGTGCCAGTCACGTTATTACATACGAGCAATGCCAACCAGTACTGATCTGCATTGGTTATTACATACGGACTACCAAACGCTGCGGTTGTAAATGTGTTAATTGTTGTTGGCGCTGTCTTTAGACCTGAATCTATAACAGGCGCTCCGGTTGGTTCGCCTTGGCCGTCATCGAGATAGATGCCAAACCGAATCTGTCCACCTGCTGCCGCGCCAATGAACTCCATGCTCATGTCGCTGATGCTAAGTGGGCGTTCGATGTGAACTGGCACAAGGTACATGAGTCCGCCCGCGATTGCCACAGTATTCGAGCCGCGCGGCGCACCGGGGGGATTATACCAACGGTTGACGCGTCGTCGGCTCTGTCGGAGCGCACTGCCGGACCGTTGTGTTGGAGATGTCCAGGCGCCGTCATTCACCAGCGCCAATTTAGTTGGTGCGATGGCTGCACCAGCAGCTACCATTGAATCAGTTATCAATCCAGAAGGACCACCAGGGTTCGGATAACTGCCCGTGAGGAACCCGCCGGCTGGCCCAGTGGGAGCGGACGAGGCACCAGGCGTGAACCATAGGGCTTGTTCGGTGGCATCGTAACTGGCGCGCGCGGTGCCGGCGCTAATCCGGACAATGAGATTACCGGACGGATCAACAGCCAGCTGCCCGCCAACATAGACAGTCAGGGCTACCCAGGCGGGAACACCGAGTGGGGTGTAGCGTGAGTCAAGCACGGAAAGCGGCATATCATCAGCCACCACCGTCCAGATACCAGCTGTCCCTTGGAGCAAGACTCCTTGGTTGATCAAACTTAAACTCAGTGACGTACTGCCACCGGTTTTATTAAAGACATCGGAACCAGCGCGGTTAATCGTAACAGCGTTGCTACCGCCTTGAACAATATGTTTGATGGCCACGACTACTCCAGCTGCGGCAGCAGGCAATGTAATAGTCACCGCGCCCGAGGTCGTATCGACCGGTATAAGGTCGCCGGCCACGGCCGTATAGCTCGTGGTTTTGACGGCCGTGCGGGTCAGACCAAGCTGGTCAGCGCCACTTGGAGTAACTTGCGTCGTAACAGTCGTAACACGTCCCTGGGCATCGGTGGTGAGTATGGGAAAATGTGTCGAGTCACCATAGCTGCCAGCAGTACCGGTATTTTTTAGCGTCGGGTTTGGATAGGTACCAATTAAATCACCCCCAGCGGTGCCAGATGGTGTTCGCGAGTTGGTAGTGGTCGAATCCGTCGCGTCTAAGACACCAGCGCTACCAGCGGCGACTTTGTTCTGGGTGGCGGCCGTGCCCAAGCCTAGGTTGGTGCGAGCTGTGGCGGCACTGGCCACGTCGCTCAAATTGTTACTAGCCGTAAGCTTTAGATTCAAGGCGGTTTGCGTGGCAGTGCTGACTGGTTTGTTAACGT
>JAQGHD010000010.1 GCA_028288965.1 Candidatus Saccharimonadota bacterium | reverse complement strand
GTCACGCAGTATGAACGCGGCGTGGTGTTTCGGCTAGGTAAAGTTCGGCCACATGTGAAGGAGCCGGGTCTTAGGCTGATCATTCCGTTTGTCGATCAAATGCGCAAAATAGCCTTGCGGACCGTGACGCTACCGATTGAAACCCAAAAGATTATCACCAAAGACAACGTGTCCATTGACGTTGCGGCGGTAGCCTACTACCAAATTGTTGATCCTATCAAAGCGATTGTGGAGATCGAAAACGTGGTGGCCGCTACTTACCAGATTGCTCAAACCACCGTGCGCAACGTGGTAGGGCAGACCACCCTGGACCACGTATTGAGCGAGACGGCCGCGCTGAACGAAAAAGTCAAAGCCATTTTGGATCAAGCCACCGAAAAATGGGGCATTTATGTCAGCAATGTCGAGCTCAAAGATATTCAACTGCCAGATACCATGCAGCGAGCTATGGCCAAAGAAGCCGAGGCCGAGCGTGAAAAGCGGGCTAAAATTATTGCTGCCGAAGGCGAACAACTCAGTGCCACCAAACTGGGTGATGCTGCCGACATCATTTCGGCCCATCCGATTGCCCTGCAACTACGCAATTTGCAGGTCTTGAGTGAAATTGCCGTCGAAAAGAACAGCACCATTATCTTCCCGGCCCAGTTTATGGACACGGTGGATAGCGTGAAGGCTTTTATGGCCAAAGAAATCATAAAGTAAAAACCCTGCTGCTTGCAGGGTTACGTGGTGGCGCCTCCCAGACTCGAACTGGGGACACAAGGCTCTTCAAGCCTCTGCTCTACCAACTGAGCTAAAGCGCCGCGCTAGGACATGCCGATTATACCTTAAAAGAGGTACAAGAGGAATCAGATTGAACCTGCCGGCAGTATCTGCCAGCTATTTAGACAGGTCTGCAGCATGCAGGGCCTCATTGTAGATTCTATCGACCTCGGCTATTGGCAGGCCTGCTTCCAAGGGAAACTGACAGGCCGACAGTATGAGATATACATTGGTGGTCTCGTTGGTGTGCTTCTGTGTCCGCCAGTAAAGATCGAATAAGCTCCGCAGCGTAGCCTCTGGGGGCGCCTGGCCAGCGCGCCAGTGTGCAATTAAGGCATTACGCTCGGTGGCTAGCTCAACATCAACCTCGTCCGGTATAGTTTCGGTGTCTATTCTGAATTTTTTGGTAGCCTTTTCACCCACACCACCTCCCGACTCGTACTATCTCATTTTGGGGCAAGTACCTCTATAGGCACAAGCGTAATTATCATATTGTATTGTCTGTATAAGGTGTGAGAGTTACGCAGCCGTGGATCCAAAGCGCTCAGCTTTTATCTTGGCTGGATCCAGACCTGCCTCCAGTAATGCCTGGATCGCCGTCTCTACCATCGGTGTTGGACCACAGACATAGGCGAGTGGATTTTTAGGCAAGTCCATAAGCATCTGGCGGATCATCACCGTATCAATGCGCCGGTCGTAACCCTTCCAGCCATGGGGAGCTTGCTCAGTAAAGGTAATCGTTACGTCAGCAGCTGGAACGCCAGTATGAGGGAATAGCTCATATTTATATGGCATATCGGTATAGCTGTCAGTGCTATAAAGTAATTTCATTGGTGTCTGGCAAGAGGCTTGCTGATGCTGCAACCGCATGGCTCTTAGGGGTATTACGCCAGTACCGCCGCCAACCAGCAATACTGGATCCGCTACTTTAGGTGTCCAAATAAAGTGACGGCCAAATGGTCCTCTAATCTCTAGCTGGCTCCCTGTCTTCACGTTATTAAAAATGTAGGAAGAGACCTCGCCACGGGGCATGAGGGCAATCGTTAGCTGTAGCATGTTCGACGACCCATTTGCTGGCATGGCTGCCGAGTAGAGCCGGGCTGCTTGGTAGCCATCTTTGGCAGTCAGTCTAATTTCATAGTGCTGTCCAGCATCATGCTTTATTGGTGCGTCAAAGGTAAAGGCGTATGATCTAAGTCCTAATGCCTCCGGTAGTACTTCTGTAACTGTGCCCACACGCCAATCGGTTGGCTTAAATGTCAGTATCGTATCGCTGCTCACGCCAGGGGTCTCCGTAATTATGATAGCCATTTATTTCCCAAAAACCCGGCTGGTCACGGCTGGTGAATGTAAGCTTCTGTACATACTTGGCGCTTTTCCAAAAGTAAAGGTGAGGCACAAATAATCGTGCGGGGGCTCCGTGTTCAGGACTCAAGGGTTGGCCATCGGCTTTGGTAGCTACCATAGCTTGGTTGTTGATAACATCATCGACCGGCAAGTTGGTAGTGTAGCCGCCATAGCAAGAAACAATTAGATGATGTGCGTCATCGGTGAGCCCACCAGCTTGCTTAATAAGCTCATCGACCGATACGCCCTCCCAATGCATACCAAGCTTGCTCCATCGTGTGACACAGTGAATATCTGTATCCATAATGGTTTTGGGCAGATCGTTAAATGCTTGCCAATCAAACTTTATCGGCTTATTCACAGCACCATCAATTTCTAGTACCCAGCGCTCTGTATCAACATGAGGCGTAGGGCCATAGGTGAGTACCGGCCAGCCAGTCACCACGGACTGGCCCGGGGGAAGCTGCCGATTACGATGCTCAGGAGATTTGAAGCCAGGATTAATAATTGCCATACCCACGCACCTTCTTACATCTTCAGTATGCACTCAACCGCAAAAAAATAAAACAGCCCTATTTACGGAGGTCATAATGCCTATGCTTGGTGCAGATATTCAGCTTAAGTCCCAACAGTGCCTGTTTTGACTTTTCCAGCTCGCTTGTAATTGGCAAAAATCACTCCGGCTGGTGTCACCGAACTACTAATTAACGTAAAGGCTGCCGGGATCGTGCCATCATCAAACAACTTTTTTCCGGTGCCAAGGGTCAAGGGGTGAATTATAAGCCAGAGTTCGTCCACTAAATCATTCTTCAGTAGTAGCTGAATGAGTTTACCGCTGCCCCAAACTTGAACGTCAGAACCTTTTGAATTTTTGAGCTTTTTGATATCTGCCAAGCTACTTAGGAAAACTGAGTTTTTCCAATCTGACTTTTTCATGGTCCTACTCACGGCGTATTTTGTAACATCATTGATACCAGGCCAAAAGTCGCCATGTTCCGGCCAATAGTTGGCAAAAATCTCAAAAGTTTTTCTGCCCAAAAGAAGGTCTGCCGGTTTCATCAGTTTTTGCATGGCCTTACCAGAAGCATCGTCCAAATAAGGTGCCTGCCAACCGCCATATTTGAAACCGCTTGATGTATCTTCATCAGGTCCGCCCGGCGCTTGCATGACTCCGTCTAATGTAATAAATGATAAGACAATTATTTTTCTCATACCTTTATAATATCAAAACCTAACAAAAAAGACCTCTTTTTACAGAGGTCATAATGCTTAACTTTTGCTGAGTGTGGGTCTAGAGATGATCCTCTATAATCCCAGTCGTGTGGTTCTCTTCTTTAATAGCCTTATAGCCGAGGTAGCCACAGCCTACCACTCCAACCAATCCCGCCAGCTCAATAAGATTTAGACCCTCACCTTTATTATAAATATTCTTTGTACTATCAATACAATCCTTTTGTGCGTGTGGGTCTTCAAACTTAGTGGCACAGTGTTCGATTGCGTGTTGCTCGGCGTTGTTCGTTAGAATTTCTACTCCATAAGCGCCTCCGGCTACGACAGCAGATGCTACTACCCCAGCTACAGCTCTTCCTACTTTTCCCATTTATAAATTCTCCTCATCAGATGACATAATATGTAGTAAGGCTCTCGAAAGCAAGCATTAGCAAAAAGAAAATAGACCCTGCTTAACGACAGTAAAAAAGAACACCAAAGTGTCCAGTAATTCCCATGTGGTGCAGCCGGGGGTAAAAATTTACACCTCATCTCTAGTGAGATAGCTCGTTGGAGAAAGGAGTTACACCTATGTGCGTGTAGCGTCTATTAGTTGGATAGCACGAGTGGGTATGAACCAGGCTTCGTCACCACCATGATAACGAGCAGGTATAGTCCTATCATCAAGTTGATAAGTAAGGATTGCACCTTCCTCTCGTTGTTCCTTTGAGGCATCAAGCAAGAAAGAAGTAAGAGTACTATACGCAGGTTCTTCAAATGCTAAATCAATAATGCTTCGACTGGCTTGTAATTCAACTCTTTGATCTCTACTCACTGGATATAGGGTACTAAAACGTACAGCTAAACCACCAAGCTCATCTAAGTTTATATCTGCTGCAATTTCTGCCCCGTTACTCCAGTTAAATTCCCAGATATTATCTCGTCCGTTTTCGGCAATGTCATTGGCCCAAACCTGGTCAATAACCCCGATTGGCATATCTTGTGTAGTCTCGGCCAGTCTCTTCGACATATTTTTAG
>JAQGHD010000008.1 GCA_028288965.1 Candidatus Saccharimonadota bacterium | reverse complement strand
TTTGCTGCGATTGAAGATCCACATGGTAACTAACTGCAACCCCACCATGGCACCAATGATGGTATTGGTAGAGTCGTTGAGCATGCGGCCCGCTGCATTGCTGGCCAGCTGGCCACGTAAGCTGTCTGGCAATAGCGGTACTGCAAAGGCAGCAAAGATAGTTCCGGTAATGATCAGTGGCAGTAAATGGAGCAGTGTCTTACTTTTAGACAACGTATGCCGCATAAAAACCGCCGTCAAAACCAGTGGCAAAACCAAAATGACCAATCCAACGTACTGCAAAATTGCAGAGTTGTGCACGAGCGGCGTCAGACGCTTCAGTGCCTCATCCTTAAAATAGCGCTGCAAAACGTCACCAGCCAGCAGGCTCAAAAATAGTTGAGCGGTACCGACCCGAAAGATCAGGCCAAGAAGCAATGGCACGCCGAGCAGCACGCCTAAGAGAATATACGCTTGCATGCCACCATAATAGCATGAGCGCTTTAAAAGTTTAGTGACTGGTCAAGGTTGATACCAAGCTGGGACGCGGCCCCGCTATTAAGCTCAATGACGTACTGGGCTGGTTGGCTTGGACAAAACGTTTTTGGGAAAGTTGCCGGGCTAACATGTGGTTCTATATGTACCACCCGTTTGTTGGCATCCATCCAAATAATATCGAGTGAAAACCGCATATCCTTCATCCAAAAGCATTGCTGAGCTGGTTGATCAAAAACAAATAACATACCGTGATTGGCTGGCAAGTTATCACGTTGACCCAAACCTTTGGCCCGCGCAGCTGGCGACTTGGCTGTGGTTAAAGCCACACACCCAGCGTTTGACTGTAGATAATAACACCTATGACTACGTTGGTAGTGCAGGCCGCTATACCCAGCCACCAGACCGGCCAGCACCAGGCCGGCGGCAATGAGCTTAGGCGCCCACGCGGTCTTTTTTGTTCTGTTTGCCTTTGGCATTTTGTTCAATATATTCAATGATTTTTTCAGCAACGTTTCTATCCGTAAATTTCTCAATGCCAAATCCAGGGCTGGCATTTACCTCTAATACTAACGGGCCTTTTTCGGAACGAATTAAGTCAACACCGCAAATGGGTAGCCCCATGGCTTTGGCAGCTTTTTGGGCCATCTTGCGCTCTTCGTCAGTCAATTTAATAGCCGTACCCTCACCACCTTGGTGTAAGTTAGATCGAAAATCATCGTCTAAGCTCTGGCGTTTCATGCTGGCAACTACTCGTCCGCCAACCACAAAGGCTCGAATGTCGGATCCAGCTGCCTCAGCAATATATTCTTGGACTAAGAAATTCACACCCTCTACATAAAAGGCCTGCATTACGGCCTTGGCAGCCGATTTGGTTTCGGCTAGCACCACCCCATTGCCGTGCGTGCCTCGAGCCACCTTAATAATCAGCGGCACGCCGCCAGCTTGTTCGATAACGTCATCAAGGTCGGCAGTTTCACGGGCAAATACCGTTTTTGGAATGCCTACTCCCGCCCGGGCAAGAATTTGTGTGGCCCGCAACTTGTCACGCGTGCGATTAATGGCCAGTGAACTAGAGGCCGAAAACACGCCTTGCATTTCAAACTGGCGCACTATAGAGCTGCCGTATTTGGTCAAATTAGTCGCAATGCGAGGGATAATCGCATCTATATCTTTAACTTCCTTACCACCGTAGCGCACAATCGGGATACCGCGTTCCATAGTTACGTAGCACTTAGCATAGTTAATAATCTTCACGTTATGGCCGCGCTTAAGAGCCTCCTCCTTTAATCGCTTGGTGGAGTAGTTACCTGAACCCTTGGATAATATAGCTATATTCATACTTGTTGCCTTCCTGCGTAACGATACGTATCGTGCAAGCGTACGTCAACTAAAAATTTTTGCTCGCTTAAAAAGCGTTTGCCGATTAAAACCGCTCGCTTCATGGAGCTACGATCGGTGAGACCGATGGTTATAGGGTAAGTAACACCGCTAATGGCAATCTCGGTTTTGATAAAATAACGGTCTTCTACGTGGCCGCTAGAACTGCGGACAAGGTTTTTATGAAAGTATTCGTGAGTCATAACTTTTTTATTGAGCAGCCGAAAGCTTAGCACACCCTGTTGGCCTTTGGTAGGTTTTACTTCCTCAAGATGGGTCACGTGCAAGGCGCCAGTGTCGGCACCGGTATCAATTTTGGCCACGAGGTCATGCATCCCTAGAAGTGGGAAGCTGACAACCTCAAAGGCACCGATAATTTTTGCATCAGATTTCATAAAAATATCACTTTGTTAAACGTAAATTATAACATTTTTTATATTTATTTGCAATGGAAATATTACCTATCACACCTTGCATTATAGGCGCCTGATTGTTTTTTACAGTCATCTTCTTTATAAATAAGGACATGCTGTGGATAGTTGGCAAAGCACACTCTAGTTTTTATGAGTATTTGCGCCAAAATGACGAAGCCTTTGGCATATTTTTAGATGCCCAGCGTCCCACCAAAAAGGCCCCCCAAGCGCCTACCAGGTTGGTAGATTTTACCGACGAAACCACGATACAGTCCAGCTTAAAAAACTTTACCCAGCCGGTTGAGGCAATTGTCTGGACATATGAAAATTATGTTTGGCCAGCAGCACAGTTGTCGCGATATTTTTCCGTACCTGGTATAACCCCTGATGCCGCCCTAAGCAGCACCGATAAAGTCTTAATGCGTCAGAAGTTTTTGGCATATGACCCCAGTATTACTCCAGAGTTTAAGCAGGTAGACAATTGGCAAGACATTTTAGACTTTATGCAGGCGCATAGCTTCCCTGTTATCTTAAAACCGGCTAATTTGGTAAAGAGTTTACTGGTCAGCAAGAGCGATTCTATAGAGCAGCTACAGGCTAATTTCCAACACGCCAAGAGCAGTGTAAAACAGCTGTATAGCAAGTTTCATGTTCCCCGGGAGCCTAAACTCTTAATTGAGGAATGCCTGGTAGGCAGCCTGCATACCGTGGCTGGATTTGCGGATAGCCAAGGGCGGCCACAGCTTATCCCAAAGATAGTCGATCTGGTAACGGCTCAAGATATAGGCCGTAATGATAATTACCTTTTTACTCGTAGCCTACCCTCGCGCCTAAAGGCTAGTGACCAAAAAGCCATATTGACAGTGGCGGCAAAAGGCGGCAAAGCCCTAGGTCTTACCAGCACGCCACTGCACATAGAATTGTTCCTAACTCCAAGTGGTCCAAAAATTATTGAAATTGGCGCCCGAATTGGCGGCTATCGCACACACATGTATGAAGTGGCCCACGGTATTAACCTGGAGCAAGCCATGATAGATACAGCCTACAACCGTAAGCTTAACCTAGCTGCCACCCATCAAAATAATTGCTCAGTGATAGAACTCTTTCCAGAGTCGGAA
Source organism: Candidatus Saccharimonadota bacterium (assembly GCA_028288965.1). Taxonomy (GTDB): domain Bacteria; phylum Patescibacteriota; class Saccharimonadia; order Saccharimonadales; family JAQGHD01; genus JAQGHD01. The sequence continues at coordinate 84,089 of JAQGHD010000008.1, read as the reverse complement.
GGGGTTTTTCAGCAAATATCCAACTTAGCCGCCTTGCAGCAGTTGCCTAGTTTTAACTACATAAAAGTTCGTGTTAAACCCGGCCGGCTAGTTGGCCCAGCCAGCTCCGGCTATAAGGCTGCTGCTATTGCCATGTTGATACATACAGATCCCCGTCAACTACAAAAGGATCTTACTTTTGTGCAAACCCATGCCAAAGTACTTACTGGGGCTAGGCCTGCTTAAGCTGCCGTGTCAACAAGGTCTCGATGATCCGCGCGCAAAAAATTGTGCTTGCCAGTCAAAATCTTTTTAAATTCATCCTTAGTTAACAGCTTTTGCTCTAAGAACTTCCAGATTGCTCCATTGCCGTTGTAGTAGGCAAGATCTTTAGTAAAGGCAATGCCCGAGACATCGGCAGGTGTTCCACGGCGGACCCGAACCACATTACTATAGGCAATTCGGTAGGCTTTCATAACTACTTGAATATCTAGATTTGAATTACCTTCGACTTTCTCGAGCACTTTTCTACGCCATTCAATTTCAAAAACCTCACGAAAATCTCTGGGATGGCCATCAAGGCCAAGTGACAGCCCAATATTCATATAGTGCTGCTCCCCTTTAACCAGGGCTTTACTGTCCAGCATTTGCTCGACTACCACGCCCAAACCTTCTTCGGTTGCTTCATTGCCGCTCAAACCAACACCACCAAGTAAGGGATTGGCTGTCTGCTCGCCTAAAATTCGGCGCATGACGTGTATCCCCACCTCGTGTAACAGTAGTTTTTTCATCCTCATAGCAGAAGCAGGGATGCGATCAGCACCCACATACACTTTTTTATCTTCATGATTGACGTTGACTATATTGGCACCTGGCCGCAGTTCGGCACACCACCCACTGGCACCTATATAATCTAGGGCCTTATTAAATGCCTGGACCATTTGTGCTGGTTTGTAGTTTTCTTTATCTGGTTCTATTGCTGCTTCGAGCATACCTCCATACACTTCTAGAATTAAATTGTGATAATGATCTACAGTGGCCTGCTCTGGAAGATATGGCGTATTGGGCGAAGTAACATCCGGCAACAGATCAACATACTCTTGGGCTAACTGTCGAACCGCTGGATCGCCATGGGTTAGCAGATTGGTAGCTTTTTGGCGTTCCATGGAAATAAGCGAATCAAACACTGTTTTATCTGGTTCTCCAAATAACTCTACGCCCATGGCATGTAAGCGTTCCGCGTGCTGTATTCGCCGTGGATGTTCAGCCGGCATATCTGTCACGCGGTATGCCTGCAGTACGTAATAATTTTCGGCAGCTCGGCGAGCCGATAATTCATACATGGCTGATTCTTCAAGGGGAGTAGCCTCAACATTCTGCTCGACTATGCCCAAAATCTTTGCTAAACGACGCCTGCTGTTGTGTAGCTCGCCTACGACTTGAGGGGATAAATCAAGTATGGGGTTGGAGTCGTGTGAGGCATCTTGCAGCACCCTAATTTGTTCTTTGTAACGATGAACGGGGTCACCGGCAAAGAATTCATATACCTGGAGTCTGGCCTCGGGAATACGAGTAAAGCCCTCGGCCGCCATAGCAAATGGCAATTGGTCAGTAGCGTTAATTGTATCGAGAGCTTCTGCCATAGTCATAGCTTTACTATTCGCTGGTTTCGATAAAATCAAGGTAGGCGTCGATCACCCTATCTTGGAGGGCTGATTCTGTATCTTCATACATCATGAGCATTGGTGTCTCGTTCACCTCTATAACAACCGGGTGTAATTGCTGCTTGGTAACGTCCTTGGTTGGAAGTTTGGCAATTAAAAAGTCAATTCCACAGACCGGCAAGAAGAGTGTTCTGGCAATAGCTTCAGATAGTTCAATTAAGAACTGTGGCACCTCGGTGGTAACGTTTTGCAGCTCACCACCCTTGCCTACATTGGCCACACCTAAGACTTGCACTATTTCTTGCTTGGCGGGCACTGAGTTATAGCGCTTTTTGCCCAAGTAACCTTCGGCCTCATTGCTGGGAATTTTGTTGAGCCGTTTGCTGTAATTTTCGCCGCGATCTTCATTAGTGACGTCAATAAGCTCGGCTACCGTGTGCCGGCCATCACCAATTACTCGTGCCGGTGTACGGTGAATCGCACTGATAAACTTGTAGCCCACGCATAACACGCGCAAATCAAGGCCCTCTAAATGATTCTGCAATAAAACGCGACCAGTCTTGGCTTGTTTTTGAGCCACACTAATAGCCTTACGGAGGGCGGCCTTAGCGGTAATATCAGTGGTAATGCCCTTCCCGTGTGAGGCATCAAGGGGCTTAACGATAATTCGCTTATGTTCGGCTAAAAATGCGTCTATGGCATCTTGGGGCAGGTCGTGGCCAGCGTGAAGTAATAGCTCTGCTGGTACTGGGACACCGCGATCCGCCAGAATCTTGTTGGTTATAAATTTGTCTTGAGCAATTTTGCTGGCTACATAACTGGCATGTGGCGGCGCGGCGCTAAAAATATGAATTGGCTGCGCACGACTTGGCAGGGTAAGCTTCATAATTGAAGGGTTAGATTCATACGGCTCAACCACCCATCCACGGGCCAGCGCCCGGTTAACTACTAATCTTGAGCTAACCTTTAATCGCTTGAGCGTATCAGGCAATACTGTCATACACTTATTCTAACATATTTTTATATTTTTACAATACTATCTGTTAGGATGGATAACCCGCAGGTATACCAGCACAATAAAAGCTATTAAAATGGCCAGTAAAACCACGATTAAAGGGATAAAGCCCTGTTCGCTTTGGGATAGCTTTCTCATCTTACCCTTAATTGTAGATTCTTCTCTAGCCGAACACAATACGCTTATGATTGACAATATAGACTATATTATGCTATAATAAGCTCATGTCAGCAATACAAAACATAGATCCAACGCACATTCAATCAGCAGCCACCGCGGACGCATTGGCGCCAACCCCTGATGAACGTGAACTCCTTGATAAAAAGGTCTTCCACACTAGAGTGGAACGAGAGTTTGTTGAGGCCCAGGCATCTGGTAAGCCCCTGGCCGTATTATTTATTGATGCCGATCACTTTAAAGATGTTAACGACGTCCTTGGTCACGATGTTGGTGATGCCGTTATTAACGATACCCGTGGCCTTATTGGAGTAATAGTTTCTAGCTTGCGCACTCTTAATAATCCAAGCCACCACGAAACTGCGTCACGACCGCTTGATGTTGTGGCGGTTGGTTCCTTGGAGCCAACCAACCAAACCATCAGCCAAAAGCATGAAATGATCGAGGCCGAAGGCGGTCATATTGGTGGCGATGAATTTGCTGTTTTGCTGCCCAACACCGATGCCGAAGGCGCCAAGATAGTTGTTGGACGCTTACGTGAAGCTATTCGTGAATACGTGAATCTTCCAGGCAATGAAGCATTACGTGAACTTGGCTTAGACGCCTCTATTGGAGTGGGTGTATTAGATGACGCCACCCGTGACACGATTAAAACTGCCGGTGATCTGTTGCGAGTAGCTGATGAAGACATGTACCGCGATAAGCTAGAAAAGCTGCCGGAGCTAACCGAGAAACAACTGCGATCACTCAAGATGGCCGAATTTATCTTAAAAAGTGAGGGTATCCGTTTGCGTGACTTTGCTAAATACTTGCGACTTCACAATAGCCAAACTTAAAACAGCCCGTGCTTTTTTGGCTGGTTCTGAAAGTCTTGCAATAGCTGTTGTTGGTGCTTAGTCAGTTTTGTGGGTGTCTCTACATTAATAGTCACAATGTGGGCACCGCGCGTGTTACCGCGCAGGTGCGGCACGCCGTGGCCCGATAGCTTAAAGTCGGTGCCGCTTTGAGTACCGGCCGGCACTTTCATTTTTACTGGGCCATCTACGGTCTCAACTTCTATTTCGGCGCCTAGGGCCGCTTCTACCATTCCCACCGTATCGTCACTCAAGATCAGATCACCCTCACGGGTGAATTTTTTGTGCGGTTTGACGCGCACATTCACGTACAAATCACCTTTGGGGCCATTGGCCACGGCCTCGCCATGTTCTCGTAAACGGATAGTAGCACCATCGTCTATACCGGCTGGTACTTTTAGCGTAATGTCTTGCTCCTTACGCTGCGTGCCTTTGCCCTTACAAACAGTGCAGACTTTTTCTGGCACTTTGCCGCGGCCCTTACAAACAGGACAGACGGCCGCTTGCTGGATGTTACCAAATACGGTGCGCATAACGTTTACCACCTGGCCACTGCCTTTACAGTTGGGGCAGGTTTTAAGCTCATAGCCTGGTTCTACAGTTGTACCCTTGCAGTGCTCGCAGGTATCTTCTAAGTTAAGTCGCAGGTCTATTTTGGTACCGAACACGGCTTGTTCAAAGGTGAGTTCAATGGCCGTTTCTACATCACGCCCGCGAGCCTGTCTTTGCTGTCCATTAGCTTGACCGCCCATGCCGCCACTAAAAAAGCTTTCAAAAATATCACCTAAGCCTAAATCGCCAAAATCAAAATTGACTCGCTGGCCTTGGCCGCCAGCGCCACCAAAACCACCAAACCCGGCATACGGATTGCCACCATCACTGGCCGCACTACTGCCAACACCGGCGTGGCCAAATTGATCATAGCGTTTACGCTTGCTTTCATCCTTGAGCACTTCGTAGGCTTCGTTTATCTCTTTGAATTTATCTTCGTTGCCACCCTCTTTGTCAGGATGGTACTGCACAGCCAAACGGCGGAAAGATTTTTTAATCTCATCCGCACTGGCAGACTTGCCTACACCTAGTACGTCGTAATAATCTCGTTTAGCCATCTATTTCCTTTTGTGAATATTTCATAAAAGCCTCGCGTCGCGCCTGTCTGGTGTGTTCGCTCATTATAGGTCAGTGCTGCGAGTTTTACGTATACGTATATGATGATCCCGAATACTCGTCAGCCAACTCTTCCTCTGCGGCTTAAACTTTTCAAGTAACCCAGTAAAAGTTTCCCAATCGACTATTGTCGCCACATTTATGCCTGTAGCTTGCTCATCCTTAAGAGCCTCCCACTCTCCCATGAGAACTCGCCAATCTCGGCTTCTTACCTCCTGCGGATCGGCCCCCTTTATTCGTGGCCCGTCTTCGTTAACTGATGGGCTGATCAAGACATACGCCTCCAGTTTTTGCTGGTGAGGATAGTATCTATATCGCCGACGGGTCAAATAGTCCAGATCTATAGCCGGCACTTCCAAAATCACGACTGGCGTCTCTTTTTCGTGGTCAATTCCATCTTCTAGCCTGGCCCAGTGCTGGTCAATGCTGCCCTCTAGGGTGCGGAAAGAGCCAGCAGGCTGAATCTCAGCGGAGCGTTCGGGCAAATACGTCGATAACCTTTGTATATTTTCATCCAGTCGTTCTTGGAATGGAGGTGGTGAACTATTTTGGAGCATGTCTATTCCTCATGGTTGATGGCAGCCGCCTGCTGAAGCTCGGGAGTGAAGAACTCGTAGGACAGCTGCGTCATGAGTCCAAGTCGTGAACCTGTGCTGGCTTCTACTAAGTAATCTGCGACTAACCTCTTGGCAGTTCTAGGATCTGAAGGCTCTGAGCTTACTTGGCCATCAATATAGCGGGTATGGCTTACTGCTTGGGTTGTTAAATCTGCACTTAGCACATCGTGCAAGCGATTCCGTCTTGTGTGATGCCTGAAGTCTGCTTCAATGATTAACCTTTGACCTATTTGTGCCACGCCAAGTCCATGCAGCTCCTCCATCCACCCTATGGCGCCATCTTCATCTGGTATTTCAACAATTAGATATGTGCCGCTTTCGGTTTCAACCGTAGCCCGATTCCGGAATGCTTCTTCTTTTAGCTGGGTAAAGTTGGTTTCTTGTCCGATTCGTGGTTCCATGCTCAACTCCTTATTTATCCTTTTCTGAGTCTACCACTTCGCCTTCTTGGACGTCTTTGTCGTCTTTGCTGTCCTTTTTGTCGCCAGACTCGGCTTGGTCCGCGGCAACGTCTTCGGCTGGCTTTTCGTCCTTAGCGGCTTGCTCGTACATTTTAGCGCCAATCGGCATAATCTTATCATTTAGCGCTTTGCCGGCTGCTTCTAGTTCGTCCTTATCAGTACTTTCCAACTTCTTTTTGGCTTCAGCCACGGCTTCGTCTATGGTCTTGACGTCTTCCTCAGCTAGCTTGTCTTTGTGCTCTAGCTTCATCTTTTCGGCTTGGTAAATGGATGTGTCCAGAATGTTCTTGGCATCTACCGCTTCACGCTTTTTCTTGTCTTCTTCGGCGTGAGTTTCGGCTTCTTTGGCCGCTTTTTCTACCTCGGCTTTGTCCAGGTTACCACTGTTTTGAATGGTAATGCTCTGTTCTTTGCCAGAACCTTTGTCCTTAGCCGTCACATTTAAGATACCATTGGCATCGATATTAAAGGTCACTTCTATCTGCGGCACACCGCGCGGCGCACTAGGAATACCGTCTAGGATGAATCGGCCCAGGGTTTTGTTGTCCCCGACCATTTCGCGCTCACCCTGCACCACATGGATTTCTACCTGTGGTTGGCTATCGGCAGCGGTACTAAAAACTTCGCTCTTGCTAGTTGGAATAGTAGTGTTGCGCTCAATTAGCTTGGTAGCCACCCCACCGAGGGTTTCAATGCCCAAACTTAGCGGCGTCACGTCTAGCAGCAGCACGTCTTTGACGTCACCCTGCAATACACCACCTTGAATGGCGGCACCAATGGCCACGACTTCATCCGGGTTGACGCCCTTGAGCGGTTCTTTGCCAAAGATTTTCTTAACCTTTTCTTGCACAGCCGGCATGCGGGTCATCCCACCTACCAGCACCACTTCATTGATGTCACTGGCCTTGAGGCCGGCGTCCTTTAAAGCTTTTTCACACGGTACAGCGGTCTTTTCTACTAACTCACCCACCAGTTGTTCCAACTTAGCGCGGGTCAGCTTGTGCTCAAAGTGCTTGGGCCCGCTGGCATCTGCGGTCAGAAACGGCAAGTTAATGTTAATCTCGCTGGTGGTAGATAGCTCAATCTTGGCTTTTTCGGCCTCGTCACGCAGGCGCTGCATGGCAGCGTTATCGTCGCTGACGTCCACGCCGTGCTCTTTTTTGAACTCATCACGCAGGTAGTTCACAATGGCCCGGTCAAAGTCGGCCCCGCCCAGGTGCGTATCACCATTGGTACTCTTTACTTCAAAGACGCCGTCGCCTAGTTCCAAAATAGAAACATCAAAAGTACCGCCACCTAGGTCAAAGACGGCAATCTTTTCTTCTTTTTTCTGATCGAGTCCGTACGCCAAAGCGGCAGCGGTTGGTTCGTTAATAATGCGCTTTACTTCTAGCCCGGCAATTTTACCGGCGTCCTTGGTAGCTTGGCGCTGGCTATCATCAAAGTAAGCTGGCACGGTAATGACAGCCTCTGTCACTGGTTCGCCAAGGAAACTTTCGGCATCGGCCTTGAGTTTGCCCAGGATCATGCCAGAGATTTCCTCTGGGCTGTATTCTTTGCCGTCCATTTTTACTTTTACGCCAGTGCCGCTCTTGACCATTTCGTAGCCCATCAGCTTAAGGTCGCGTTGGACTTCTTTGTCTTCCCAACGTCGGCCAATCAGGCGTTTGACCTCATAAATCGTGTTCTTGGGGTTAGTGACCTGTTGGCGACGGGCCACTTGGCCCACCAAACGCTCACCGTTTTTACTCATAGCCACCACACTGGGCGTGGTACGTGCACCCTCGCTGTTGGCGATAATCTCCGGCTTACCGGACTGCATGACCGCCATTGCCGAGTTTGTTGTTCCTAAATCAATTCCTATAATTTTACTCATGATTGCCTCCTAGTGCGTTCATTTCTATCTCTGCTAATTCGTGAACTTGTTTCATAAATTGTTCCAAAGCAAAGGGCGCGATTGCTGCATGTAACTCTGGTGAAAGCTTGACTCCAGTCATAGGGTCAGTTCCTTGAAAATAAGCATCAATGAGCACCCCGGCACATTCCTTGGCACGCTGTTCCATAGACTCTGTAAAAGTTCTCGAAGCAGTTAGTTCCTGCTTGTCTCTAGTGAACAATTCTTTCATTTTTCCCATAATTTATTCTCCTTCTGGATCAATTATTATTTCTCCTTTTACTATCCCGTCCAACAGATTGACTGAAGCTTCAAACCATGCCAACGACGCGGTCACCTCATCAGCCTTTCTCGTAAAGTTTGCTTCTCGCTCTAACGCTGGTTCAACAATTTGCCGAGTTACCAAAGCTTCTACTTGTTGACGCCTCCGTTTTGGTGGCCATAGACTCAATCGTTCACTCATTTGGTTTCCCCGTGGTTAGGATGCCTCAATATTCCTGGGGGATTGTTAGCGCCATTGTCGGTTGTGCAAATAGCTCGGCCATCATCAAACAAATCGCCAACTTTAGGCTGAAAGTCTAATCCTCGAACGTTTTCTGATGGAAATGATTCGTTACCCATCGTTTTCTCCTTCTTTAATTCCTAATCTATTTTTTGCATCTTCATAACTGATTAATGCTTCGGGGTATCCTGGATACTGTTCTGTATTTAGAATGTATGTTCCGCAGTCTCCATTTTTAATCCTTTGTAGACATTCTCGAGCTAACGTAAATACTTCCTGTCCTTCTGTATCATGTTCACCTGTCGAAATTTTATCAGTACCGTATACGACTAAAATTCTTGCGAGCACCATTCTTGCACTGAAAAAAGCTTCTTCTCTGGTTGCATTTTGACCCTCAGGTCCCAAGACTATTGGGGATCCTGAATATGTCATATCCGGATTATCAATTACACAGTTTTCGTTACATGTTCGTGATAGATTTGGTGATGCCATTACTTTTCCTCCATCTTTACTCGCACCATGGCGTGGCGGATAACTTCGTTGCCCAAGGTGTAACCGGGTTGAAGTTCCTGCGCTACGACTTCAACCGTGCCGGCTCCTTCTTCCATGGCCACTGCTTCATGTAGACGCGGGTTAAACACTTGGCCCACGGTGGGGATGCGGTGTACGCCCATGTCGTTGAGAGTTTTCTCAAACTGTTTAGCGGTCGCGTGCACACCTTTGACGTAGTCGTTCTTCTCTAGACCTTTGGGCACATGCTTGAGGGAACGCTCCAGGTTATCTAGAGCTGGTAACAACTCACGGACCACGTTGGCCTTGACCATTGTTTTGAGTCCGCTAATTTGCTCATCATGGCGGCGGCGCAAGTTGGCAGCATCAGCCCGCTCGCGCTGCAGGGCCTCAGTTAGTTCGCCGATTTGCTGCTGCATTTCCAACAGCTGGTCTTCCATAGGCGGTTGCTGTTGCTTCTTAATCATTCTTTGCCTCCTGGCCAAGTGACTCAATGAGCTGATAAGCTTTTTCTCTTTGAACAACAATGACTGGCGTTGGAACTCCTTGTCCAGTGAGAACATTGTTTAGTTCACCTACTGCGTTTACGTCAACAGGCGGTTCACCCTGCCGACCCCGCATTAACCAGCTATCAAACTCTCGGTAATACGCATCGTCTTGCTGGATAGCTTGGGCATAAGCAGCCAGAATATCCAACTCACTCATGAATTTATCCGGCGACATCTCGTAATCAGCATTATCCATACAAAACTTCCTCTAAAGCTTCGCCGGCGTGCTGGACCAGGGTCATGACATCTCGGTAGCTTTGGCGAGTTGGGCCCAGCATGCCAATGTAGCTGCGATCACTATACGGACTGCGAAAGCGGCTAATGATCAGTGAGCAACCGGCACCACGGCCAATTGGGTTTTCTCGACCGATAAATACGCTGAGCGGTTCGTTGGGAGCAGCTTCGCGGATCCAGGGCTCTAAGTTGTCTAGCAACCTAGCAACCTCTTGGACCTGGTTGCGATTCATGAATTCCGGCTGGCCAAACAAGTTGCTGAGCCCGCTCATGTACAATTGGTCACCAATGGTTGCTAGGCCTAAGTTATGCGTCAGCTCCACAAGGGTGTCTACAGCGTTACGAATAGTTCGCTCCGGAACATTTCCTTCAGCTAGCCGAGCAGTCAGGGCACGCTCGCCACGACGATCAGCCATGGACGGCTTTTGGGCGTGTAAATTGTTAACGTAATAACGGTAGCCTTTATCTGTTGGCACCCGTCCGGCACTGGTATGAGGTTGCATAATGAAGCCGTGCTCTTCTAGCTGGGCCATTTCGGCCCGAACAGTCGCCGAACTGACGCTAAAAGCCTTGGCCAATAAGCTAGAACCTACTGGGCTGGCAACTTCGGCGTATTGCTCGACGATGGCGGCTAGAATTTTACTCTGTCGGTCAGTCATATTTTGCACTCACACTCCTACAGTGCTAGTACCTCACATTTTAGTGCAATTAGCACTCACGAGTCAAGAGTGCTAGCTAGCTGGTTTGTTTAGCGCCGAGGAAAGTACGAGTTTCTATATATAGCTGCTCGGCAATCTGACGGCCACGAGTTTGTTCCACGTTATTGACACTATCAAAGCGAGCAATACTGTTGATGACTTCGGCGGCGCGATCTACATCGTCATTAACGACAAACAGGTAGTAATCGTGTTGCAGGGCGGCAGCCAGTTCTTGACTGGCGCTTTCCATACGGCGCTGCAGTTCAGGTTTTGTCATCTTGCCGCGGTGCATGAGACGGCGCTGCCACTCCTCAAACCCTGGTGGTAAAACATAAATCACTTTGGCATCTGGTTTTAACCGCTTTATAGTTGCCACGCCCATAATCTCCATATCGGTAATGGCAATTTTATCTTCGGTAATGGCCGTCTTAAGCTCACGCAAACTTATGCCCGAAATTTGTTGGTTATGTATAACTGCCGCCTCTAGCATCTCGCCGGCACGTAGTTCAATCAAGACTTCTTCTTCTGACCTAAACCAATATTCCACGCCATCTCGCTCCATGATCCCATCGTTTTCACGCGGCGCCCGAGTGGTATCAGAAACCACAAAGCGATAGTTCCCCGTCTTGAGCAGTTCGCGAATAATAGTGTTGCGCCCGGAAGAAGTAGGCGCCACCAGCGCCACAAAATCTATCCGTTTAAGTGCCTGCTTGGTGGCTTCCGAAACGGAGTAATTCTGCAATAAAGTCTTAAACTCATCTAAATGAACGAGTGTACCCATAATACATATATAGCAGAAACAAAACATATTGAGTAGATATCAGGCTTTTGTCAGCGACTAGTCACGTTTGAGCATAACCGTAAAGGCGTCGGCCGGAATGTCTACCTTGCCAAAGCGCTTCATCCGTTTTTTACCCTTGGCTTGTTTGGCGAGCACTTTTTTCTTACGCGATACATCACCACCATATAATCCAGTGGTAACGTCTTTTCTAAAAGCGCTAATGTCTTCACGGGCAATGAACTTACCACCAATGGCTGCCTGCAAGCTTACCTGGAACTGTTGGCGTGGAATAACTTCTTTGAGTTTCTCTACCACTTCGCGACCCAAGCGCTGCGATTCACTGCGGTGGACCATAATGCTCAGGGCATCGACGCGCTCACCAGCCACATAAAAATCTAGCTTTACTAAATCCTCGGCCTGGTAGCCGGCCAGTTCGTAATTAAACGATCCGTAGCCACTGGTGACGCTCTTGAGTTGATCATAAAAATCAGTTAGCAGGTTGGCCAACGGCGCTTCAAAAGTCAACACTGCCAATTGGGCATCCACGTAGCTGAGGTTCTTTTGCAAGCCACGCTTAGCGGAGATAAGCTGAATGACGTTGCCGACGTAATCCTTTGGGACTACTACCTCGCCCTTTATCCATGGCTCACGAATTTCTTTAATATTGGCAGGATCGGGCAAGTCGGCAGCACTTTTTATGTCTACTTCTTCGTTATTGAGTAGGGTAATCTGGTAATCCGTAGAGGGATTGGTCACCACCAGCTCAAGATCATACTCCCGCTCTAGCCGTTCGCGGACAATGTCCATGTGCAGCAGCCCCAAAAAACCAACCCGCACACCAAAGCCCAGGACTGGAGAATTTTCTAGCGAATACTGTAGCGCCGAATCACTTAGAGAAAGTTTTTCTATGGCGTCTTTTAGCAATTGATAGTTTTCGTTGCTATCTGGGAAAAAGCCAGCATAGACAAACGGATGAATGTCTTTATACCCCGGCAGGGCTTGCTTGGCTGGCTGGCTGGTGAGCGTGACGGTATCGCCAACCCGAGCCTGACGAGTGCTTTTTAGGTTGGTCACAATGTAGCCAATCTCGCCTGTGTGAATGGCCGGCAGCGCTTTCATATCCGGCTTAAGCGCTCCGGTTTCCAGAGCAATACCTTGGGCGCTGGTAGCCAGCATGGTTATGCCAGCATTTTTAGCTATCTGACCATCTTTGGCGCGCACGTACAAAATAACGCCCCGGTAATCATCGTAATAACTATCAAATATCAGCGCTCTGGCTGGCTGATCAGCGTGACCATTCGGCGCCGGCACCTGCTCAATCACGGCTTGCAAGACGGCTTCAACGCCTTGACCGGTCTTGGCCGAGATATGCAAGATGTCTTCTGGTTTGCAACCCAACAGTCCGACTATTTCGGCCGAAACTTTTACAGGGTCGGCGGCCGGCAAATCAATTTTGTTCATAACCGGTATGATTTTTAGGTCGGCATCCATAGCCAAATACACATTAGCCAGGGTTTGAGCTTGAATGCCCTGGGTGGCATCCACCACCAAGACGGCGCCTTCGCAAGCCTCTAGGCTGCGCGACACTTCATAACTAAAATCCACATGTCCAGGCGTGTCAATAAGATTGAGCTGATACGTTTGACCATCTTGGGTGTAATCCATGCGCACTGGTGCCAGCTTTATGGTAATGCCCTTCTCGCGCTCCAAATCCATACGGTCCAGCAGCTGCGCCCGCATGTTGCGCTTTTCGATGGTGCCAGTCAGCTCCAGTAGCCTATCAGCCAGGGTTGATTTGCCGTGGTCAATATGAGCAATAATACAAAAATTTCGAATAAAACTTTGGTTCATGTCATCTGACAGTATACAGGGGTACACACGTAAAGATAAGGGCTAGTTTGCTTTTTCTTGCAATTATTATAGAAAACGCGTAGTGTACATTTACTATGGAACCAGAACCTATTTTCCCAGATGATGAATTATGGATGGAAAAAGCCAAATGTCGAGGTGATGGTCCGAACGACTATTTCCCATCTGACGGCTTGGGCGTGGAAGCTGTGAAGGCAACCTGTCAAGCCTGCCCAGTGCAAGAACAGTGCTTGGAATACGCCTTAGAAAATCGCATTGAACATGGCGTCTGGGGCGGTGCCAGCGAGCGGGAACGCCGCCGAATTATAAGACAGCGTCGACGACTTCGCCAGCACGAACCATAAGCACCGCGTATAATAGGGTGGATGACCGCCCGTACTCACGATTTAGCCGCCATTACCGCGCTTGGTGTCGTGGTGCTGCTGCATCCCTTTGGGACCATTTCCCCCAGCACAGCTATTATTGCTATCCTGGCTAATCAAATTGGCGGCATTACGCCAGATATCGACCAGCCAACGGCACCGTTTTGGCGCAACTTACCAATTACCCGTTTATTTGGCAAGTTTTTTGATAACCTTATGGGCGGCCACCGCTTTTTAACTCACTCTGTTCTAGGACTGGCGCTGTTTGGGTTTTTGTCTAAAATGCTGTTGAGCTTTGTGCACCCGCTGATGCCGCATACCAACATCGGCTACATATGGTGGGCTTTTATGATTGGCATGACATCGCACCTGGTTATGGATTCATTTACTAAAGAAGGTGTGCCGTGGCTGCTGCCCATCCCCATAAAATTCGGTTTTCCGCCACTAAAAGCCTTACGGGTAACAACTGGTAAGTTTGCCGAAAACTGGTTGGTTTTGCCCGCACTGGCAGTCGTAGACATTTGGCTGTTTACCAGTCACTATCCGCAAATTTTACTGTTGCTTCACCAGCGAATTATCTAAGCGCTTATTTTAAGGCCGCCCGAATAGCCTTGGCATCATCATAAGCAGCTTTGTTGTCAGTGTGAGCTTGCTTAATTTGGGCTAGCGAGCCACTTAATACCGTGTGATCGCTATTGTAGTCGGTGGGTTGCAAGGGCAAAAGTTTTGCCTCTAGATTAGTGGTAATGGTTTTGGCGGCGGCAATTTTAGCATTCATATCATCAAGTTTAGTTTGGGCATCAGGCACTGGGGGCTTAGCGGCATCAATCCGAGTTTTTAGCTTGGTGGCTAGGGCTGTCAACTTGTCCTCACTGACCTGCTCGGCATCTACAGCTCGTAGGAGCCAAACTTTTGGAAGCAGCAAGGCATATACTCGGTAATCATTAATGACGCTTTGGGCATCGGCTTTGGCTGCATCCAGTGCGGTGTCGGCTGCTAATTTAGATTTAAGCGTAGTGAGTCCGGTCACTTCATCTTTTACGGCGGTGGTGAGCGTGGCTTTATTCTCCGCAGATAATTTAGAAGCGGAGCTTATTCGGCCAAGTACATTATTGAGTGCCGTAAGCCGGCGATTAATTTCGTTGGCGCCGCGAGTTTTAATGTTGTCCAGTCGTTGCTGCTGAGCGGTGGTCAGAGCGGCATCGCTCGAGGCTGTAGCTGCTCTTGCGGCTAAAGCTGGAGCGGCCAACAAACTTGAACCAACTAACACGGCGCTGATATATATGATTTTGGAGGAGAACTTCTTTTTCATGGCATTACTCCGTTGGTACCGTTACTTGACGGCTCTGATCGTTTAGGGACGCATCTGCCGAACTCAGGTTCTGGTTGCCCTGGGTTAGGCTGCCGTTGGCATCTGATAAATCTTTATCCAAACTTGTGTTATCTGTAGCGCTCGACGAGGTAGCTTTAGAGGCTACGGCAGATGTGCTGGAATTGGTATTGTTATAACTCGTGGTGGTTTTGTTTTTGGCCTTAAGTACATACCAACCAATAAACCCAATAATGGCAATAATAATCAGCACCAGTAGTCCTTCTACAACACTGAACCCGGCTTGGTTTTTCCTCATATGTTTTCCTTGCTTATGCTTTTATTCAGCATAGGGCAAAACACCTACTAAAACAACGGTTACAACTGAACCTTAATAGGCCGAAGAATAATTCGCTTGAGTTTATCAATGATTGGCCGAGCCTCTTCTAGATCAAATAAGTACGAGATACTTACATGAACCAAAATAGTAACCCCCGCTATGAGCGTCAGCTTAGTACCAAGTGTTACAAAGCCGCGATCAGCAATATTGAGCGGCAAGATAGAAACCATAATAAAGGCGGCCAGGACGCTAAAGCCGGTGACCGATAAGATCCTGACAATGCCACCCCAAAAGGTTTTATCCAGTAGCTTGGGATCGCGGACGACCATTACGAGCGATAGTATAACCACTTCGCCTAAAGCCACGAAGGATTCCGCTAGCGCCAAGCCCGCCACCCCGTACGAGGTGGAACGGGACAATCGCCAAGCCAGTAGAATATTCAGTCCAATTGCAAACAGTGATACAAACAATGGCGTTTTGGTATCTTTATGGGCATAAAAATAACGCGAGATAATGGCGTAAATGGTCCTAAAAAATATGGCACCTGTGAGGTAGCCAAAAATCAGAGCAATTTCTGGTGCATCTTTAGCAAAAATCAAACGCGCCAAATAACCACGGGCAAAGTAGCTGATGACCACCACCGGCATAATGATCCAAACCATAGCCCGCAGCACCTGTAAGAATTCTTTACGAAATAAGTCCGGCCTGTTTTGGGACAATCTGGCCGTTAGGCGCGGAAAGGCTGCCGTGGACACACTGGTACCAATAAGCAGAATTGGCGCTGTGTGCAGCATATAGGCATTTTCGTAAAAACTGATATTTCCCTCCCCCAGCCGACGGGCAAAGTTGGTCTCCACAATACTGTTAATAGAATCAATTCCTTGATCCACTGATCGAGGCGGTAGTTGCTTTAATATCAGTCGGAAGTCACTACTACGCCAATTAATTTTTGGCCAATATTTAAAGCCCATGCCGGCAATGCCTAAGAATGCAATTGTCAGTTGCAGCAGGGCACCAATCAAGGCACCCAGCCCAAGACCAATCAGTCCCCAGTTATTTTTGAAGACAAAGATGCTCATAATGATTGAAGCGTTATAAAACAGTGGGGCTATGGCATAAAAAAAGAACCGCCCGTATGTTTGTTGCACACTGACTAAAATGCCCGATAGCGTAAAGAGCAAAGGATTAAGAGCAATCAGCCGCATAATGCTGGCGGCGTTATGCAATTGCTCGGGAGTCAATTTTGGGGCCACAATGTAGTGCAGCAGTTGCGGCGCAAAAATCAAAATAATGACGGCTACGCCCGCCATAATAATAGTCAAGAGATTCATCAGGCTAGAGGTCAGATCCCAGACGCCTTTTCTATCACCTCTATGAATGTGATCCGACAAAATCGGCATAAAGGCCACACCTAAGGCTCCGGCTGCTAGAGTAAAGAAAAAGAAATCAGGAATTTTAAAGGCCGCAAAATAAGCGTCGGTGCTCTGTGGCCCCAGGGCTGAAAAGTTAGCATTCACCAACTTGATACGTAAAAACCCCAGGATCTGCCCGAACATAGAGGTTGATATAAGTAGAGCTGCCGCGCCACCAAGTGAAATTCGAGTATTAGCGCGTTTTATGAAGCGATCCATTAAGCAGTAATTATAAACTACCGGCTGCAAAACCGCCCTTTAAATCACCCATCTTTACTACTTAAAAATTGCCCGGCAATTCAGATAGACTCAGGAAAACCGAGGCGACTCAGGCTGGGATTTACCGAATAAAGGCGGCAGTGTGTTTCGCTCCTCCTTTAATTTTTGGAGCGAAACCGCTTGCGTTCTGCCGGCGCGGTAAAGACCAGCCTAGGGAGCCATAGTGTTTTCATGGCATCTATCTGAATTGCCGGGCAATTACTTAGGTAGACGGCGTGGCACCATATTTTGCTGGTTAGTATAATGCTGCGGCTTTGGGCATGATTGAGCCTTTGAGTAGCTCATTGGCCTCGGCAGCTTCGATGGTTTCTTTCTCTAACAAGCGTTTCTTAAGCGCTTCTAATTTATCCAGGTTTGACCTGATGACCAACTTGGCGCGTTTGGCAGCTTCGGTAATTAGATTCTCGACTTCGTCATCAATGATCTTGGCTGTTTCGTCACTGTAGGTGCGCTCGTGCACCAGGCGCTCGAGCATCATGCCCTCATCTACTTGGAAAACTTGGTCACGTAGCTTTTGGCCCATGCCTTGGTTCATAACCATATCGCGAGCCAGCTCAGCAGCTTTTTGCAAGTCATTGCCAGCACCAGTGGTCACTCGGTCTGCACCGAACATTACTTCCTCGGCAATACGGCCACCCAGCATACGGGCTAGTACGTCCTTGTACTCAATGACGCTGTGGTAACTTTTATCTTCTGGGGGAATAAACCAGGTAACGCCGCCGGTGCCACCACGCGGAATAATTGTCACCTTGTGCACCACATCACTGTCCGGCAAAACGTGTCCCACCAGGGCGTGCCCAGCTTCGTGATAAGCGGTGATTTCTTTTTCTTTGTCACTCATAATTTTGCTGCGGCGCTCTGGTCCAATGGCCACTTTTTCAAACGCTTGAGTGACATCTTCTTGGGAGATTTCGCGGCGGTTGTGGCGAGCGGCAATAATAGCGGCCTCGTTGGCGATGTTAGCCAGATCGGCACCGGCCGAACCGGCGCTCTTGGCCGCTAAGGCATCAAGGTCTACGTTCTTGGCCAGCGGCTTCTTGGCAAAGTGCACCTTAAGTATAGCTTCACGGTCCTTGCGGTCTGGCAGGTCGATGTTTACCCGGCGGTCAAAACGGCCTGGGCGCAGCAGAGCCGGATCTAGCACATCGGCGCGGTTGGTGGCCGCTAGTACTATGACATTGGTGCCTTGCTCAAAACCGTCCATTTCTACCAAAATTTGGTTCAGGGTTTGCTCACGCTCGTCGTGGCCACCACCCATACCACTACCACGGCGGCGTCCCACAGCATCAATTTCATCTATAAAGATAATGCACGGGGCATTCTTTTTGGCTTTGGCAAATAAATCACGAACCCGGCTGGCCCCCACACCGACAAACATTTCCACAAACTCACTACCAGAAATACTAAAGAACGGCGCATTGGCTTCGCCAGCCACAGCGCGGGCTAACATAGTTTTACCGGTACCTGGCGGGCCTACTAGCAATACACCTTTAGGAATTTTGGCCCCGACCGATTCAAACTTTTTGGGGTACTTCAAAAACTCGACAACTTCTTGGAGGTCCTGCTTAGCTTCATCACTCCCAGCAACTTCAGCAAAAGTGACTTTCTCGCGTTCGTTGCCGTAGAGTCGGGCTCGGCTCTTACCAAAACTCAGGGCTTGGTTACCCTGACCTTGGGCGCTCCTCAGCATAAAGAACAGTACTAGGCTAATGACCAGCACCGGCAAAATAGAAATCCCTATATTGGCCCAGGTGCTGCCAGCACTTGATCCTGGTTTTACATTGACCACCACGTCACGATTCTTAAGCCCCTGCTCATAGATACTGGAGCCAGGTTCTTTATGGGATTTTTCAGTGGGTTTATCTTGGCCTTTTTCAGTAACCGTCAAATCATTGCCAGAAATATCAATCTCTTTTATGGTGCCGCTATTGGCGCGTTCGATAACCTGAGAAAACGGAATGTCTTTTAAATTACTGGGCTGACTCAAGGACGCAAAAACAATCAGTCCAATTAATATAAGCAGCGCTACGAAGCCAATGTTTTTAAAGCCTCTACGCCCTTTATCACTCTTTGGTGCTTTACCTCGAAATGGTTTCCTATCCATATGTACCTCTTATTATACAAAGTCTGGCGCACAAATTCTAGCGGTCTCGGTGCTTGAGTGCTAATATACTCTTTTCTACAAGCAGTTGATACTCACCGTTAACGTCTACTATTTTACCAGGTAACGCTGTTTTACCGGCAATAACTAGCCGCTCAAGCGTTGGTTTATCGTAGCTGCGTATCCCGTTTTGTCTGAGCCATTGCGCCAAAGCTTCTTTGGCCACAGCGTGCGGCAGCATGATAAACCAGTGTCGTGCCAGCCTATTGGGCGCCGGTTGGACGTGCAGTTGATTGATGAGTAATTGCTCAATCTCTGTGTTCAGTTGCAGGGTGGCCTGAATTAGTTTAAGCAATTGAGCACGTTGCTCGTAGTTTAATTTTTTAACAATATTATGACGAATATAGTTGCGGGCGTAGCGAGTATCAGCATTGGTGCTATCTTCATGCCAATCCAGTTTATGCTCCAGGGCGTAATCGATAATTTTCCATTTGGGAACCTGCAACAGCGGCCGATGTAGTGGGCCGTGACTGGCTAGTGAAGTAAGACCGCGCCGACCAGTACCGCGCCGCATATTATGAATGGCTGTTTCCAGCACATCATCTTGATGATGCGCCGTAATAATAGCTTGGGCGCGACTAGCCTGGCGGACTCGCTCCAAAAACGTGTAGCGAGCTTTGCGGGCTGCTTCTTCACTGGTAGCTGGACCCAGATGCACCTCGTCGTAAACAAATGGCAGGCCCCAGTTACTGGCTAGCAATTGCACATGCTCTCGATCAGCCCGAGAATCCGGGCGAATACCATGATCAAAATGGGCCACAATCAGGGAGAGATGAGGCTGCTGGGCCAACACATGCAGCAAACTTACGGAATCCACTCCACCAGAAACGGCTACCACGTACGTACCTGGGTCAAGCGTATCGATCATGCTTTAATCTTATCAGTTAGCTCCCTAGAATGTGAGGGGCATGCACAGGCGTAAAGCGAAAATCTCACTTCTATAGCAATGGGCTGCCTGTATATTTGTACGTTTGGGTATGAACGAAAAAGTATTAATTGTGTTTGCGGCCAATCCAAAAGGCGGTGAAAGCACAGCCAGCCGCGATGCGTTTTACTCAGATTGCTACGCACTTAATCCAAGCGACATGTTGCGTGACGACGCTGCCAAGACAAATAAACAGCTTACCACCCCCGCCGACTACCGGTCGTACGAGCGCGAGCTTAGGCACCGCAACGGCACCGATGCCTTGGCCCAATTAGTCTTGCAAAGCGTAGAGCGCAGCCCAACTCTTTTACAAGGTGGCATCCATAATTACGCCGACTATTTACGCTACAAGGCTGCTAGCCCTCTTATTAAAACCTGTGTGGTAGCTATTTGGTGCCCAGCAGAAGTTAGGTACAAACGAACGGTAGAAAAAGATATGCCGGGTGTAGTCCCCATGTCTCAAGCCGAATTTCTTGAAGCTGAGTATCCCGATTACGATAGCCCAAATCCTTGTGGCTACCACGACTTACGAATTATGCAGCAGGCCGATTTTGGCGTGTACTCCAACTGTCCCCGCTCTAATATGCTCGGTCAAATAAAAGGCATCATCAACTTCGTCTGCGGCTAACTCTGCGCAACTTGTTGCTAAATATAGGCAGCAGCAAGGCCTGCACCTTGACATGCTAGATGACCACCGGACAGCGTCCGCGTGAATGAGTAGCTGTACACCGCAAGCACCAGCATAATAAAAAGCCTCCGTTTCTGGAAGCCATAATTCCTAAACTTGGTAGCAGGGGCGAGATTTGAACTCGCGACCCCAGGCTTATGAGTCCTGTGCTCTAACCAACTGAGCTACCCTGCCGCGTCAGAACCGACGGTCGCCTTTCGTTCACCTAGACGGCGAACTACACGCTCTAGTCGGCCCTTCCTCTCAGTTTTCCAAACAGTCGAGTCGAACAAGTCGACTCCTTGGTTTGGAAAACTGGAACAAACTATATCATGTGAAGGCATGGTGAAATATACCACGATTCGTATCTGTTGCCTAGTGTCGTTACACCGACCATGAGCATTTTGTCCCTAAAGCGCTGAGCCATTAAAAAAACCCGCCGGTTAAAGCGGGTTTTTGGAATTCTTACAGCCGAGCTATGATTGAGTCGACGTCAAGAATTTCTTTATTGGTTGTGGGTTCAAGCTCGTAGCTCAAACTGCCGTTATTACGTGACACTGATCCCTCCAAGTGCCCAAGTCCCTAACGTTTCAAAGTGGTTAGTAAACCCCTAAGAAGCCTTTAAGACTGGAAACGAAATGTTAATTTGTAGTGTTTGTTTTGTCATGACAACATCTACTATTATACACAGTTTTGCTTTTTTGTCAATAAGTATATATAAATAGCTTGCTTTCGTGAGCGTTTTATAGTTAAATACCGCGGCAGGAATCTTCACTGTTCTTAACACGAGAAAGTTCGATAGACACCCCTTGATTCAAGGTTTTCGGGTCAGTTCGAGTCTTTGTCCAAGCCAGTAAGTAGGTCGTACCTGAGACAAGTAATCAAGGAAATTACATACATGTACAAGTTATTTGTAGGTGGCTTGCCCTTTAGCACCACCGACGATGAGCTCCAGCAGCTCTTTGCTCAACACGGTACTGTAGCTAGCGCTACGGTTATCAAGGACCGCGACAGCGGTCGCAGCAAAGGTTTTGGCTTTGTCGAATTCGAAAGCGATGACGAAGGCAAGGCAGCTGAACAAGCTCTAAACAACAGTGATCTTGGTGGCCGTACTATTACGGTTAACGAAGCACGTCCTCGTGAGGATCGACCTCGCCGCGACTTTGGTGGCGGACGATAAGTCGACTCTTAACGGAGTAATCAAACGGCTCTTCGCAAGAGGAGTCGTTTTTTTATGCCTTAGAAATTCCATGATTCGCAACAGCGTTGATCTTAGCAACCAGTAATCTCACAGCCCGTACTTAAATAATGTTGGTATAGTGATAGTAAAAGTAAGGAGACATATGAAAGCGGCCCAAATAACTGAATATGGTGATAAAAGTGTTTTAAAGACTGTCGTGGACGCCCCTAAGCCAAAAGCGGCGGCCGGCCAAGTTTTGGTGGCAGTCCATGCGGCAGCCGTTAATCCTTTTGACTGGAAAGTGCGCGAAGGCCAGGCGCAGGCTTATGTTCCTTTGAAGTTTCCGGCCACGCTTGGTAGTGACTTTGCCGGCGTGATTGAAGAGCTTGGCGAGGGCGTGAATGGCTTAAGCGTCGGCATGGAGGTCTACGGCCAGGCCAACGCTCTGGGCGGCGAGGGTTCATTTGCTGAGTTTGTACCGGTTAAGGCCGAATCGGTAGCTCCTAAGCCTAAAAAACTGGATTTTGTGACAGCCGCGGCTCTGCCATTGGCCGGAGTCAGTACCTATCAAGCACTGGTAGAAGAAGCCAACTTGCAGGCTGGCCAGAAAGTCCTGATTCACGGTGGGGCCGGCGGGATTGGTTCTTATGCAATTCAGTTGGCTAAACACCTCAAGGCCTACGTGGCCACGACCGCAGCGGCCGATGATGCCGATTTTGTAAAAAACTTGGGCGCCGATGAAGTTATTGACTACACATCACAAGATTTCTCCACTCTGCTGCAAGATTACGACGTGGTCTATGACACCGTTGGCGGCGACACCTATACCAAATCCTACCAAGTGCTAAAACCTGGCGGCATACTGATTTCTATGACCGAGCAACCCAATGAAGAACTGGCTGCCCAGCACCAGGTCACGGCCATTGCCCAACAAACGCGGACTACTACCGAGCGCCTGACCAAACTGGCCGAGTTAGTGGACCAAGGCGCCATCAAACCCCAAATAGATAAAGTTTTTCCGCTGGAAGAAGCCAGCCAAGCGTTGGCCTATATTCAAGAGGGCAAACACCGTGGCAAAGTGGTCATTAAAGTAAACTAACTACATCAGTTCTTGGTAATCCGTTCCCGGCGGGTACAGCTGGAGGTCTTGGTCTTGCATGCTCCAGGCGGACAGTATGGGCTGCAGGATGCGCCAGGTTTCCAGCACCTCTTCGCTAGAGGTAAAAAAGGTGTGGTTGCCGACAATGGCATCCAGTAATACCTGCTCATAGGCTTCCCTGATCTCGCCAAATTGCTCATTAAACTCTAGCTGCAGAAAATGGCGTTCTACCCGCCACTCGTAGCCAGGCACCTTGATCCACAGACACAGCTCAATCTCCTCGTGTGGCTGGAACTTAATCACCAGCTCGTTAGCTTCAAACTGCTGTTCTTTTTTGTAGGTTATCCGGATTTCCGTCAGTTTTTCTTTGAGGCTCTTACCGGTAATTAGCTGAATTGGTACACCCGCCCACGCCGGATCTTGAGACTCTAGGGTCAGGCTCACAAAGGTTTCTGTTCGGCTATCGGGGTTATTGACATCACGCTGGTACCCCTTGTACTGGGCCCGCTTGACGCTGTTGGTAATAGGTTGTCCAGCTGGTAGCTGCAGCTGCTTAAGGGCCGCTAGCCGGTGCTTTGGAACTTCGGAAACTTGACCGACTTCCGGCGACTGCATGAGAGTCAGGGCGGCCAGCTGCAACAGGTGGCTTTGGACCACATCGCGCAGGGCACCGGTTTGCTCATAAAAAGTCGTCCGCCCCTCAATATCTATCGCCTCACTGGCCACCACCTGGATACGCTCAATAAAGTCCTTGTTCCAGGTGCGCTTAAATAGGGAGTTGCCGCCGCGAAAGACCACCAGATTTTGAGCCATATCTTTGGCCAGGTAGTGATCAATCCGGTAAATCTGCTCTTCTTTAAAATACTTGCGGGTTTGGGTAATAAGCTCCTGAGCCGAGGTGAGATCTGTGCCAAACGGTTTTTCTAGCAGCAGCTTGGTGTCACTAGACTCGGCCAAGCCCACCTCGCCCAAACAGCGGATAATTGGTTCGGAAATCTGGGGCGGAACTGACAGGTAAAATAAACGCTGGGCTGGGGCTCCCATCTGGACTTCTAGTTCTTTGAGGTAGTCCTTTAGCCGGTTGTAATCGGCCGGATTGGATAGGTCCATCTGAAACATGTTGAGGTGCTTACTCAAAAAGCCCTTTTGAACCTCGGCCATCGAGCCTTTTAAAACTTCGGCCGCCGTGACATCCCGGCGAGAAATGCCCACCACCTCAAACTTTTCTGGCGCGGCCTGGGCTTTTACAATTTGCTCAATAGCAGGCAGCAATTTCCGGTGACTGAGATCACCGGTGATGCCAACAACAATTAAAATGGTGGGTTTGGTCTTGGCGGTCACTTGTTTATACTATGTCCGCCAAATTTATTGCGCATCGCCGCCACTAGTTTGGTAGCAAAGTTAACGTCACCCTTTTGCGAGGCCAGACGCACATCAAAAGCCGCCTGAATAGAGGGCAACGGAATGCCTAAATCCTTGGCGGTCTCTAGCGTCCAGCGGGCTTCGCCAGTCTCGGCCACGTAGCCATCAACGCCCTTTAGATCTGGACTCTCACTGAGCGCGTGGCGCGACAGTTCATTCAACCAAGACGTCACCACGCTGCCGTGCTGCCAGACTTCCCCGGCGGCGGCCAAATCGAGCTCTTTAAACGGCCCGTCGTGAAGCATCCGGTAGCCTTCGGCCAGAGATTCCATCATGCCGTATTCAATAGCGTTATGGACCATTTTGACGTAGTGGCCGGAGCCGCTGGGGCCAAAATAATGGTAGGCCCCGGTGGGCTGAGCCAAGGTCTTGAGCACTGGCTCAATTGCTTCAAACGCGGGCTGTGGTCCACCGGCCATCATCGAAAAACCATTTTGGTAGCCCCACACACCGCCGCTGGTACCAACGTCCAACAGATGCAAGCCAGCGTCCGCCACTTTCTTGGCCCGCACTAGTGTGTGCCGGTAATCGGAATTGCCGCCATCAATGATGGTGCTGCCTTTGGGCATAATTTTGAGCCAGGCCGCCAGTTCCTCATCAAGCACGGCGGTGGGAATCATAATCCACAGTACAAACTGTTTCCCGTCAAAAGCTTTGGCCACATCGGCTTTGGTGTAAGCAGCCGTCACGCCGTAGGTTACCGCCACATCAATGGGATCCCGGCTGCGGTTATGGGCAATTACCTCGTGCCCGTTTTCGGCTAACTTGCGGGCAATCTGCATGCCCATGCGCCCTAGTCCAGCTACAGCAATCTTCATTTGCGTACTCCTTTGTAATCATTATATATGTTAAGTTCGGAAATTGTTTTGAGGCTTTGGGCCGGTTGTTTGTCTAGGGACAGTGACTGCTCCAGGGCGTCTAGTACCGGCTGCTTGGCCTCCCCCGTGGCGTAGACCACTGCCGCATCCAGTTTGGCTATGGCCAGCGGCGTCATGGAAATGCGCTGAAAATTGCCGGCGTCATAACTGGCGGCCAGCGCCGAGCTAGTGACAGCCAGGCTGCCCGGCAAAATGCCGGCCGTATGCCCATCCGGGCCAATGCCAAACAAGCCTAAGCTGTAGCTGGCGTTGTGCAGCAGCGCTGCCAACTGCTGCGCAAAAGCTTCGGTGGTGCTGGGTAGGTCTTTACCGATCAGCACCGGCACCAGGTGAGCGCCCGGCAAAGCAAAACCAGCGGCTTTGAGCTGTTGCCAGTTAGAATCAGCGTGGCCAACCGGCCCATAACGCTCATCCGTTAAAGTCATACTCAAGCACTGGAGATTGACACCGCTCAGCAGCTGGCTCACTCGGGCCGCCACGGCAATAGCTGACCCGCCCGGTACTAACCAAAGCACGTGCTGATCGTCCGCCAAAGCCGCCAAGAGCTTTTGGGCTATAGCCTTGGCTACTGGCTCACTATCAGTTACCTTAATAAATCTCATACCTATATATTGTACTGCTTCTAGGCCTTGCGATGGCGGTCTAAAACACGATAGAAGCCATATAACCCCATATACCACACCAGAATCGAGCCCAGCACAATACCAATTACCATGGTCGCGACTCCCGCCTGGCGAAGATGATAGGCAATGATCTGATCTTGATCTAATCTGTTTAGGCGGCTAAGTATTTGATACCAATCGTGCGCTTTATCATAATCACCGCCCAAGCTGGCTAGTGGCAGTAAGCGGGCACGAGCATCAGCAGCGTAATCGGCCACCTGGAACAAGTTCATGCCCAACCAGGGCCAACACATGGCGCTGGCAAAATACCAGCGAATTTGCCAAAAGGCCACCACGCCCATAAGGGGAAACAAGCACTGAAAAAGGCTGCCCCCAGCAATGTACATAAACTCACCAAACGGCTTAAACAATATGTGACCCAGTTCATGAATGCCAAAATCTAGCAGCCAAAGTACATCACGACGGTTTTGTAAGCCAATATACAAATCACGCATATGCGGCAACAGTTGCAGCAATACCCAGATAACGTAGATCAAAATCGGAAGCCTCAGCCACCAGCCCCGCTGTGTAGCCCAAGCCAATGGCCGCTGTAAGAAGTTAAGCCGCTTGTTAAAGGTGTGGCAATGATAACAAACCAAATAATCTTTGGTAACCGTTAGTGGCTTATGGTGGCAAACGGGACAAGTCCGGCGTAACATTGCTCTAGTTTTACCATAAGAGAGTTGCAAGTAACAGCTCAAACCAGGCAACTCATAACGCTTGTGTTTAAGATCGCACTAGATGATACTGATTTGCATGATACGCATTAGTCCAAGGGTTTCTGTTTTGCGACCTCAAACGGTCATCCTGCTAATGGTACTTATCTTTACCCTGATCTACGGCATATTATTATTACGATCTATAAATGCTAAATCACCTAAGCAAACTCAGCTCAACCAAAGCCTGTCCGAAACTCAAAAACAAGCCCCATAATATATTGAACCGTTCGCGATGTTGGTAAAAGCCACTGAAATCCAAAATGGTGGGGGAGGATGGAATCTAACCATCTACCAAGCGGTTATGAGCCGCCTGCTCTAACCGATGAGCTACGCCCCCAGCTGGCTTAGCTGCTTGATAGCAGATAACAGAGGCCAGTATAGCAGATTTAGGATTAGATTATATAATGTAAACCAGTATGCTTAATAAAATAAAAACCATCCTACAAACTGCTCGCGTTTCACAGCTTAAAGACATTCGCGTTTTTAGCCAAGCCGTCTTTGCAATACTGGTGCTGATGGTTAGCTGGAGCGGCGTGAAAGTCATTCAAAGTAACTATGAACTGCAGCGCCAAATAAGCGCCCTGGAGCAGCAAAACAGCGTGCAAAAGTTAGAGAACGATAACGTCCGCCTCAAAAACCAGTATTACAATACCGATCAATACCTAGAACTTTCGGCCAGAAGGCAATTTGGCAAAGCTGCACCTGGAGAAACAGAAATATTGGTGCCCAAAACCGTGGCCTACTCACATACCGTTGATACTGCCAGCAAAGCTAAGGTCCTTGCGGCTGCTTCACCAGAGTCAGCCCACGAAAAGAACTTCCGCGCCTGGATGAATTTCTTCTTGCATCGCCAAAGCAGCACTCCCTAAGCTTAGGCGCGTGAATTGACAAATCCACCTCTGTTTGGTACTATATGTTGCACTCACTTGTCTTTTCATAGTGCGTTATCGCGGGGTAGAGCAGTGGCAGCTCGTGTGGCTCATAACCACAAGGTCGCGGGTTCGAGTCCCGCCCCCGCTACCAAGAATGAATGACAGATAGAGATTGGTTCCAAAACCAGTCTCTATTTATTTCCTTAAGCCAACCACCTTTGTTAATTAGGTTCTGGACTTTCTTGGTCGAATTGCAACCCGACTAAACATCTATTATGCTTAAGCTAAATTTAAGCAAGGATTCTATGAAAAAAATAAATCAAAAAGGCTTCAGCGCAGTTGAAGGCTTATTAATTTTGGTTATTGTCAGCGTCATTGGTTTTATCGGCTGGTATGTTTGGAATAGTAATAAAAAGACAACAACCAGCTACAACAACGCAGCTGCGACAAACCAAGCTGCAAGTACCACAAAGAAATCAACTTCGGCAGCATCTGAGACTGCCGCAAAACCAACAACTAAGTATTTTGAGGTAAAAGAATGGGGAGTAAAAGCACCATATGATGGAACTTTGACACTTCGATATGCCATTGGCACAAAACCATACCCAACCAACAATGCGTACTTTACCTCAACGCAGCTTACAGCGGTAAGTGACCCTTATTGCGGAATCGGGAGAAGTGGTGCGTCAGATACCCAAAACGCTGGTGGGGGCTACATTGGACGCTACTTGCCAACAGATAAAATCCCTGCTGAAGGAGGTGAAGTAACAGCTCAAGCTTTTCTTAGCCAGGACTTCAAAGCTGGCAATAGCACACCCCCTAGCTACTCAAAGGTTGGCAACTACTATTACATTTACTGGAGTGGTCAATCTGATTGTTCTTCGTCGGCACTTGTGAAACAAACTAAGGATGCAGTAGGAGCACTCACAAGCAGCTTTGTGGCTTTATAGATAATTAATATTACGTCCTGCGAAACACATGCAATAAAGCGCTGTTGCCTCTCTAGATGATTGCATCCAGCGATTTAACTCCGCCGAGAGTAGGTTCCAACTCGAATGTACTTGGGCTACAAAGATTTAGAGGGCTCTTCGGAGTCTTTTTCAATGTACATCAATCTGTAAAGTGGGCTGAATACTAGTTGACTTCACCGTAAAAGTCAGGTAGCTCAGGGGGCGAACCTAGTACAGGTGGGGGAACTGGAACTTCTTCTGTAGATAATAAATGCCGAGTAAGTAAACCAATCATAAATGCATCTTTCCAGAGCCCCTGTTCTTCATCGCTTAATGGCTCTAGACCGTCTGCGTAGTAATCAACCAAGTGACTTGCCGCATTGCCTATATTAGGTACCGCATCGACTTGAGCTTGTAGCTCATCTTTGCTAGCAGCATTTATTTCAGCAATAACAGCATCAGCTATGGCTCCAATGTGAGCAGAATGTGCCTCAAGTTCTTGCATAGGTTTCAATATATCCATAAGGCATATTAAATTCTAAGTTTGTAAGTTAGTCAACAAGGAGTAATTTTATACGAGAGAAAATCAACAAAGAAGTACCGGTGGTCATGTACTACAGTGTCAACAAGAAAAAA
The DNA here is from genome assembly GCA_028288965.1 of Candidatus Saccharimonadota bacterium. Lineage (GTDB taxonomy): Bacteria > Patescibacteriota > Saccharimonadia > Saccharimonadales > JAQGHD01 > JAQGHD01. The sequence goes on along the minus strand of JAQGHD010000008.1, from coordinate 55,246 downwards.
GTAGTGCCATACCGATTACATTGGAAGAATAAAGACTACACTGTTGCCTCTCCAGATGATTGCATCCAGCGGCTTAACTCCGCAAGCATTAAGTTCCAATTCGAATGTATTTGGGCTACCAAGTCTATTCAACCTCTTTTGCAAGGGGTCTTTTTTATTGCTTTGGGATTATTTTTCGCTTATGCTTAAGCTAACTTAAAGGAACTTAAATGAAAAAGTTAAATTCTAGGGGCTTCTCGGCAGTTGAGGGGCTATTAATCCTAGTCATAGTGGGCATAATTGGTTTTGTGGGCTGGTATGTATATAAATCAAATAAGGACGCAAACAAAAGCCTTAGCAACGCATCACAATCAACAATCAGTTCTCAAACATCGACAAAAAAGAGCGAGACCAAAACGGCTGCACCAGAAAAGAAAGTGTCTGATAGTTGGCTGGAATACAAGGCCCCTCACTATTCAATTCGATTTGCTGACGGCTGGACGATTACTAAAAAGCAGGAAAGCAATGATAGCTTTTTTGCCAAGAATGACGACATAAAGTACAAAGCTGGTCAGAAGGCAGTTGTTAAAGAATACTCAACGTATTCGGGTCCGGGTGAATTTACATACGGCTTCTTTATGGACTACGGTGCCGCTTCATCAAATACAGGCAAATGTTCAGAGTTACCAGCCTACAAACTAGCTCTTAAAACTGACAGTGGAAATGATGTGTATACAGATGTCGAATCCGGTGATGTTGCTACTAATACAGGCGCTCAAAGTCTTGTCAAGGGAGATAAGTTTTACGGGTACTGCGTGCAATTAGGCGCCTCAAGACTAACATTTGGCTACACCGTACAGTCTGGCGCAGAAAATGTCAGTGATACAATCGAGCAAGTTGTTAAGACAGTTAAGGTAATTTAGGTTCCACTACCGCCCGGTAGAGTAGCTTACTTTTGACTTGCCTCTAGATATTTCTAGCCAACGAGATAGCTCCCCAGGAAGTACGTTCCAGTTCGAATGTACCAGGGCTATCAAGCATATTTGACCTCCTTCACCGGAGGTCATTTTTATTGCAATTTACTCTAGCCACGCTTATGCTTAAAATAATTACTTAATCTAAGGAATCGTTCAGAATGGACAAATTAAACAAAAATCAAACGGGTTTTAGTGCTGTCGAAGGCTTATTAATCGCGACAACTGTTGGGGTCATTGGTTTTGTGGGCTGGTATGTATATCAATCAAGAAACAAAACCAATACTTCATACAACAATGTCGCAAATAACCAAAATGCGACAACAACCAAGCCAAGTGCCGCTACTAAACCAGCAGCCACAACACCAGCTGTCGACGTGTATGCCGGCTGGAAAACGTACACAAACTCTACGTATGGCTTTAGTTATAAATATCCAACGACCTGGACAACCAGTGACGAAGTCTCAAGCAGTGCAGCAGAGACTAACGGTAGCGCAACAAGGCAACAATTTGGCACAGGCCTGAAACTTGTAGGTGGTGCTAAATATAGCAATACAGTGGTTGTGGAGGTCCTGGATGAAAAGCTGGCCACAGCAACATCGTTTTATGATGGTTATTATGCTCAATCTTCTCTGAATAAGGTCACCAAAACAACTAATAAACTGAAGGGCAAATCATCAACCCAGTATGCTGTCACCAACTCTGGCATAGACTCAAAGCTGTATCTATTTGCCATTGGCAACAAAACCTATTCATTCGGGAGTGTAAATGAAGAACTAAATGTTAAGGCCGCTGCAGATTATTGGACAACATTTACTAAAGCTTTTGACTCACTAACAATCAACTAGGTTCCACTATCACTTGGTCAAATTGCAAAGTTATCAGGCTTCAATTATGCTTAAGCTAATAATCAAGGAATCTTTATGAAAAAGTTAAATAGTAAAGGCTTTTCGGCAGTCGAAGCCTTACTCATTCTAATAATCGTTGGGGTGATTGGTTTTGTTGGGTGGTATGTCTATAAATCTCAGAAAGATACCAACAAAACCCTCAATAACACTTCTCAAGGAGCAAGTACCCCTCAAAAAGTCACTAAAACGCCGACATCCTCTTCCCCTCAATCTATGACCACTACTCAAAAATCACTGACAGTTAAAGAATGGGGTGTTCAAGTACCCTTGGATGCTAATACGACAGACCTCTACTACACTCTAAATAATAGCGTTGCCTCTTTTAGAACAAAGCAGTTAGATACCCTCTTGCCATCATGCACAACGAATTCAGTACAAGTGGCAAGAGGCAAAGCTACCGATACTTATCCTGCGCCCGGCACTGAAACATCCACATTCAAAGAAATATATGACTCGGTAATGACGTCTAGTGATAAAACGGTTCATAATATCAAACCCGCACTAATAGGTGATTACTATTACATTGCTCCAGCCGAACCAGGAGCAAGCTGTTCAGCAAAATCTAATGGTGACGCTCAAGAGACACAAACCCTTGCAAACATTAGGACTGTACTCAATAACATTAAACAATAATAGCTCTCCATCTACTTGATTCAGCAAAGATAGAGTTCCAATCCGAATGTACTTGGGCTATCAAGCATAAGTACTATGGCCTTCGTAGTTGGAGGTCATTTTTATTTTGCTCATGCTTGCACGCTTATTTTAGGCACGTCTATAATAAATATTATGAGTGAGCAAAATGGAAGTTTTATATTAGAAGCAGGTGTTAGAGATTTTTTTGGCCCACACGAACTACATGTAACGGCTGACCCTATCACAACTGATCCGCAGCTGTTTCGTGAAGTGTGTGGTCAGCTAGGTGTAAAGGCTCACATTATTTATAACGAAACACCCCAGAGCGAAAGTGTGCCTGACTACTTAACTGGCTCGGATTATGAATGTACAAGCGCCGAATCGCTGGTCGAGCTAGGACGAATCGCCTCAGGTCTGAGATCTGCCGGCATAGAAGTAGTGCGGGAAAAGATTGAAACAACCCCATGGCATCCACTAGCACCAAAATCAGCCAGTGATGCACGAAGGCCGGGAAGTTACTTTGAAAGCCACTTTACGCTACCCGACCTACCAACAACCCACGGCTGGAAGATATTAAAGTGGCGAGGTAACCCATTATTAATTTCAACTACTGATAATAAGAGACGTGAGGGTCTACTCTTTGCCACCTTACGACATTATGAATCCACTTCAGATGAGTTTTGCCAAACTATCGAAAAGTTTCATGCAGCTTTAGCTGAACAGATAGAAGTAAAGTATCCTACTGTTGAGTTTGCTGTATATGACTCAAACCCTACACACGATAAGAAGTGGGTTGATTCATATGCGGCACTACAGTCTTAACTGATGAGACTGCAGTTCGAATGTACTTGGGCTTTCTAGCACTAACCCCCATTGCAAACATTTGTTTTGGTGTCTTCAGATAATTCTCATATCAGTGGGTTAAGGTAGATCGGTTGCTATAGGTAGCTACCAGCGCGCAACTAATATTTACGTTAAACAAGGAGAAATTATGAAGATTAGAAAACCATTACTTATTGTCGGAGTAACTTCCGCCGTCGCCCTGGCATCACTGGCGGGAGCCGCCAGCGTCTCGGCTGCCAGCAGCACTACTGGCGGATCAAGCAGTTTAGTCGATAAGATTGCTGCCAAGTTCAACCTGAATAAGAACGACGTCAAAGCCGTCTTTGATCAGAACCGAACCGATCACCAAGCCGCTATGGATGCCCAGGCCGAAACCGATCTGAGTAAAGCTGTGACAGACGGCAAACTAACGGCCGACCAGAAGTCAAAGATTCTGGCCAAGCGAGCTGAGCTAAAGACGCAACGTGCAGCTAACCGTGGTGCCGCGCAGACTAAGTCAGCTGCCGAACGCCAGGCCGCCATGCAGACCAGGCAAACCGAATTGGCAACGTGGGCCAAGGACAATAATATACCCACTGACTACCTGCGTTACGTCTCTGGTGGTTCCGGCCACAGACAGGGGAACTAACTAGAGCACTCTGCCCCAGACTGGCAATAGGTAAGAGACAGTGAGGTCAAAAGAGTCGTCGATCGGGACGGCTCTTTTTTTACTACCCATTAGACTAGGTCCCAAAGAGTATATAATTGACGTAATGTGGTTCCCTCTATCCCTATTAGCATTGTTAATGCTTGTAGCTCGTCGTTCTTCTGAAAAGAAAGTTTCTAAAAACTTTAACAGTATGGCTCTCATCGTTTTGGGCCTTTTTTCTTTGGCGACGAATTAAATCAGTACCGATTAGATCCCAGCTCGAATGCATTTGGGCTACCATGATGTTTGACCTCTGTACAAGGAGGTCTTTTTTATTTTGCCAATTCTTGCAGTAATAATAATTTGATGTTACTTTTATGTTGCTAAAGGAGTGGATGATGGTAGTTGGCCCAGAAAACCAGGAAGCTATTGAACGATTCGTGAACGATGTTGGCGAGGAAGTTGGTAGAGCAGCCCGGCCTTACGTTGATGAAATTGTGCAACAAACGAACATAATTTTTGATATTGCAGATTTTGAATTGGCTGGTCTAGAACAAGAAATACCACCGTCGCAACAGAGTGAGAACGGAGAGATAAGCTTTTTAACAGAAACGAGACTTGGGCTGCTAGACTCAAAAAAGATCAGGAAATTTGAACAAACATTCCAAGACGGTTTTTACGAGTTACAGGAACTTGGGTATAGTCTAACGGAAGATATGCCGCCCGAAGAAATAGCTTCAATTTCAGAAGCAATGACAAATCTAATCGGACGTCTCAATTTGCTCAGTAAAGTCTTGGCGGGTCGGCCAGTTTCTGGGGGAAGACACGCCTGTTTTTATTTTACTGGCAGAGAGGGAGAGCCGGAAAAAGCACACCGCAATCTTTTTGCCAATTTCCCGTTTAATGCGTGTGTAGTAGGCATAGAGGCCGTAAAATATCCTGGTGAGGAAGATGGTAATTATTTTGTATGTATGGTCGTAGATCCGCTTCGTGACTCACCAGTTGAACACGTTAAACAAGAGGGTGAAAGGCTAAACAAGGAATATCCAAATAGCTCTCAGACTATCCGTGAACGAACATGGGTACCTATAGGCAACATTCAATTTCATTTTGGATACGTACCAAGCCATAGGGCTGAAGCAGAGACTGCTATATAAACTTATCTCCGATTGTGTTTACACCGTGCCGCGTCGGCTGCCAAGCGTGACTAGCCGAGCTACGCCTGCCGTGATCAGTCCCCACACAATCAGGGCCACGACAGATTCAAACTCAAATCGGCTGACGCCATACTGCATACGGTAGTTAAATAGCCCAAAGAACGGTGCCACAAACGGGTAACTGACGTTATAGATAAAACTGGCAAAAGCATTACCCCTATTAGCCCCCATCAGCGACAGCAGAATGCGCAAGGCAATAACCGCCATAATCACCCCGCCGATGTAGTAAATTATCCGTTCCGCTACGGTCATGGTGTATTCACTGCGCGCGCTGGGCGGTGGATCATCTGCTAAATCGTCATCTCGGATGGAGCGTTCTCGGACTTCCCTTACAACTTGTGCCATAATGCCTCCTCCTTAATTTACAAGAACATAATAAGGTGGTGAGAAGCGTTTAACTATTAGATTTTTTGCAGCAATTATGGCTGGAGGCTTTTTTGTTTTTTGTATTCTTTTTGAGTTAGATAAATCACCACACCGTCAAATAAGGTAAGCAGAACCAGACCAAGCGTCGGCTTGTAGGTTAACCTGTACAGTTGATACACAATAAATCCCGCGGTGGTCACAATCAGACCAATATAGGCCCAGAGGCGTTGGCGTAACACCTCAACCACCAGGATTATTTTGAGCACGCCGTGCGAAAGCAGATACAGCGCGCCAAAGATAAGCGAGGCCGAGGTGAGGTTGTGGGCAGACTTAAGAATGTGATTAGCGATAAAGTCTTTGGGGTCGGTGGATAGTTCATGCTCGGTCAGCAACCGGGCCAGGCTATTCAGTTGCTGGGGTTTTATGAACAGCAGTAAAAGCCCGCCAATGCACTCCAAAACTCCATCTGCCGCTTTAAGGTACAGACTGAGCTTAAAGGCATCATCCGTAATTGGCGTACTAGGGTTAAGCTTGTTTGGCATATTCACTCTAACTAGTGGGCTTGTAGGCTAGAGTCGCTTTGGTCTACGTGGCAATATTTTTTGGCCCATTTTTTGAGGCTCATTAGGGATTCTTTTAGCTCAATGGCTTTGGGAGTAACCTGGTATTCGGTTCGTGGCGGAAACTCTTTATATTGGCGCTTGGTAATGAGGCCGAATTCCTCCAGCGCCTGCAGCCGCTTGGTCAGCGTGCGTGGGCTAATGCCGGTAGCAAACGCCTCAATGTCGCTAAAGCGGTGTGGATTATCTAGCAAACAAAACAGAATCAGGCCGGACCAATGATCGCCAAGAATATGCAGTGCCAGCTTGATTTCCTGGATTTCTTTCTCTGATTTCTGTGGGCTGTGTATAACTTTCATACGATGCTTTACTTTCGATAGTAGCGTGTATATAGTATATCCATGTAACTATCTAAAGTATAGCATCAAGCCTATTATTTGTACATTTTGCAAAGGAGTTCTATGGGATTACTAGCCAAGATCACGGTTGTTAAAAAGCAAGATTATGTACCCGAGCAGGTTCATCGCCGCCGGTGGTGGATTTTGGCAGTGCTTTGTTTATCCCTTTTAATTGTAATGATCGGCAACACCTCGCTGAACGTTGCCTTGCCGGTACTAAGCCGTGATCTCCATGCCACAAATTCACAGCTGCAGTGGATGGTGGATGCCTATTCGCTAATATTTGCTGGGTTACTTTTTACAGCCGGAGCGTTTGGCGACCGCTTTGGGCGCAAGGGCATATTACAAGCTGGACTGTTTTTGTTTGGCGCGGCATCTGCCTACGCGGCTTTTATGGCCACCAGCGCCGGAGCTGTGGTGGCCGCCAGAGCCGTTATGGGCATAGCCGGGGCCATGATTATGCCAGCTACGCTATCTATATTGACTAATGTTTTTCCGCCAAAAGAACGGGCCAAGGCCGTCGGTATTTGGGCCGGAGTCACCGGTATTGGCGTAGCCGTTGGGCCAATATTAACAGGACTCATTTTGGAGCATTTTTCATGGCACGCTACTTTTACCACCAACATTCCAATTATTATCTTTGCCTTACTAGTAGGTGGCTGGTTGATACCCCGTACGGCTGATCCAGAACACTCCAGCCTCGATCCTCTCGGTGGATTGCTGTCTACGGCCGGGCTGGTGGCGCTGGTCTATGCCATTATTGAGGCACCGTCACATGGCTGGCTGTCGGGCAATACGCTGAGCATTGGCCTAGGGGGCTTGGCAATCTTGGCTCTGTTTATTTGGTGGGAACTACGCAACAAGCACCCCATGCTCGATGTCCGTCTGTTTAAGCGGCCAGCCTTTGGCGTTAGCGCCCTATCTTTAACACTGGTGTTCTTTGCCCTGCAAGGCATGTTCTTTAGCTTTTCACTATTTCTGCAACTTATTCATGGCTATTCACCGCTGTCTTCGTCAGTCCGTTTATTGCCGGTGGCAGCCACCTTGACCGTAGCGGCACCTCTCTCCACGCCCCTGGCTAACCGCTTTGGCAAGCGACGGGTAGTCTCGGCTGGTATGTTAACCATTGCCCTGGGTATCTTAATTATCTCAACGGTTGGTATAGCTTCTTCCTACTTGCACTTAGTCTTTGGAATTGTAGTCATGGCGCTGGGCATTGGCCTGGCTATGTCACCAACGACTGACCTGCTGATGTCAGCCGTGCCCAAAAACCGGGCTGGCATGGGTTCAGCCATGAACGATACCACCCGTGAGCTAGGCGGCGCCTTGGGCATTGCTGTGCTGGGGAGCTTGCTCGCTTCTCAATACAGTTCCAAAATAGCCAGTGCCATTGCCAACTTGCCAGCGGCTGCCAAACAAACTGCCGCCTCGTCACTGGCCGGAGCTATGGCTGTTGGCCAACAAGTTGGTGGTGATGTTGGCAACAGCCTGGTTGCTGCTGCCAAAGACGCCTGGATGAGCGGCTTCCACCGCTCGGTCATCATTGGCGCAGTCATAGTTGCCATGGCTGCAATCGTGGCCTACATCGGTTTACCAGACCAAGCGGCCGATGTCATTGTCATTCCTGAGGAAGGCAATTTCGAAACCGCCGAGCAGGGCGCTGCCCCCGAACCAGAAGCTATCGCTAAATAACAACGCGCTTACTGAAACTTGACGGTTTTTTCTACCATGGCCGTAAAATCGTTGAAATTGGCATCGAGCAACTTGCCAGCAGAATCTTTGTAGACAGTGTAGCTAAATGTGTAGTTGGTAGTATTTATTCTGACCAGATAATTAATGTTTTTAACCGCCCTGTTAGCCTGCGATGTGGTATAGGTTGAAACCAATTTTTTGGCTGTTTTGCCGCCGACGGTTGCCGTGGACACTTCAATACCAGGAATTGGTGTGTCGCTTGCTGGATTATTTACAGTGCCATAGCCAATAGAGATTTGCTCTGGTTTATTTTTAAAGTCTGGGCAAACACCGAGATAATCTTTGGAATCTGCGAGTGAAATTTTTATAGATGATTCCGGTGGCTCGCCAAAACACCCAACGATTAGCCAACTGCTTGGATACTTTAATGAAAATTTTCCTAGCGCGTTACTGTAACTTTTCCAGCTGGCATATGGATCCACTGCGGGTGCAGCTTGGGCAGTAACTGGAGGCGTACTCGCCTTGCTGGTTGGCGTGGTTTTGGTGGCACTTTTTGTCGGAGCTTTCTTATGGGTCAGCCAAAATCCACCGCCAATTCCAGCAACAATTAGCACAACTAGGCCGATGATGAATAATCGCTTGCCTTTATTGCCTTTGCTTTCAGAGGCTTGCGAGGAGGAAACAAAAAGTTGCGGACCGGTATTCCCAGCCGGCACACCACTGTCCGCCGAAAAATCGGCAACCACTGCCGGTTGATCATTTGTTTGATTTTGAGGATTCATGTTGGCTAATGGCTATTATAGCATTGGGTAAAGCATAAGTTACCCGCTCATGCTTGCGAGTATACTGAGGCCGCATTACTATGTACCTATGTTTACGTCTGCACAATTAGAAATTTGTAATCAACAATTAAATACCTTTGACGTGGTGCAAGGTGCTTGGGAGCAAGAGTCCAATGGTTTTGAGGCTAATGCCCACCACGTGCTCACCCATTTGGTAAGAACTTTAGTAGGTAAAGATTTTAATAACGCCGATATTGTACGGTCCGACATTGCGCCAGATTCAGTTCAGTACGCTCTACGCCTGGGCCGTTGGATAGGTCTAGCGCCAGCCGACCTACCATTTAAAGATGAGGTGGCACCAAGAGTAATGATACGGGGCGTTGCCACTCGACTGGGTTCGTTGCCATGGCCAACCGCCGCCTTTGCAGAAGCCACCCGAAACTTAGCGCATAATTTACACGAATTTGGTCACGCTAGTACCAACGAGCAGGCACGGTTGGATCGAAAAGAGCACATTGGTGCGTGCGCGGGCATGCTACTTATAAGCGCTGATTTTCAGTCAAATCAATATGACTTTGATTTGGCCCAGGCCTTCACTGAGCGGCTAGATTATCTTCGAAATCGTTTCGGCATCCGCCACCCCCAAACCAGGGATTAGGGCTAACGGTAATACAAAATAGGGCTTACAAACTGTTCGCTACTGGTGCAGCTGCCGGTTTTGTATTCGGCTTTCATGGTGGTGGCGTCAGTCAGCTGCAATAAAATGTGATGGTTAGTAGCATAGTTATGATCAGATCTGCGACCATCGCCGGCATTGGTCATGACGCAATAGAGGGTCCCCACAGTCGTTTGGCTAGGCTCCGGGTCAATGGTACTGCTAGTTGGGCCCCACGCCAGAATGCCACCTTGGCCCAAGCCCCCGCCAGCCGATAGCAAGGCAACAGATGGATCTAAGTTGTAGTGCACGATGCTGAGTAACTTAGCCCAATCGCCAACATAGCCACCGCTACTATCGGCATACCAGTTGCCCTGTATGCTGCCAGCTTTATCTTGATTGATTTCACCACAACGTGAACTGCTGGGGCGCTTGCTGAAACCTGGTTTGCTAAAGGCTTGCTCCTTAATGGCGCTCGGGAAATAATCTATTGGACAAATAGCTTGCAACGGTGTTAAGCCATGAAAATTGTCGCCTGAATAGCGCTTAGGATTAGCAAACGCCAAAGGCTTGGCCCGGGCATCAAGTCCACCAAAATCCCAGCCGCGCTGCTGGGCGCTTATGTGTACCGTTGCCAGAATGTCCCCGGTTTTTACCTTAACAGTCGAACCGGCTAGTTCGTAACAATCAGTAACTGTCTCGCCTGGAGGAGTGGACGTCTGGCAGTTATGCAATTGATCGCTCGTGGTACTTGCTGGAAAGGCTTTATTAAGCACATCGCCTAGGTGCACATGATTAAAGTAAAAACCAACTTGCTTGCACGGCATAAAGTAGATGCTTGTATCCTCACTACTCACGCCCTTAACTACGCGAGAGATTCTGCGGATCTTGGTGATGGTCACGTTGCCAGGAGCGCGAACATTCATAACTTTATCAACACCAACAAAATCAAAATAGGGATGATCGCTGGGCTGGGCGTGCCCGCCGGTAGCATTTATAAGCCCCAGCGGAATAAAATCGTAGTTCGTACCATCGTCGAGCGGCATAGCACTGAGCAGTTGCTGGCCATTACACTCGGGTAATTGCGTATATACATCTGGGCTAGCCCAATCGGTAACCGAATTGACTTGGGGCGGCGGCTGGGTACTTTGTTGAGTATTCTGATTGTAGGATTGCTGGTTAGTTGGCTTGCTTGATTTATTTGTGAGAACAAACGCCAGGCCCAGCACGATTACCACTAAACAACCGGCGCCAATAATAAGGTTTCGTTTGCGCCAAAATTGTTTTGGAGCCTGATGTTCATGAACGTGGACTTCTGTTTTATCAGCTATTGGCTGATTTTTGTCTGAGTTTTCCATTTAATTTATCATAGCACTAAAAGTGCTTATGCAAAGGTGCACTCAGGGCTTTATTGTTCGCGAGCGGTCTTGAGGGCTTTGGCCCACCAAATGAGCTCAGTAGCCATGTGCTCTATATTGCCACGCAGGTGGCCTTCTTTGACCTGGCCGTTTTCCTCTAGCGCCCCGTGGGCATCAATGATACGGAGGGAGTTGCTGCTGGCAGCCAGGGCTACCATCTGTAACTGCGCCGCTACCGTAACCAGCTGCATTACCGAGCGAGCGGCGCCCAGGCTGCCGTAGCCAACAAAAGCTACCGGCTTTTTGGACCATTCATGGTACAGCATATCTATAGCGTTCTTGAGGGGTGCTGGGTAACCGTAGTTATACTCGGCCACCACCCAAATAAAGCCATCATAGCCGGCAACCTTAGCTCCCCACTTTTTGGTGTGCTCATTTTGGTAATTTCCCATAGCTGGCAAATTCGGTTCATCGAGCCATGGCAAATCCTCTTTAGCAATATCGATCAGCTGGTAAGTAACTTCCTTGGACTTGGGTAGCTGGGCCATCAGCCAATCGGCAATTTTGGGACCCACACGGGTAGGGCGGTTGGTGCTGGTGATAACGGCAATTTTAATAGGCATGAGTAACTCCTTGGCATGTTATAAGTTGACTTTAAGTTGTCACTTTACATAGTATAGTTACTTGCTATATTTTGTAAAGTCGCTTTTTGATTTATAATACTAAACTATGAGTACGCAAATTGAAAAACGCCCGGGCTGCCTACAGGCCACACTTGACGTGCTAGGTGACAAGTGGACTCCCCTGATTTTGCGCGATTTGACTGACCAGCCCGCCACCTTTAGTGAGCTGGAAATCTCCTTAGTGGGCATTAGCCCGCGAACCCTCAGCCAACGCTTAACCCGATTAGAGCAGCAACAGATTATAGCCCGCGACATGTACTGCGTACATCCACCTCGGTACAAATACCATCTCACGTCTCATGGCCAAGAGCTGCAAGGTATCTTGCAGAAGATGGCGGCTTGGGGTGAGCGCTTTGTCCGCGCTTAGACTGCAACCGGACTATCAGCAGTATCCAGAAGTTGCAATAACTGTTCAGCTGAGTTAGCCCGCATAAGCTGTTCCCGCAGTTCTTTGGCACCGTCAAAGCCGCTGACATAGATTTTGCAGAACTTATTGAGCGTATATATCTTGCGCTCGTTATGTCGCCAGGTGGCGGCAAACAGCTGTACGTGCTTACGGTATAAGGCAATTTTTTGCTCTTTTGTCCAGGTGCTCCACGGGCTGGTGTCGACAAATGCAAATGGATCATCCAGCAGACCGCGGCCAATCATAATGCCGTCTAATTTGTGCTTGGCCGCCAGTTCCTCGCCGTGGTGACGATTCATAACATCGCCGTTACCAATAATTTTAGTGGCGGGGGACAGGGAAGTGCGCAAGCCAGCAATATGGCTAATGGCGTTCCAATCAGCTGGAACTTTACTCATTTGCTTGGCCGTCCGGCCATGAATAGTTAACGCGTTAAGTTTAAATTGTAATAAAAACTCATGCCAGCTGTAATCAACTGTTTTGAGCCCCAGCCTGGTTTTAATGCTGAGCGGTAGGGAACCGGCACCACGCCGCGTAGCCTCTATAATCTCCCCTGCCAGTCCCCTATTGTCCACCAGCGCAATGCAACAACCGTTTTTGATAACTGTTTTTTCCGGACAACCAAAGTTAAGGTCAATACCATCAAAGCCCATCTCGGCCACTTCCCTAGCTGTTTTTTCAAAATTAGCCGGTACCTTGCCCCACAGCTGAGCAATAATCGGCCGCTCGTGCTCACTAAAGCGCAGTTTAGGCAATAACTTTTCCCTGCCCGGGCTTTGCAAGCCGTCCACGTTCACAAACTCCGTAAAGTACAAATCTGGCGGTGCGCACTTCCCCACCACTTGCCGAAACACCGTATCGGTCACATCATCCATGGGGGCCAGCACAAAAAAAGGCCTGGGAAGTGAGTCAAAAATCATGGTTATTGTTCACGCAAGGCAGCCATGCGGGCAATTTCTTGTTCTGTAGCGGCAGCATCCAGCCGAATTTGATTTGTCAGTCTATCGCCAAGAAACCCCATAAGGAATGTGTCACGAAGTTCCCAATAGTTTATTCTGGCAGTTTGCTCTTGCTGGACGAGCCTTAGTAAATCTTGATTTTGGCCAAGCACTTGGGGATCTTTGGCCGCTTGACGACCGATGGTGGCAATCCTAAATCCCAGGTCTTCATCTTTCATTGCTTTAAGGATATCTCGTTGGGCGGATAAGCCATAACCAAAATCTTCAATAGCATCGGTGGCGCCCACAGCCGCTTGGGGGTCTAGTGGCTTATCATTTCTCAAAAGATATTGCGTGGTTTTTAATGACTCGTGTCGCAGGCGCGCAATATATAAGTCATCGTGTACCCCTTGCTCCAGCCCGTCAGCAATGTGGTGCTGCTGGCGAATAGAGGCTTGCTTGATGACAGCATTCAGCGCAACGTCATCAGACCGACGAACTATTCGCTTTTTGGCAGTTGCGGAACAATAAAGTTCCACACTGACCGGGTTTGGATCAACTCGATGATGATCATTGAAGTCATCAAAAATCGGTTGTTTGTTCTTAAGGGTTATGGCCAATTTATAGACGGTTACATTGCTTATGGCTTCTGGGGCTGGAAATGGCAGCTGATTGGAGTTGTCATACTCAGGTCGACGGCGGCCGCGCAGTCGCTGATCGGTAGCTAAGACACGCTCAGCCAGCTTTTTAGTTCGGCGGGCAGCTCTGGCCTCAGGAGATACTTCTAATAACGCCTGTTCTTCCCAATGAAGGTGTTCAGGTTGTGGGGACTGTCTAGTAGACGATTTTGCCATATAAAAACTCCTACTCGTTTAGAGATATAACAGTTTACAACTTCTGGGAGTTTTGGTCGAGTAAGAATTTACTGGAGTATTTAATTGTCTTGGTCTTTTTTGGCCGCTCTCATAGCAGCTATACCAGCTAGAATGGTCTTATGCCGCCTATCGATTTCAGCGTCAGTTAGGCCTGCTTGAGCCTCTAATGGCGACAAGCTCCTAGGGCTATTACTCATTCCTGGCCGCGGCAATTCATAGACTGGTCGTCGCTGGCGTGGTCTAGCGGCTGGCCGTGGTACGGCCTCCGGAGCCTCTAGTTGCTGCTCTGCGTACGGATCAACTGGTGCGCTATTTCGAATACTATCAGTTTGCTCGTCTGCTACCGGAGTTGATTGGAGTTGGTCTGGCGTACCAAAAAGAGGTAATTGTTCATTGGACATATTGCTATTATATCACGCTTATGGCTGTTTTGCAACCTGTTTGAGACGATTGGCTTGGAGCTTTTGAGCATAGGTGTAAATCAGCGTAGCCAACAGGCTAACGCCGTAAAACCACCAGATCCATTTGAACCAGCCCATGCGCAGCTGTGTGCCCAGACGCAGCGCATGGATGAATATGGCCACCATGGCGGCGTCACTGGCGTACTGGACGTAGCGCCACCAGCCGCGGTTATCGAACCAACGGTGCAGTTCGTAGGCCAAAAAGACCACCAGCGCTGTCATGCCCAGCAATACACCCCACTGCCACGACTGCCGCACATAATGCAGTTCGCTGGCCGGCGGCAAGCCGAGGCCATCGCGCCACAGCTGATAGGCCAGTAGTCCTGGGTGCAGTAATATAGCCACCAACACCACGTAGCTGGTGACCTCAAAGTAGCTGTGCAGCACCGCTTTGTCTAATTTAAATCTGGTGCGCAGAGCCGCGGCCATGTAATGTGACCACATCAGGCTAAAGGCCAGCAGACCAAGCAGCGGAAACAATTGGTAGCTGTTAGAGACCTGCCAACTGTAGCCCTGCCCCCAGGCCAAAACCGCCAGTAACGCTACCAAACCGCTCAGGGCCCAAGCAAATGTTTGCAATTGTCGTGGTGATAGTTTCACCCTTTTATTCTACTCCCAGCGGAAGACGCGGAAAGCAATGATGTAGATGATAATAATCCAAATGCCGATCAGCCCCAACTGCGGACCTATTTGAGTGAGGTGCTTTCCCTCGGTAGCTATCAGACGAACACCGTCAATAACAGGAGTCAGCGGTAAGTAGCCACTGACGGTCTGTAGCCACTGTGGCATTAAAAAGCGTGGAAAGAACGTGCCGCTCAAAAACATTAGCGGGAAAACCACCATGTTGCCCAAGGGGGCGGCCTGCCGTTCGTTCTTGGCCCAGCCGCCAATGGCTAAGCCAATACCCAGTATGGCAACAATAGACAGCACCAAAAACGGAATAATTTCTAGGTAGTTGCCGACCACCTTGAGGTGAAACACCACTATGGCTACCGCAAACAGGACAGCTAGTGATACCAACCCCACGGCGGCTTGAGAAATCATGGTCGACAAAAAATACTGCCACACGGTGATGGGCGTAGTGTGCAACCGGCGTAAAATGCCTTGCTTTTTTAGTTCCGGAAAGACGTTGATGGGCCCAAAAATGCCCAGACCAATAATAGAAAAGCCGAGCAGGCCCGAAAAAACATAATCAAACTGGGTCAGACTCTTACGGTTGAGCTGCTTACCAACAGCGGTAAACGGCTCTTGGTTCTTCACAAACTGAGCATTTATATCCTTAAATTCGGATTGCAGAACAGTGGTCAGCGTTTGGCCACCTTGCTCGCTGTTTTGGGTATAGAGCACTTGAGCCTGGCCGGAGGGGTATGGTTGACCTTGCTTAATGGTTCCAAAGTCTTGGGGCAGCACAATGGTAGCGTCTACCTGGCTTTTGCTCATTTTGTCGTTAGCTTCAGCCAGGCTATGAACATTTTTATCAACTTTGAATGTCTTGCTATCGGTAAGCCGCTGGGTAAACTGCTTGGCAAACTGGCTGTCGGACTGGTTAATAAGGGCAACGTGAAAGGTGACAGTGTTGCCGGTTTTGCCAAAGATACCGCCGAATACGAATAAAAAGATCACCGGAAAGGCAATGCCAAAAAACAGCGCCAAACGGTCCCGGAAAAAGCGCCGGGTGTTGAGCTTGGCAAACACCCAAACAGTAAATAGTTTTCGTTTCATTAGTCGCGCAGCCCCCGGCCGGTTAAATCAATAAAGACATCTTCTAGGTTGGCTTGTTCTACCTCTTGATGCTTGGTAAAGCCCCGGCCCAGCAGTTGCTTGATGAGATTCTTGGGCTTATCCAGCGCAATGATCTTGCCCTGGTCCATAATGGCCACGCGGTCACACAGCACCTCGGCCTCGTCCATATAGTGCGTGGTGATCAGCACCGTCACGCCCTTTTTCTGGATTTGCTGAACTAACTCCCACAGGTTGCGCCGAGCTTGGGGGTCCAGGCCGGTGGTTGGTTCGTCCAAAAAGAACACCTTAGGATTATGTACCAGGGCAGCGGCAATGCTAAGGCGTTGTTTTTGACCCCCGGACAAATTTTCTACATAACTGTTGGCTTTTTCAGATAGCTGCACTTCTTCTAACAGTTTCATGGGATCAACTTTTTCCCCGTAGGCGGCTGCAAACAGTTCCAAGATCTCGGTTAGCCGGGTTTTGTCCTGAAAAGAGACAGACTGGGGCTGAATACCAATGATCCGCTTAATGGCCGAGGGGTTTTGGGCCACGTTTAGGCCGCTGAGGGTCACTTCTCCGCCGTCGATCGGCCGCATAGCCTCTATCATCTCCAGCGTAGTGGTCTTGCCGGCGCCATTCGGCCCCAAAATGCCAAAGACTTCGCCCTTCTGAACCTCAAAGCTAATGCCATCTACAGCCGTCATTTCACCATAAGTTTTGCGTAAATCTTTTACCTCAACTATTTTTGTCATCAATCCAATATACCCCAGATATCTGATCACGAGCAACCCTTGCGGCTATAATAAAACTAATGTGTTGAAATATATTATGGAGTATTAAAAAACCGCCCAGGCGCGATGCCTGAGCGGTCATTCTTCTAAACGTATACGTTACTTGCGCTTGACGGTCAGGAACCCGTTGCGTGGGTTTTCGTTCACCATCATATCTGCTGGCAAATCAGATGCTTCTGGTCGTTGGTCTTTACTGAAGTAGTAAATTGTTTGAACCTTACCACCCCGCAGTGTAACTGCCTTTGAGTTTAAGTAATATGTTACACCCTTAGAGTTAGTGTGCTTGTAAGCCATAGTGCTACAGTTCTCCCCTCTTTAAGACTTATATGGTACCCCTAACATACTCTGGACTGTTTTCTTTTGTCAACCCTTGTTATCCAAAATTAGCTATGTTAATGCTGCTACCAACAGCCTTTATATGGTTACTTTAGCCGCCTCTGTTACTCAATCGTCAAGGTAGTAGTTGATCTGATGCTGCTTATGCCTTACACTAGTTACCAGTTAAGCTAATTACCAAAAGGTGGAAAATAAATGGATTTTTCAGATCGCACTCATCGTCAAAACGCGGAGCCTCGTCCTGCAGTAAATGGCTCGGCAGCTGTAGCTGGCCATCACCCTACGTCGCGGCGCCAAAAAACGTTTTTATTTTTTAAGATCGCCACAATTACTTTATTGTTTTCAGGAACCATATTATTAGTCGCTTTGGTGCTATCTTTGGCACTAGCTAAAGGTAAGCCCGAAAGCCGCTTGGTAGATGGAAAAAAATGGCAGGTGGTAGTTATTGGTCAATCACAGGCACCTTATTTTGGACGAATTAAAGAAGTCAACGATAAGTATGTCCGCTTAGTTGACATCTATTACTTCAAGGCCAACCAAACTGTCCAGCCAGATTCCAATACGAATCAGCAGCAAAATATTTCACTAGTAAAGCTTGGGTGTGAAATTCACGGCCCACAAGATCAAATGGTTATCCGTCGTGACGATGTTGTTTACTGGGAAAACCTTAAAGATGATGGGCAAGTTGCCAAAGCCATTAGCACCTACAAGCAACAGAATCCAAACGGTCAGCTGTGTACTACCCCGGCGGCTGCTCCAAGCAGTGGTGCCACAACCACTCCGACCACCACACCTAAGAAATAATCAGGCTAAATCTTTTCTGACATCAGCCTTAACCCATAGCTCTAGTCCAAGAAGTGCTAAGCCACTGAGCAGCGACAACGTAAACATCACCAAGCTCCAGCCAGCCAAATCTGGTGACCAACTGGGTGACACAAAGTCAAATTTGTAGAGGTCTTCTGGGATAGTTTGCTGGGCAGTGCCGCCGTGAGAAGTAATGTACTGAGTAATACAAGGAATCCGGCCACTGCCGCTTAAGCCATGCGGGAACTGTTGTTCGCAGTAGTTTTGGGCCTCGGTGTAAATCTTAGCCGTGGCCGCGTCGCCGCTTTGTTTTTGAGCCTCTACCAAGCGTTCGTAGGTGTACTTTAACTGGACTGGCGGCTTGATGGCGTTGGGGCCACTGGCTAGATTGGTGTTCATGTGTGAATAAATGTATCCTCGGAGTGTCCTTAGGGCGCCCTCTACATTGCCGTTGGCCTGATCAACTTTATTGACTTGATCCCGCAAGTGCAGCGCGGTGAGGTTGTTTTGCCGCAGCGCCCCAATAGCTACAATTAAACTCACCGCTGCAATGGCAAAGAAGTACCAATAGCTGACATGCCTTAACCCGGCCCAAAGATTATGCAACTTTTTATTCATCTTGCTTTTGATTATACGGCAGGCCAGTAGACCTTGGGTACTTTCCCTCTCAAGTGCGTTACACGCCTGAGATTTTTCGAGTGAAAATACCCAAGGTCAGCTCATGCTTTAGTCTGAATGGATTACACCTTATACTGGTGTTATGCATATTTACTTTAGTGGCATTGGGGGAACGGCTATTGGGCCGCTGGCGCTGATTGCCAAACAAGCTGGCTATGAAGTGAGCGGGTCCGATAAGCAAGATTCGCAGTACGTGCAATATCTTCGTCAGCACAGCATTAACAATATTCATATTGGCCAGACCAGGGAGCAAATCGCTGCCTTACACGACATTCGTCCAATTGATTGGCTGGTCTACTCCTCGGCTCTGCCCCTAGAGAACCCCAATCACGAAGAGTTGGTGTTTGCCCATGATCAAGATATAAAAACCAGCAAGCGTGATGAATTATTGAATCAAATTTTGAGTGATAAAAAACTCAAATTGTTGGCTATTGCCGGGACACACGGAAAAACTACTACCACCGCCATGGTAGTTTGGCTGTTTAAGCAGCTTGGCCAGCCAATCAGCTACTCGGTGGGAGCCAAGATCTCTTACGGCGAGATGGGCCAGTACCAAGAGGATTCTGAGTATTTTGTGTACGAGTGCGATGAATTTGACCGTAATTTTCTGGCGTTTACTCCACACCTGAGCCTGATTAGCGGGGTAAGCTGGGATCATCACGAGATTTTTCCCACTAGAGAGGATTATCAAGAAGCTTTTAAGGAATTCATTAAGCAAAGTTCTTCGGCCATTTTGTGGCAAGATGATCTTGATTACCTACACCTGCCAGAAGATAGCCGTGTAACTACGCTGGACCCCAGTGAGCACGAGATAGAAAAATTAGCACTGTTTGGGCTGTATAACCGTTTGGATGCCTGGCTAGCCATCCAGGGGGTTCACAAGCTGACTGGTGAGCCAGTTGACGATCTGGCCGCGCATATGAACCTATTTCCTGGTTTGCAACGTAGAATGGAAGAAATTGTGCCCGGCCTGTACACCGATTATGCCCACACGCCTGAGAAAATTCGCGGGGCGATGAGTGTGGCGCTAGAAATGGCCGCTCGCCAACAAAAAAACGTGGTGGTGGTGTACGAGCCATTGACCAACCGTCGCCAACACCACATGATGAACGACTACCAAGACTGCTTGGCTGGTGCCGCCAAAGTTTACTGGCTCCCCAGTTATCTGGCGCGCGAAGATCCGGCTGACCGCATCATCCCACCAGAGGAATTAATTAGTCACCTCAGTGATCCAACTATTGCCGAGCCCCGTGAGCGCAATGAAGCCCTGCTCCAGCTCATTCACCAGCATTTAGACAAGGGCGATATGGTGGTGGCCATAGCCGGTGGTGGTGGCGACAGTTTAGACGAGTGGATACGCAATCACTTTAGCAGTAAAAAAGACAATCACTAGGTTAGCGGTTGTCGCCGGTGCTTTTTATGACACCGCGTTTTTTGCGGTCGAATAATTTAAATAGATTGGCTTCGGCTACCTGGTTCAAGGGAATGTCTAGGTAGTGGGCAATGGCGCTTAGATACCACAACACATCGCCTAATTCTTTGGTGATTTCTTGCTTGTCAGTTTCTGTCATTTTGCCGTCGTTATTGCGATAGATCTTCTTAAATTTGTCGGCCACCTCGCCCGATTCGCCGCACAGGCCCAGTAGTTTATTCATGAAGGCCAAAGAATCAATTGGCTGGGGGACACCACCGTAAGCATCAGTAGTTATGGCCTGCTGCTGATATTCATGAAATGTCATGATGTAATCCTCCCGTTTTCATTTATAGTAACAGCTCCCTCGCGTAGAACCTCAATCGCGTCGTCTACTATTCTAATAATAGTTGAGGGTTTTTGGCCACTTAAGTTGCCGCCATCCACGTAAAAATCAACGGCCTGGCCAAAATATTTTTGGGCTTCGGTCACGGTGTTGGCCGGCCGCTGACCCGTGGGGTTGGCACTAGTGGTGAGTAATGGTCCGGTGGCTTGTAATAAGTTTTGCAGCTCAGCATGTTTAGGAATACGAACCGCCAGAGAGTAGCTGCCAAGATGTAAATACGCCAGTTCCGGGCCACACGGCAGCACCACGCTTAAGGCACTTGGCCAAAAATTCTCTACGGCTTTTACATAGCGTGCTTTTAAGCCCAGCTCAACTAGCTGCTCCACGCTTGCGGCAATGATTGTTCCAGGTTTAGTGAGCTTTTTAATACTGTATAAACGCTGGACGGCCGTTTGAACTTGGGCACGGCACACCAAACCATACAGCGTATCGGTTGGCAGGATGCCCACTGCCCCATCTGTTATTTGAGCTATAAGCGCTTGGTCGCTTAGTTTTTTATACATCTTCATATACTCTGCTATAGTAGCAGATTTTATGTTTGTGTTTTTATTACACTTATTGTACAGTAAGGACAGTTAATTGCGGAGGCTGCAATGAAATGGCCGGAATCACTCACGGTAGTCAGACACGGCGAGTCTGCCTATAACGCACTCAAAGCCGCCAAACAAGCCAACCCCACCTATCAAGAGTTCTTGGAAGCCTATGAAGATAGGCGTCAAGATCCCGATCGAGCCAGAGCTTTAGCCCATGCCCTTTTAGATGATGAAACCATGGTACTTAACTGTGGCGACCATGACACGCCTTTAACCGAGCGTGGCCTAGAACAATCACGGAAGACCGGCAAAAATTTGTCTAAGCTTATTAAGCTGCCAGATGTGATTTTTGTTTCACCATATGACAGAACAAACCAAACACTGGATGCCATGGCCATTGGATGGCCAGAGTTGCGGGCTGTTAAAACCGTGGAAGAAGAACGCTTGCGCGAACAAGAGCACGGCCTGGCCCTCCTTTACAACGACTGGCGCATTTTTCATGTGCTACATCCCGAACAAGAAAAACTCTACGACAAGAATGGACCATACTGGTACCGATACCCACAGGGAGAAAGTGTGCCTGATGTGCGTGAGCGAAATCGTTCATGGCTAGTAACAACCACACGCGACTATCACGAGCAAAATGTTTTGGCGGTGACACATCACTTACTCAAACTCTCGCTCCGTGCCAATCTTGAACGATTGGGTGCCGACGAATTCCAAAGACTAGACCAAGAAGAAAAACCCATCAACGGTGGTGTGACTATCTACCGTGGTCACCCAGAACTCGGTCGTGACAATGAAGGTAAGTTGCTTCTAGATCTCTACAACGAGAAGCTGTATTGATTTATACTGATTATATGGCCGACACTTACACTGAAACCGACGCTGAAATTGAGGAGCTCCAAGGCGCGACTCATGAATATATCTTTGGTGGAGATCCGCTCTATGAGGTATGTGACCTACGTGGCTTAGGGGTGTATGGCGTCATTCGGTATTTGCGCCAGCACGACGACCTGCTTCATGGCCTAGGCAGCGAGCTAACACCTGAACAAAAACAACGTCTAGAAGAAGTGGAATCAGAAGTTGATAAAGCCGTAGCTCAAGCCAGGCAATTTTACCCTTTTGGCCATAAGACAGACGAGAAATATGGTATTGATTACAGCGACCCGGCAAACTACAACGATCGGCAAAGAGCCAATTACCATTCGCATCCATGGAGTTTCGTAAACGGCAAAAAGTCTGCTCAGAAATACCGACCGCTGGGGCCTCTGGAAACCATCGTGAAACCACGTCCGTTCGAATAAGCCACAGTACTGTATACTTAAAATAATTATGGGTGGGCTTGACGCTAACTTGACACATGTAGGCCATTTACTAAGCGATTGGGCCGATAAACATTTATTTAATGTGATCGTTATTGTACTGGGCGCCTACGTACTGCGAACCTTTGGCTCAACGGTTATTAATGGCCTTATCAGGCAAACCATTCGGGGCGACATGTTCCCCACCGAACTGGACCGCAAAAAACGCATCAAGACACTGAGTAGTCTGGTGAACGCTACGGTACGCGTGGTGGTGTGGTTGGTGGCTACTATTATGATCGTGGGTGAACTTGGTATTAACACCGCCCCGCTGCTGGCCAGTGCCGGCGTTCTAGGAGTGGCGCTAGGTTTTGGCGCGCAGAGTCTTATAAAAGATTTTGTCAGCGGCATTTTTATAATTACCGAGAACCAATACCGCGTGGGTGACATTGTCCAGCTTGGGAACGTCAGTGGCGTGGTGGAGTCTATTACAATTCGTACCACAGTGCTCCGAGATCTGGACGGGTATGTGCATCATGTGCCGAATGGCACTATCCAACTCACCACCAACAAAACTTCCGGCTACACAAGTCTAAACGAAGACCTGACCGTGCCGGTCGAGACCGACCTTGTGCAGCTAGAGCACATTATTAATCACGTGGGCCAAGAGTTAGCCGCCAAACCAGAGCTGGCCCATAAAATTAAGCAGGCACCTAAACTAGTCAGTATCAAAGGGTATAGCAATGATGGCATTACGGTCAAAATTATTGGTCAAACTTCGCCAAGCAACCAATATAAAGTGCGCAGCGAGTTTTATAGATTACTTAACAAATCTTTAGCCACCCACAAAATTGAGGCCAAGCTCTCCAGTCATAGTCTAGATCTGTAATTACAAGCCGAGGGAGGTGTCGGTCAGGCTAGCGGCTGCAAAATCCTTGGTGTCATCTAAGCTGCTGAGGGTGCTATCCAGCGTGCTACTGGTTTGATCAACGTCGGCTGTGGTCGCTTTGGGCGTGGCTTGAGCGGTAGTAGTACTTTGGGCCGCAGATGGTGCATTGGGGGTTTTGGTGGTAGTGGTACTCTTGTTTTTTAGGTAGGCAAAGATGGTGAGTGCTGCTAGTACTAGAGCGATGATGATAGCCACCACAACCGCTGCTACCGGCGTACCGCCGTGTTTTGGCAAGGCTGGTGGTGTATCAGCGTGATCAGCGTCATGCGCAGGTTGATCAGCTAGTGCTGAGACGTCGGTTGTCGGCGCCGGAACAACGGCATCCGGTGGTGGAGCTAATGGCTCGGCGGCCGGTGTTTGGGGCTCTGGGGATAAAGTATTTTCAACTGGCGCTCCTACGTCAGAGGGTTCAGCAACTGGTGCTGGGGGTTCAACCGGAGTTGTAGGCTCAACGGAAACCGCGGGTTCAACTGCTGTGGAAACTTCTGCTTGAGTTGGCACAGGAGGTGTCAGTTCAAGGGGTGCCTGAGCATCTGGTTGGTCAGTAGGCGTAGCTGAGTTGTGAAGCATGGGGTCCATTATTGATTACTCCCCTCTGCAGCCTTTTTGTCCTCTAAGGCCTTACGAACATCAGTCAGGGTCGGCTTAATAGTATCTTTTACATAGCCGTGAATAGCAGCGGCGTCGTCAGCCACCTTAACTCGGGCGGCCCGGGCACTCTCGAGCGAGGCCTTGAAGCCAGTTGGATTAGTTTTACAGCTCATAGTTGAAAGATCATTCAGGGCTTGTTTGTAGGCCGCCAGATCAGTGTTAAAGGTAGTAACCTTGATCTTGAGCGCAGTCAGCTCGGACTCCAGTTTGGTGGTATCGATGTTTTGAGCCTTAAGTTTAGCAACGAGGTCTGTCAGTTTAGATTGCAGCCCACTATAGGCCTTGGTACGATTGGTCTCAATCTCGCCAGCTCGAGTATCAATAGTCTTTAAGAAAGTTTGCGCTCCGGTACACTTAAGTTCAATGCGAGCTTTTTCGGTCACTTGCAGCGTGGTTTTAAACTGAGTTTCCCGCTCGGCAATGCGTTGATCTAGAGTTTTCTTATCAGTTGTGGGGGGCACCACAGGGGTATGGCTCGCATCAGACGAGCCAGTATTTGGATTAGTACTTGATTCAAGCGCTGCCGCACTGCCAATAAACAGCAATGGTGCCAGTAGGCTGGCGCTCAGTATCATTTTTATTCGATTTCGTGTCATGACAATAAAGTTCCCTCTGAGAAATATTTTAGCATAAGCTACGTGAGGCTATACTGCTGGTTTTTGCGCCTGACAAACCCTTCGGCCTCCAGCTCGGCCAGTACTTGTTGGAGACGAGTGTCTGGTAATAGCTCTACGAGACGAGTGGTGTCGATAGCTTGCTCGGTTAATAGTTTAATTACTTGGCCGCGTAGTTGCCGCTTGGATCCAACAAAACTCGATTGCTTAGTAAATGCTTTGGCCACCTGGCTATACGTGCCAACGGTTGCCTTAAGGTAAGCCCCGTAGTCCATCAGCGCCCAGTACCACTCCCGGTAGCCAGAAACCCCGGGCGGGTTTTTCATCGCGCCCAGAGCGGAATGAATCCGCTGCCCGGGCTGCTCTTCTTGTAGTGGCAAGGTTTTGAGCACATATTCAAGTATTTGCGAATCACTCACTTGAGGATAGTCCTTAAAAAAATGATGGATGAACACGGTGCGGATGTTTGTTTCTACAAACACCGCTGGTTGATTGTAGGCATAAACCGTGACCGCGCCAGCAGTGTTTTTGCCAATACCCGGCAATTTAATCAGTTCTTCGGCGGGCCATGGCTCTGGCATGGTGGCTAAACTTTTAGCTGCCATGTGCAAAAACTTGGCTCGCCGGTTGTAGCCCAAGCCGCTCCAGACTTTTAATACATCGCCAAGCGTGGCTCGAGCTAGTGTGCCGACATTTGGAAAGCGCTCCAAGAATTGGTGATATTTTGGGACAACCCTACTGACTTGCGTTTGCTGGAGCATGATCTCGCTCACTATTATTTTATATGCCTCAAAGTTGCCCCCTGGTTCGGGGTGGCGCCACGGCAAATCTCGACCATGCGCGCCGTAATATTCCCAAACCGTTTTTTGGAATGCAGTCATACTGACCATAGATTATGATTTGCGAGCAGCTAGGTAATTCATGACCGCCACGGCGGCAATCCAGTTAGGCAAAACAATAAACAAGCCGTGCCAGAAGCTATATGATTGGTTCAGCACAAACACCAAAACACCTACAAGATAGGCCGTGTATGGAATATATGTTAGCCAGCCAACAGCGCTACTAGGCAGGTACGATCCGCGAACTTTCATAAACCATTTATGCTTGCCAGAGGCCATCAATCTTCTCCGCTAATTGCCTGTCTTTATCGGTTACCCCACCCTCACTATGCGTTGTCAGCGTTATCACTACCTTACCCCAACCCAGTTGAATATCAGGATGATGATTAGCGGCCTCAGCCAGCTCGCCTACTTTGTTTACAAATCCAAGAGCCGACTTAAAGTCAGCAAACTTAAATTCCCGCACCAACGCTTTATCTTTTTCTTGCCACATAGCATTTAGTATAAGACATGTTTGTGCAAACAGTCCCCGACTCCTCAGTTATGAGCCGGCAAAGTGACTTTTTCTGGCTAACCACTCAAGCTACGAGCATGAGCAAGATTTAGGTCTGCAGTAGCCCGCAGAGGCGATACTCACCTCTCAAAAGTTAGTAGTAATACCACTGATCAATGCCAGTGGTATTGGTCACATCTTTAATCTTGTGCGGCTCGCCGCCATCTATATTAAGGACGTAATCAGCTGTTTCTTGATCAGTATTAATACGGTAAACCAAGGTGTTATTACTTAGCCAGTGAATTGGATTACGCAAACCGCTTTGGCTGCGAATAACTTTTTCGGTTTTGCTTTTTGTGTCATAGAGAATTAGCACACCTTTGCCGTCGCGAGTATCTATCCAGACACTGTACTTACCATCTGGACTATCGACGTAGACCCGGTTTTGGGTACTGGCCGGTTCGCCAGCTAATTTGGTTGGTTTGCCGTTGAGTTTGTATTCGTACCAAGCATTATCCATAGACAGCACCAGTTTGTCGTAGTCAGCCCTAAAGATGTTCCAGACTTCTTGATCCAAAATTGTTTGTTTGCCCGTGCCATCGGTATTAATTTTGTAGAAATTCTCGTGCGGCATGTTTCCGTACGAAGAAGACGGAGCGTAATAAACATTACCGCCCAGTACCATGACATCATTGAAGTAATTGCTAGCCGCCAGTTCCTTGGCCTCAGGCTTTTTGTAGTCGTAGGCCACCAAGCGGTACCGATGCGGGTTAGCCGCACTAGCACTGGCAGCAATCTGTGCATAGACCAGTTTATCGCCAACCCAGTTGACCAACTGAATGCGCTCGGACTGTACCACGCGTGTGGTTTGATTATCATCTAAATTGATCATGGTTAGGGTACTTAACAAGTAGCCGTCTTTGTTGCGAACATTGTCACGAGTCGAGACCAGGGCGGCAACGTTAGCATTGGGGTTAGCAATTAAAGTAATGTCATTACGCTCTAAACCGGTACCCGCTAAAGCTACCTCTTCGTGCTGACCATCGGCATCAATTTTATAAACATCGTATTTACCGGAGCGCTTGGATACAAAAGCGTGTTTGTGACCCGACACCATCTTGACAGCTTGCTGTCCGGTAGTGCTGGCAGAAATATGCGCCTGTTCGTCTCGATAGGTATCGGCTTTGATGTTGACCGTTGCATCAGAAGCATCATTTTTATCCAGGGTCAGCAGAATCTTGCCGTTTTTGTCAGACAAGGCGTTAGCTTCGTTGGCGCTGGCCTCGGCTCCCTCAATCGGCTTGCCAGACAGCCAATCAGTTACTAGAAAAGCGTATTGGGCACCAACTGGAGTCAAGCTCAGATTGCCCAGCGGATTGCTGCCCCAGCCAACTATTACTTTTTTACTAATCGGAGCAAAGGCCCGCTTTTGTATAGTGCCTTGTTGGCTTCCAAGCCGTAGGTGCGTGAGCGTAGCCTTACCATCACTGTCGGTTAAAGCGCTTTGCTTGCCAAAGGTGACGCTGACATTCTTAAGCGGCAGCTTGGTTGAATCGTCCAGGATTATGATCGACGCACTACTGCGTACACCGGCGGTATTCAAAACAAAGTAGCGGCTCCACGGCAAGCCAAGGACGGTTATTATCAGTAAGGCCAGGGCGGCAATGGTAGCCCAACGATATTTGGGATTATTCCACCAGTTGGAGAAAAAATCCTTTAGCTTGGTCTTGAAATCTTTCTTTTTACCATCAAAAGCTTTTTCGACTTCTTGTTTTTCTTTATCCTCGGCCTCCAGCAGCTCATCGGCATCTTTGGCTGCTATGTCATCAATAGCTTGATCTTCATCAGTTTTGGTCTGGTCTTTTGGCGGCACCTCAACCGGCTGAGCTGCGGGAGCAGGCTCAGGGCTATCTGTACCAACGGCCGGTGCACCGGGCGCAGAGTCCCCGTCGGTAATATGATTGATGGCAATGCTTTTGGCCGGCGCTTTTTCTGGCGTGGGGCCCAATAATTTTTCGACCTTCTCGGTCAGCTCGGCCTCTTTATCAAAGTGAGCATTATCTTCAGCTTTATGTTTCATAATTCCTGCTTACGCTTAAGTGTAGCAGAAAAAGGCCTGATTTTCAGGGCCTAACCAGGCGGTAAAGTAGGAGCATCCAGGATAAACACAAATTGATAAATAGAGTCCGCTTCTTCATCTTGGGAAAAGCCAGCGTCTTTATAAATTTTGCAGTAAAGTCTATTGATGCTTTTTATGTCAGCGTATAGCTTGGTGACGCCTAGTTGTTCGGTGGCGTACTGGCAGGCTACTCTTAGCACTGGCACGCCTTTCTTAACAAACGGAATATGGGCGGCTAACCAGATATCAATTGATGCAGTTTGCGAGTCCTCCTCTGTCAGCCGAATGTTTCCGCCACCAATGACATCGCCTTTGCGCTTATCGTCAATAATAACAAATCGCCGCCTATTTGGGTCACGCGGCTCATCTAGATCATTACAGAAGTCAGTATAGTTACTAAATTCGCCCTCCAGTGATTCGTAATGTTGGCCAAGCTTGGACCTATTTACATAGCCCAGCAAGAAATACAATTGAGCCCTTTCGCGCGTCAATTCTACCCAGCGAAGGCTTTCGCTTTCCGATTCGATTTCGGGTGAGGGTAGACCTTCTCGCGATTCATCCATAGTTCCACCTTAAATTTATAGCTATATTACATCACATTTAGGTCAGCTTGTGTATAAATGGGTTGACGCGCTAGTCCGATAAGCGTAACCTGAAATGCATGGCAACCTATGCACGGGTAAACAATAAAACAAATGTGCACATTGCTCTCATGCAAAAAGGGGAGGATGCTTTAGGTTTGCTAGAAAAATAGCGACAAAAAGCAAAAAAGCAAAGCGCCTCCCCCACCTCACAAAGGGGAGGCTTTTAAATATAAGGAGATTGGGCATGTTAGGAGAGAAATCAACAGAAACAGATGTTATACGGTCAATAGATGAGGCATTGGCAGCCTACCAAAATTATGAGTCAACGCTACCCAAACACGATGATCCGACGCCCATTGAAGTCGGGTCCCGAATGCCTATTGGCAACGAGTCGCCATTAAGTCGCCATCGTACCCACACCCCGAGAACTATCGGCAGTGTTTCCATGCACGAGTCGCGGACTACCCAAACACTTCCAGAACTTTAGACGCTCTTTTTGTAGCGCCAGATAGACAGGGGCACAAACACGACCAGCAGGCCTACCACCCAGGCCAATAGTTTCCAGACCGCTCCATGACTGGGAATACCGAGAGCTAGTTCACGCGCTCCATTGGCAGCAAACGTAATCGGCTGATTATTAGCAAAGTGCTGCAGCCAAGTGGCCATACTTTGGACCGGTACAAAAGCCGCACTGGCAAACACCAGTGGAAAGACTAATACAAAGCCCGCCAACTGCGCCGTTTCTTCATCCTTAACAGCCATGCCAATAAAAGCCGAGAACCACGAAAAAGCGTAGCCAAACAACAGTAAGATTAAGACCATGCCCACGGCTGGGAAAAAGCCATTAGTAAAGCGAAAACCTAAGATTGAACCATAGGCCAGCATAATGGCAATCACCACCACATTGCGCAACGTATCGGCAAAAGTGCGGCCGGCTAGTACGGCAGCGCGGCTCATCGGCAGGCTGCGGAAGCGGTCCAGTATGCCACTGTTAATATCACGGGCCAAGCCTATGCCGGTTTGCAGGCCGCCAAACAGGGTAACCTGCACCATAATGCCCGGCAGTAGGTAATTGATGTACTTACCATGCAGAGCCGCCCCGGATTTGCCCAGCGCCCCGCCAAAAACAAAGTTGAACAGTGTTAAGAAAATAATCGGCTGAATGGCTGAGAAAAACACCAGCTGCGGCAGGCGAGTGTAGCGCAGCAAATTACGCTTGGCCACTGCCCAGGTGTCGCTGAATTCATAGCTCAGTTTTTTTGTTAGAGTCATTTCAGGCGGCTCGCTTTCTTTTAGGCTTGGCATCGGTCGCTACCTCGGAAGCTTTGGCACCAGTCAGCGTTAAGAACACGTCATCAAGGGACGGTTGGTGCAAGGCCAGAGCATGAATTGGCACCTTGGCTCTGTCTAGGCTGCGCACCACTTCGGCTAAACTCTTGGAGCCATCGCTACCAACAGGGATAGTTAGGGTTTTGGTGGCTTCATCGTAGCTGGAAGCCTTTTTGGCGATGCCCTTTATGGCTTGTTCGGCTTTTTGGCGATCGCGCTCGCTCTCCAGCTGGATTTCAATAACGTCACCACCCAACATCGCCTTTAGTTTGGCCGATGTACCTTCGGCAATCACCTTACCCCGGTCAATCACAGCAATTTTATCGGCCAGTACGTCAGCTTCTTCCAGATACTGAGTGGTGAGCAAAATGCTGGTGCCCTGCGACACTAAATCACGAATAATTTCCCATAAATCCAAGCGAGTACGCGGATCCAAGCCGGTGGTTGGCTCATCTAAAAATAAAATTTTGGGCCGGCCCACCAGGCAAGCGCCGAGATCTAAGCGGCGGCGCATCCCGCCTGAATAGGTGCGGACCTGGCGTTTGGCGGCGTCAGCTAAGTTCAAACGCTCTAGCAATTCTTTGGTGCGCTGTTTGGTTTCTTTCGCACTCAGGTGATACAGCCGGCCCACCATATATAGATTTTCTTCACCGGTTAGATACTCATCCACTGCGGCAAATTGTCCGGCCAAACCAATGACCTCACGCACTCGCTGCGGGTTTTTGATAACATCTATGCCTAGCACTTTGGCTGAGCCTTTATCTGGTTCAAGCAAGGTGCTGAGGGCTCGGACTAGGGTAGTCTTACCGGCACCGTTGGGGCCAAGCAGCCCAAATATGCTGCCTTCTTTAGCCTCCAGCGTCACCCCGTCTAGGGCTTTCACATTGCCGTAGTGTTTAGCTAGATTTTTGACCTCAAAGGCTAGACTCATACAAATCAATGTACTCTTTGATACTTAACGCGTCAAGCTTCATTGTTTTTTAGGCAGCGCGCGGGTCTTGAAGCGATTCAATATAGGCCTCCTCGCCAATTTGCAGGCGATACTCTAGCTCGCCAGTCATTCCCCTAGCCATAATAGCCTCCAGGATTCGAGCTCGCGCTTCCCATGGTTTATCCCCCGCAGCCACTAAGGCTACGGCCCGCGATTGGCTCACTGTAGCGAACATGTTTTCGGTTACCCTTTCAGCGGCCGAGAAATAAGCTTTAACACCGAAGTAGGTTAAAATATCGGGGTTGAGTATAAAGTAGTGGGGTTTAAACTTTCTGGTCTCAAAGGCATAAGTAGGAGCCACCCCATAGATGACCGTTGAGGCTAGGCCAGTCCACCCGATCTTTTCCGGTTGAAACTGCCCCGTAGCAATCCGTTTGTACTGTTCTACGTGATCCAATCGGGCCTCCAGGCTAGTCACAATATTCATCCACTCTGGATCACCAGGGCGTAGGTTGTTCTCAATGGATTTAATGCCGTCTTTGGTCAATTTGAAATTGGGATAGATGACGCCCTTAAAGTCCAAACCTCGGTCGCGCATCTCTTGCAAGAAACACCGTGTATACAGCATGGCCAGCTGATAATCTTCGGGTTTTAGAAAACCAGGCAGCTCACCAGGCGCAAAATTAAAACTGCCCATGCCACCCGTGCCTGGACCTTGATCACCATCAAGTCGATACGGATAATCTACCGTCACTGGGGGAGCCAAAAGATTGAGACCATCGGTCCAACCCTGCAAGTTAAACTCTGGGCCAAGTAATTCTTCTTCGAATAAAACCCCGGGCTGCCCCGGCAGCTTCAATACATCTTTGGCGTACTTTGCGCCAGCGCTGTAGGTTTGGAAATGTCCTTGCTTGCCCATCACCTGTACGCCACGGCCATCAGCTGGTGCCCGAGGTTTTACCACCATAGACCACCCCCGCCTCTCAAATTCGGCGGCGGCCTCTTCTACTTCTGCGGGATTGTTGGCTACTATATAAAAAGGGTTAAAGTCGTGGTTTAGTTGCTTAGAGATTTTTTCATTTATAAGGCGCGTTTCTAACTTATCGGCTTCTGGCTTAAAACTGGCGCGATTGGGAGCCGCAATCAGCAGACCAGGATTGGCTACCTGGAGAGCATCAACTACCCTAGCCGCCAATTGATTATCACCAGTCACAATAGCCAGAGTGGCATCAACATCTTGGGCGAAGGCCGCGGCCACCTCCCCATTTTTCATATTCGTTGTTTGATAAAATAGACCACCGGTCTTGTTAACTTTTTCCACTAAGCCTGGATGCAAATGTCCAGCCATAACATTTAAAACCGCGCCGCCTAGATGCTCGGCAATGATATCATCCCGAGCCATATTCCCCACCGTAAGGATTCGCTCTGACATACGTTCATTGTACCTAGCTACACATTTTATTGACAAGTGTTAGCGTTATGGAGCCAGGCGGTTGATGTCGCGCGGGAACAAGGTAGCTTCTTTGACGTTACCCAGACCAATCGTTTTCTCTACTAAGCGGTCAATGCCATAGCCTGCGCCACCATGCTGTGGTAAACCATATTTAAAAGCTTGCAGGTAATATTTATAGCCCGGGTGATTAATATCCAGGCCAGCCTTTTTCATTTGTTCAACCAATTTGTCGTAATGGAATTCACGCATGGGAACCGTAGCAATCTCTAGGCCGCGGAACAATAAATCTCCCCATAATACAGTGGTGGGGTCATCGGGGTTTACCTGATGATAAAACTTCATAGCACTCACCGGGAACTTGGTGGCATACACTAGGTCTGATCCAAGCTCTTTTTTAGCGTATTCACAAATCCATTTTTCTTCGTCTGGAATAAGGTCTTTTTCCGCCGTGGTGTCGGTGCCGGTAGCCTTGGTGTATTTTTCATGAATTTCAGCCACCGTCAGTTTTGGAACTTTATCCGTTAGTACCAGCTCTGGCGCACCCAAAACTTTTAGGTCATTGGCATGTTTGGCGTAGATTTTTTTGAGCGCATAGCTGGTCATGTCGCCAACCATGTCCAGCACTTCATCGTGATTGTCCACAAAACCCATTTCAATGTCGAGCATCATAACCTCGCTCATGTGTCGGGTAGTAGCACTGGGTTCAGCCCGAAAAGCTGGAGCAATTTCAAATACTCTTTCAAACGCACCCACCAACATTTGTTTATACAGCTGTGGGCTTTGCGCCAAAGTAGCTTCTTGCCCAAAATAATCTAGTTTAAAGGCTTCGGCCCCGCCCTCCGTTGCACCGGCTAATAGTTTGGGCGTTTGAATCTCGACAAATTCGTGTTCGGTTAAAAACTCTCGTAGATACTGCAGCAAGCTGGCCCTAATTTTAAAAATCTTTTGTTCGTCCAGATTACGCAAGTTTAAGGTGCGGTATTCAAACAAAGTGTCTAGGTGCTCTGGTTTATGGCTAATAGGCTTGTCGACTTCAATTGGTGGTTCGTCGTGTACTGGCACCATAACGCTCAGCGTTGGCTCGTGGATTTCTATCCCACCCGGCGCCCGTGGCTCTTCTTTGACCTGCCCCGTAACACTCAGCACTGTGCCAATTTGTAGCCCACGTAGTTTTTCAACTTCATCCTTATCTTTAACCGTTACTTGCACTAAACCACCGCGATCACGGATAACGATAAAGGTTAGACCGCCCAGCAAGCGCTTTTTGTGCAGCCAACCTTGCACGTGGGCTTGCTGGCCAACATGCTTAGGTAAGTCTCTGGTAATAATACGTTGCATGAGAGTGATTGTAACAGAGAGCGGACGGAATATGAATCTTGCTATACAACCAAAACATTGACATATAGTTAAAATAAAGGTGAAATACTAGCTTGTATGATTGAAAAAGATAAAGACAACTCCCTCAGTAGCCCAGAGAGACGGCCGAGGGATAATCGCCCCAATGGCCACCCGCTAATGCTTTACACCCTGGCGCGCACTACCATGCGCGAGTTATATGGTCGTGCCCACGGCGACGGTGATGCGCCACTACGCATGCAGCCAGCTGAATCCGCGACCGAGCTTTTGACCTTGATGCTGTTGGACCCGCAGGTTGAGCCTAATGCTCCTGGCGCTCCTGCCGAGCTTGACTAGCAGCTACGGCCCGTAGGTCATCGTATTTATCAAACTCGTCTACTATGGGCTTGCCTAAGATTTGTTCTACCACGTCTTCTATTGTTATCAGCCCAACTAATTCTTCAAAACTATTCACCACTAAAAACAGATGGTGGTGAGTTTTTAAGAAGGCCGGCAAGGTTTGGCGTAAGGTTTGCTCCTCATGCACGTAATAGACCTGCTTTTTCATAACGTTTTGGACTGTGCCACTGGCCCGAGCGCTGACTACATCCCGCAGGTACAACATACCCACAATACCGTCTAACTTGCCCTCGTGCACCGGAAATCGGGAATGGCCGCTGGCGTGCAGTTCGGTCATTAGCACCGGCCCCAGAGCATCAGCGCTGCTTACCGATTTAATCATGCGGCGTGGGGTCATAACCTGGCGCACTATTTTGTCGCCGTAAGTTAGAGCGTGGGCCGCAATATCTAGCTCATCTTTACTTATTCGGTTGCCAGCTTGTAACTGCTGCTTGGCGAACAAGTCAATTAAATCTTCTTTTTCATACAAACCAGTGTGCACATGCACTGGACGATGCCTTAAAACCATATGGACAATTCGATCAATCAAGGGATGCACGTAGCGCAATATGCCGGCTATGATAGGTGTTAGAGCTTTGGCTAGCCACGTGCTAGCACTGTTCACTCGGGCCTTAGGAATCCAGGCAAAGCCAACCCAAATTAAGATCACGCTGCCAAGCAAGGCTATGGGCACGGGCACGGCCCGGTCAATCGTCACAAAAAAGGCGGCGCTGGTGAGGCCAATCAAAACCCAAAGCAGTACTTGCAAGCTCATCCCATAACTACTTGCCCGGTACAGTACCAAGGCCAGAGAATCCCCGGCACGAGCTCTACGTTTCAGTTCTTTCACAGGGACATGGGTGTATGTTTTCTGGAGCGAGATGATCATAAGCGCCAGCAGCGCAAACAAGAGGCTAACGATAAGCGTCATGCACCAATAGTACAACAGAAATCCCAGCTGTAGTACTATAGACGTACAAAGTAGGAGGACCGTTATGGGTAAGCGATTTTGGATTATATTGATTGCGTTTGCAGCAATACTCCTTGGTATTTTTATGTTTAGAAGCAATAAAGCAGCGGCACCAGTAACTAGCGCCGCGCCATCCAGTCACCTTTTGGGAGCTGGTAAAAAGAATGTCACCTTCGTTGAGTACGGTGATTATCAATGCCCGGCTTGTGGGGCATATTATCCAATTGTTAAACAAGTGCAGCAGAAATATGGTGATGACATTACATTTCAGTTCCGCAACTTTCCGCTCACCCAGATACACCCAAATGCCATGGCGGGAGCTCGAGCTGCCGAGGCCGCCGGGTTGCAAAACAGATACTGGGAGATGCATGATTTGTTGTACGAGCAACAAAGCAATTGGTCTAGTGTCAGCAACGTCTCCAAGATTTTTGAAGATTACGCCACGCAATTGGCTCTCAACATTGATAAATTTAGAAGTGATTACAATAGCGCCAGCGTCAATAACGTCATTAACGCCGATATCGCGGCTGGCCAGAAGCTGGGTGCTAACGCCACACCAACCTTTGTGCTCGATGGCAAAAAGATTGATACAAACCCGCGTGACGAAGCCGGCTTTAGCAAACTAATCGACGCCGAGATAGCAAAAAAGGCCGTACACGTACAGCCTTCTAGCAGTCAACCCTAAGCCTTAGTAATGGAGAAATGCTCTCCAGGCGGCTCGCTTAACTGTCACCCGAACTCGCATTTCAGGTGAATCTTGAAATTTAATTTTGACGGGCATTATCTGCTCGCTCCTCACATTTTTACCTAGGCTATCAGCAGCTCCACATCGCTGCTAACAGATCTGTTTTTTTAATGAATGTTTTTGTCTTCGTGCCTTTAACGGCTTTTTGAAGTAGGTTTAGTTTCGCATAAGCGTTAGGGGTTTGTCAACAATAAGTAACAATAAATTCTAGATAATTATTTGTTGCTAAATAGATCGCCGACGCGGTCGGCCATATTGCTGATGCCAGTTTGCATTTTTTGGCGGCGAGTGTGTTCGGCGGCAATTTTGGCGTGGAGTTTATGCATAGCCGGAACAGGATGAGCGGCGTGCTGTTCATGTAAATGCTTGAATTCAGTGTCAATGATGTCCAGGTCCTCATCGGTTAGGTCTTCTAGATCCATAAAGCTGTTGCGAGCTGGTTTGTGGGTACGGATTAGTTCATCCAGCTTGAGCTGCATGGCCTTGCTGTCCCGGTTCTGGGTGTTTTGAATCAGAAAGACCATCAGGAAAGTCACAATGGTGGTGCCAGTATTAATCACCAGTTGCCAGGTATTGCTAAAACCAAAAGCTGGACCGGTAACGGCCCATATAAAGACGATCAGCACGGCCCCTAAAAAGGCCCCAGCCGAACCGGCGACGGCCGACACACGATTGGAAATTTTTCTAAAGACTTCTTTCATGTTTCAAACAGCTTCCTAGAGTAAATGCTTATCCTAATGTAGAATAGTACTAGTAGACAAGAATAAAGACAAACATGCCAGGTAATATTTTCTCAGAACTCAGTCTCGTCATTGCGCTCGGTGCCGCTATTGCGCTAGTTATGCGCCTTATTCGCCAACCATTAATTATCGGCCACATACTGACTGGTATTATTGTTGGACCATCGCTGCTGCACTTGGTCAAATCGCCAGATACCATTGATGTTTTCTCAAACATTGGTATTGCCTTGCTGCTATTTATTATTGGTTTGGGGTTAAACCCGCGAGTCATTAAAGAAGTGGGGAAAGTTGCCGGCATTACCGGTGTTTTGCAGGTAGCCTTGACCGCCTTACTAGGTTGGGCAGGTGGTGTGCTTTTAAATTTGCCGCGGTTAGAAGCTTTGTTTTTGGGTACGGCGCTATCCTTTAGTAGTACGATTATTATTCTAAAGCTGCTGAGTGACAAAAAAGAACAAACTCGTCTGTACGGCAAAATTACCATTGGCATGCTATTGGTCCAAGATGTTATTGCCATGGTTGCGCTGCTGTTTGTGACGGCCGAAAGCGGTGGACACGGTGTGTCCATTATCCAGTTAAGCTATTTGTTTGCCAAAGGCTCATTTATTGCCCTGCCGCTCCTCATTATTGGCAACCTAGTACTGCCCAAAATGCACAAAATTATTGCCGGCAGTCAGGAAATGCTATTCTTGTTTGCCATTGGCTGGGGTTTTGGCAGCGCGGCGCTATTTGAAGCCTCGGGCTTTAGCCTGGAAATTGGCTCGCTGATTGCCGGTATTGCCCTTGCCTCGCTACCCTACACTCAAGAAATCAGCGCTCGGCTCCGCCCCTTAAGAGATTTCTTTATTGTGGTGTTCTTTATTACGCTTGGTACGCGTTTGGGGTTCAGTAATATACACGAGCTGTTACCCGTTATTGTTTTTGCTACGGCTGTGGTAATTATTTTTAAACCACTAATTGTGCTGATTATTATGGGCCTGCTTGGCTACACCAAGCGCACCAGTTTTAAGACTGCCCTGGCCATGGCGCAGGTTAGCGAGTTCTCCTTAGTACTGGTGATACTTGGCAACCGGCATAACCTCATCCCGGCTAATTTGGTTTCGGTACTAACTCTTGTGGCCCTGATTTCTATTGCCTTCTCCACCTATATGATTATTTATGCCGACAAGCTATTCAGTGTTTTTGAGCGGCATTTATCGATGTTTGAACGCAGTCGTCCGCACTTTGAGCACGAAAGCCGGCGTCACTATGATTTGGTATTGTTTGGTTACCGAAAAGGCGGACACGAATTTATTAAAGTATTTAAGCAACTAAAAAAACCGTACCTGGTTATAGACTATGATCCAGAAGTCATAGATGGGCTGGAACATAACAAGATTGATTATGTGTACGGGGATGCTAACGATATTGAACTGTTGGAAGAAGCCGGGCTGGATAAAGCCAAGCTTATTGTCTCTACCATTAGCAATAATGAAGTAAACGTCTTTTTGATGAAGTTACTGGAAAATATTAATCCCAGAAGTGTGTTTATCTGCCACGCCGAAAGCGTCAAAGAAGCCACCGAGCTATACGAGCTGGGAGCCAGCTACGTCATGCTGCCTCACTACATTGGCAGTGAAAAAATTGGCGCCTTTATAAAGAAAAGTGGCTTTAAAAAGAGCGAATTTAAGAAGTACCGCGATCAACATTTGGCTTACTTACACGAGCTTTATGAATCACCTCTCGACGCGTAAAGATGATGTTTATGAATATAATCGGCCACGGCCGGCTGGACATCGGCCGTGATGTTGCCGGCACGTAGATGGGCCTTAACTTGGCTGGAAGATAGTTGCGAATGCTTGGCATCAATAACCGTGTAAGCAAAGTTTAAACCCCGCGTGGCGTTAATGGCTTGAAGTGCACGGCGAACCTGTGCTGGGGTATTCTGGCGACTGCCAACAATCAGATGCACCGCTTCCACCAGCTCATCTACGTGCGGCCAATCGGCCAGATGCTTGAGCATATCCTCACCCATTAACATGTACAGCTCGGCATGTTTAAAGCGATTTTTCAGTAGCGGCAACGTTTGGTGCGGTGTAAATTGAGTTTGCTCTAATACGATCGAACCAAATTGCGGATTGTGCCGAGTGGCCAGTCCCACCATGTGCGCCCGATGTTCAAAAGCTTTGACGCCTTGTTTGCGCCGTGGCCTGGGCTCCGTCAAAAAGAATATTTTATCTAGCCCGCAAGCTTTGATGGCTTGCTCAGCAAAAGCCAGATGCCCGTTATGAATGGGATCAAACGTCCCAGAGTAAATGCCAACCTTTTTCATGCTCATACCATTATAAACCGGCCTCGTGCTTGTGCTTGGCTTGCTCGGCTTGGCGTTTTTGGCTGCCGCCGTCACCCTTGTATTTTACTCGGCCATTTACAACTATGGCTTTGCAATCCCAGCACGCTAAGACTTGGGCGCACGGATCATCAAAAACTTTTGCTTGGCAGTATGGGCAGCTCATCCATTTTTTGCCTGATTTTTCATCATTTTTTGTAGCGTCGGACTTGTCTCCGTCTGCCTCTTTAAATAAGGGGCAGGAGGTGGAGTTGGCGGTGTTTTTAGCTTGCTGCATTTCTTTGTTGGCTTGGTCGTAATCACCATTTTGGTAATGCCTGCGCGCTAAAACAATGTGCCGGGCAGACACATCGCCAAATACCGCCGCGTCTATACTGAGATCGGACTTGGCGCGCGCAACACTGAACCGCTCAGAAAGATAATCGAGTCGCTCTAGTACTTCCATAGGCGACGTAAAGGCATGTGCTTCTTTAAGTAACTGCGCCGTAATTTGCTCTACCGTATCAACAAAGCTGTCATTGCGTACCTGACATTCCTTAGCAAATTGCTCATAATTTTGTCTGGGTTTGGCTTGGCCATAAAAGGTACCGCCAGCCGCTTGATCGAATTGGGCCACCACGTCACTGACTCCGCGAGGCGTGGCCTGCCTAGGTACCAGCAGCACGTGATTTAACATACCGTCGCCGTCTGAGCTGCTCAGATTTAGATTGTTTTGCTTGGCTATAGCCTGAATAGCGGCTATGTCATGGCGGGCTGCAGTCGGGTTGCGCTTGCCAGCCACCAAAGCAGTTTCGAGCATAATTCCTTGTGGTGTTTTTCTCAGCATTTGGATTGAGCAGGAATCTGTATCGGCAAAAAACCCATAGGCTTTTTTGGTAGCCACGTCTTCTGGACATGGCGAGAAGACCACAATGTCATACTCGTCCAAAGCCCCAGCCGCCAGCAACTCCTGAAACAACAGGGCATTTTTTAGCTCAGTTTTAGCCCGACGCTCCATAACTGGGTTAAGCGTAGCGAACTGTAGCGTGTTCTTATGAATATCTATTAACTGGCGGCCATCCTGTAGCAAGCGCCCACCACTAAATTCCAGCCAGATTTTGGTTTGATGGCCAGCCTTAAATAAACGCTCGGCAATATCGGTAGCCACGTTGGTGCGCACCACTCGGCGTGATGTTTCATCTCCAAGCGCCCCCAACTGTATAGCGGCCAGCAAAGTGGATTCATTGGGCACTTGCTCAATATTCTCAATGCGGACTTCGCGGGCTAAGGCTAAGCTGCCGAGCTGCCGAGCGGTTTGCTCATTTGCTCGACGATCCAGCTCCGGATAAGCTTGTTCTGCCAACAGCCACTGTGGCAAGTATCTGGTTTGTTCGGCTAGCTCGGCCATAAAAATAACCCTCGTGTGGCGAGCAAGGGTCAAAAGTACTGCTCCTATGCTCGGGAGACTTTAATCAGCTGTATCGGGCTTTAACCGTTGCGGCACAGCGTAGGAATTTCACCTACTTCCAGCTCTTTTCATTTGTTAAGTACTAGTAGGATAGCACAAGCGTTGAACGCTACATGTAGTATTTTTTGCCAACTCCGGCCGATGGTGATGATATACTTTTGTACTAATGAGCAAAGAGTTTGATTACAGCACGCTGACCTACGATGATCGAGAAGCGATTCATAACATACTGGCGGAAACTACCGTTAAGCACATTGATCGTTTTGCTGGTCTATTCTCTCCGATGAAGTTTGATCCAGCCGCTAGCCCCTCGCAAGTGCTAGAGACAGTTCATTTGCCGCCGGCTCCTTCTAAGTTTGAAGAGATCCATTGGTTAGCTGATGCCGCTAATCCCACGCTAGCACCATATACTAGAGAATTTTTCAGTAAGCAGCAGCCGTTTATGGGAACAATACGGCATTTGTTAGAAAACTCCGTGAATGTTACCAACGTGACCACGCATGTAAACATTGCTGACGTGGCTCATTACATGGCTGGCTGGATAGAAGCGATGGAGATTGAAGATTGGCAGGAAAGAAACGCCCTTGGCATTAGCCGCGGCGTAACTACTATTGAAGCTTTTGGCATGGCGGCCTCGGAAGTTGTCCAAAAACTTGGTCATGTCTTTTTGAGCTTTCCGCGGACGCCCACCACTGAAGGCATGAAAATTGATCAACAGCTTGTCGACACCAACAATAGCCGCATGCGTAAAGAGGTCAAAAAGTGGGACCATACTGATCTAGCCCATCGGCTACCTGTCATTCCAAAGTCTAAAGGCAAAACAAAGCATTTGGCTTGGGAAGGCAAAACGGCTGAAATTGAAATTGGTGAGCAGGGTAAGCCAGAACGCGTCCGGCTTGGGACAGTTTCTGACGGGACGATTGATATGGTGAGGGACGGAATTGTCGTACCCAGTGTTATTTGGGATGGTGACGACCCGGAAATTATTATTGGCGACATTACAAGAGTAACCAACCGAGAGGACGTCAACCGGGTTCAGAATTGGCAGCGCTTAGCGTTAGCGCATGTTCTTGGCCTGTCGCTCGATGCCGTGACTATCGGACGCTAAGCAGCACCAGCAAACCGAGAGCAATACGGTAGTAGGCAAAGACAGCCAGGCTGTGCTTGGAGAGATAGTTCAACAAAAATCGAATGGCAAACAAACCGCTGAGTAGCGCACTAATGATACCAATGGCAAACAAACCTTTTTCACTACTGAAGGTAGCCAAACCCTGCTTGCTGACCAGCACTTTTAGGATGGCGCCAGCGGTAATCGGGATGGCCAGCAAAAAGGAAAAGCGCGTGGCCGCAATCCGGTCCAGGCCGCTAAACAGTCCGGCGGTGATGGTAGCCCCGGAGCGTGACACGCCCGGTACCACGGCTGCAGCCTGAGCAAAACCCATGATAAGCCCTTGGTTAGTGCTGATCTTTTCAAATGAGCTCTTGTGTTTATGTTTTTGGGCAAAGCGCTCCGCGGCCAGCATTACCAGCGCAAACACAATCAGGTTAATACTCACCAGCCGGGCCGAGCGAAACTTGGACTCGGCCGCACTTTCTAACAAATAGCCGATGATCGCCGCCGGAATGGTGGCCATAACTAGCAGCCAGGCTAGGCGCTGACGATTGTTTTTGCCGAGTAGTCCCAGAATAAGCTCCCAAATATCTTTGGAAAAATAAAACAACAGCGCCAGTAGCGTGCCCAGATGCAGAGCAACATCAAACGTTAAACCATGATCAGTTATGC
This sequence comes from Candidatus Saccharimonadota bacterium, assembly GCA_028288965.1. Lineage (GTDB taxonomy): Bacteria > Patescibacteriota > Saccharimonadia > Saccharimonadales > JAQGHD01 > JAQGHD01. The sequence goes on along the minus strand of JAQGHD010000008.1, from coordinate 13,195 downwards.
CCATGGCCCGGTGCAGCAAAATCAAGTGTCCGGAGCTAGACACTGGAATAAATTCCGTTAACCCTTGCGCTATGCCTAAGATCAATGCTTCTATACCGCTCATTTATTTTATTGTAACCTATTTGCCTAGTTTTTTCTTAAGCTCGCTGAGCCGTGGAATAAAAGATTGTACCGCTCCTTCTAGCCCAAGCACCCTCAGGGCGCCGATCATAACATATAGTTCATCAAGCTGTTGCGCCAAGGGGTGGGGCATTTTCTCCAGCGTTTTAAAAAGGTAGTCTGTTTTTTCTACCAGCCATTTTTCCTCAGCTTCTTTGACTTGATTGGTTGGCAGGCTGGTTGGTTTTTCTTCGGCTTGAACTACTTCCAGTGAACGAGCCGAATGGTCACGCTTTTTTAAGTGCCCCCGGGCAATAAGATTGTTGACGTGCAAGGCCACCGTGGCCACCGAGGTGTAATTAAGTGAAGCCATAATCTCGCGGTAGCTTGGGCTGTAGCCATGCTGCTTAATAAAGGCTTCGATAAAATCGAGTAGCTCTTTTTGTTTTTTAGTGGGTCTTATCGTATCGGCCATTGGATCTATTGTATATCTCCGATTTATTAAGTGAAACCGTCAGTCCATAGTACAGGTGATATCAATAGATTCACCTATATTCTATACGCACTGTGGCCATGAGCCCGATGTGCAATTACTTTGATCACACCCGTATGCCCCTTGTTTTTCTTGGCAAATTTTTCCGGAAACACCCACAGTTTGTACCATAGATAGTTCCAAACCGTGAAGAAACCAGAGGACACAAACTGGCCAATGTACGGTGTAACACCAGCCTGCTTGAGGCCATAGACTATCAAGTAATCGAGCACGAAGTCCACTAATGTAATGGTAATGTAGCGGCCGGTCACCTGCGTTTGGTGTTTGCGCAGCTGCGGATTGCGGAACACCCAGAAGCGTTGCAGCAAATAGTTCACCGTCCAGCCCAGCAGTGTCGCCACCGATTTGGCCCAAAAAAAGCTGCCATGCAAGCCCTTATCGATGACAAAAAATGTCAGATAGCCGGACCAAAAGTAGGCCCCACCGCTAATCATGTACTCGACAAAGCGAGTGACTTCGCGCCGCTGATTTTTCTTTAGTTTTTTCATTAGCTAATTAATCGAAAATGTGGCGATGGCTTTTTCGACGGTGGTAGTGTTGTCTTTGTCGCCCGGCAATATGCTGTAGGTTACATCAAGTACCGTTTGCCCCTTCATGAAGTGATAGCGGTACTCTTTGGTGCCTTTCGACGGCCCAATCACGTCGGGGTCAGTTGCGTAAAGGTAGTAATATTTTGTACCGGTTACATTGGCAGCTTTTACAGTGCCCTGATTTGTGTACTTACTGAGTACATCATCCCCGGCTCCCTGCGCCAGAACAAACGGATGCGATGCATCATCACCGATTTGCTGCTCGGTCACCGTTGCCATAGTGCCGGCTTTATAGGTAATGCCGGTTGTGTCTTTTCCGGACATTAGTATGCCACTGGCGGGGTCAGTAAGCAGCGTCCAGCCATCCGGTATGCGAATTGTGTAGCCGAGTTTTGCTGAAGTAAATAGTTTCCAGCCGGCAGTAATGTCAGCTGGGGCCGGGGGCTTAGGAGTTGGCTTCTTGGGTTGAGCCTCCCCAGTTTGGGCCTGAGCAGCAGTGTTATAGGTTTTGGTAGTGTTCTTTTGCGCCCTATAGACGTACCAGCCAACGGCGCCGATAACGGCCACAATTACTACTATCAGCAATGCTTCAACGACACTAAAGCCCTGTTCGTTTTTTTTCATGGAAGAGTTCCTTATTGCTTATGCTTACTTTAAAGAATACTAAGAAGTAGTGTCAGAGGCAACACGCTTATACTGCGCGAGTGTCACGGCAGCTAATCCCCACCAGATGTAAGCCAGCGCGTCATCGGTCCAAGCATGCGATAGCATGTTTACTAAAATCAAGCCTAGAAAACTGCCAAGTAAGGCCAAGGCTACGGGGTCAGTTCGGCGCAACCAAAGCTCTTTAATAATCAGCCATTGAATCACAACAAAAAGCCCTAGCCCAACCCAGCCAACTTCTTGGCCAATTTGAATGTAATAATTTTCGGACAGACGTGGGGACGCTTTGGTGTTGTGCACGGAAGCCGGTCCGGCACTGCCCACACCAGAACCAAGCGGATGTTTGAGCACATCCCGAGCTCCAGACTTTAAAGCGCTGGCTCGCTTGGTGTTTGAGCTCACAACGGTTGAGCGGTTACTAGTATGAAAAACAATACTTTGAAACCGATAGGTGTTTCTAAGCAGTAAGAAGGCCCCAATAATAAGCCCGCCACCAAGACAGACCAAGCCAATCAGCATTAGCGGCTTAGAAAGATATTTTCTTAAACCAATCAGACCAATAATGGCCAGGCTCAACACCGTACCCAGCCAAGCACTGCGAGAATACGTGCCGTATAAAACGACTAAGCCAGCTACAGCCATAGCGCCGTAAGCTAACTTTTGGTTTTTAGATTTTGCGCTCAGCAACCCCACAGACGCCAGGCTAATAATAATCACCAGGTAGGCCCCCAGTGGATTGGCACCTCGTAAGACAGATTGTAACCGTACAAAATCTGGACGATTATCGACTGCCTCAAACGGCACAATGGTTTGTGGGCCATAGCCAATATGCGTTAAGACGTTGGCCGGTAGCACAAATTGCAACAACCCAAAACCAATCACTAAAGCAGCGGGAATTAGCACTAACTTTTGCCAACTTAGCTTTGTTTTGGCCAGTACGGCCACATATACCAAGCTAAAAAACGCCAAAAATCGCAGGTTGGACACCACGCTAAAGATAATGGCGCTGGGGCTGACTCGATGCATGGTGGCGTCGCTCAAAGCCACCACCCCAGTCAGGCAAACATAGGTTAGAATCCACAACAGCAACTTATTTTTAAAAACAGCTTGCCGGAGCTTACGGTTCGTGAGTAGCACGTACACCATAGCTGCTCCTAGTGCACTCAGTACAAATTCTTTACCAAGTTTTATAGTGTCAAAATGCCCTAGCCCACTGGCTAGCCAAACGGCCAACGGCGTGTAGAGTGCAGCTAAAACAAATAAGCCGCCAATTCCATAGCCAAAAATTCGTTTTTGCCAAGAAGTAAGCTCGAGTTTTGATGTCTGTGTAGCGGTCTTCATAGATGTTATAGTTAGATTATCTCATGAAGAACAATGCTTCGCTGGTCTATAATCTGTTTTTGGTAATCGGCGACTTTTTATCTCTTATACTGGCCTTTATTGGTGCCTATATCTTGCGCGTAACACTTGGTTTGACGTTTGGCTCAGCCACGGTAGCCCACCCGGTCCACGCCTCAACGTATATAACAATATTCCTGTTTCTAGCTCCGTTTTGGCTATTTGTTTTTGGGCTGATGGGCTTGTACGACAGTTCGATATATGAAAAACGCTTTGCGGAAATGGGGCGTTTGTTTATGGGCTCGTTTGTTGGCTTGCTGTTTGTGGTTAGCTACGCCTTTGCCTCCAATGAAGTGATTTTTCCAGCTAAATTGGTCCCCGTTTATGGATTCGTTTTGGCTTTTTTGTTATTGCTATTGTTTAGAAACTTGGCGCGTTTAATCCGCACTCAGCTGTTTCGCTACGGCATGGGCATTACCAACCTATTGATTATTGGCGACACGCGCGTGGCCCATGAGCTAATTGATTCGCTGCATAACAGCCGTGTCAGTGGCTATAAAATCGTAGGCGTTGTAGGGCGTAAGTATCGGCTGGATCATCCAGCCCGCCTAAAGATTTTTAACGATTTTGAACACGCCAAGAAAGTAATCGGACCTGAGGAAATTCACAGTATTGTCCAAACCGAACTGTTCTCGGCACCAGAAAAAAATGATGAGATTCTAAGCTTTGCTCAGGCTAATCACATTGCCTACCGCTTTATTCCCGGCAATACCGAACTATTTGTTGGCAATATTGATGTTGAGCTATTTCGCTCGTCTATCCCCGTCATTGCCGTGCACCAAACCGCTCTGCTGGGTTGGGGCAGAATCGTTAAGCGCATATTTGATGTAGTGGTGGGCGGTATCCTGTTAGTTATTGCGCTGCCGTTCATTGGTGTTATTTCTTTGCTACTTTTGTTGTTTGGTGGCGGTTCGGTATTTTTCCGGCAAACCAGGCTAACACGCTTTAATCAGCGCTTTGTGGTCTTTAAGTTCCGGACGCTCAAAAAGAAGTTCAACGGCTTGACGCCCGAACAAGCTTTTCGCAAAATGGGCCAGCCAGAACTGATTGAGCAATACCGCACTCACGGCGATCAAATTCCGTATGATCCTCGCTTCAGCCGGCTCGGTAGGTTCCTCCGCCGAACCAGCTTAGATGAACTACCGCAACTATTTAATATAGTGAAGGGCGATCTCAGCCTGGTGGGCCCCCGGGCTTTGGTACCCGAGGAGCTAAGCATCTACGAAAAACGTCACGCCATACTAAGTGTAAAGTCCGGACTGACTGGGTTGGCGCAAGTTTCCGGTCGGCGTGACATTACCTTTGACGAACGTCGGCAACTGGATATGTACTATGTCCAAAACTGGAGCTTTTGGCTTGATCTGGTGATTTTAGCCAAGACCATTCGGGTAATCTTGCGCGGCTAATCATGAAAGACACAAACCTCAAAGTTGCTATTGTGCACGACTGGCTGATTGGCGGAGGTGCCGAGCTGGTGGTTGAGCAGCTACACATACTCTACCCGGAAGCTCCTATTTATACATCGTACTGCACGCCGGCATGGCGCGAGCGTTTGCACGGCAAAGTAGTGACTGGCTGGCTGCAACCTTTGGGCCGGATCAGAAAGTACCTACCATTTTTGCGGGCGTGGTGGTTTTCTCGACTTGATTTACGCCAGTTTGATTTAGTGCTGAGCAGTTCGGGTGCCGAAGCCAAGGGGGTGAAGCGTTTGCGCCCTGGTGCACTGCATATAAATTACTGCCACGCACCCACGCATTATTATTGGAGTCGGTACGAGCAGTACCTGAAGCGGCCTGGCTTTGGCGTGTTTGATCCCCTTGCCCGCTTTGGACTTAAAATATTGGTTGGCCCAATGCGCCGCTGGGACCTGACTGCTGCCAAACGCCCAGATATTATGATTGCTAACTCTTCGTATATTCAATCGCAGATAAAAAAGTATTACGGACGGGACGCGACCGTGATCCATCCGCCGGTAGACACGGAGCGTTTTGCCCCCCGCACTAAAACCGAGCGTCATGGCTTTTTGGTCACCGGCCGCCAAACACCGTATAAACGAATCGGCTTGGCCGTCCAAGCTTGCACTTCATTAGATTTGCCACTGACGGTAATTGGTAATGGCCCGGATCACCAACGCTTAGTAAAACTAGCCGGGCCAAGCATCACTTTTTTGACCACTGTGTCCGATACCAACCTGCCAAAACATTTTCAAGCCGCTTTTGGATTCATTTTCCCAGGACTAGACGACTTTGGTATTGTGGCCGTAGAAGCCTTAGCGGCCGGCACGCCCGTACTGGCTTACGAAGCTGGTGGAGCGCTAGATTATGTGACACCAGGCAAAACCGGTGAGTTCTTTTCTGCCCAGACGGTGACCGCTTTATCTGAAGTTTTGCAAAAATTCGATCCTGATACATTTGATAACCGCGCTATTTCCGACTCGGCCAAAGCTTTCGACGCTGCTGCTTTTAAGGCGCGCTTGAGCAAGCTTATCGATGCCGAACTTACTCGGACTGCAGGCGACGTAGCACCAGACCAATAGCCGCAGCCGCTTGATTATAGGTAGTCAATGTTGATGGCGAGAGGCTCTCGGGCGGCCGATCAAAGCACATAGCTCCCGCACCACTTATCGAGAACCATTGATTATCAATATGCTTAAAGCTTGGCTCGGTAGTGGGACGGGTTTCGGTGGTGGCAATAATTTGTGCGTGCGTTCTTTGTAAACCCACTGGTAGGCCAACTGATTTGGCACTACAACCCGCAGCTTCTAGGCTGGGCAGGCTAAAACGGGCTTCGTCGTTTTTTATGTAATACGTCAGACCACTTAACTCCGGCTTCAGCGGCACACGCACTCCCCACTCCTTTATTGTCAAATACTGGACACTGGCCGATTCCGCTTTGACAGGTTGAGATTTGGAGAACTGAGACGGCTTGGCAGTCACTTGATCATTTGGTTTTGGGGAGCTGTGCATGGCGGCTAAGACATTTATGAGTAGCAAGGCTGCGCCACCGGCCAGCATAATGCGCATTTGCTTTTGCGCCGGATCCTGCCAGAAATTTTTCTTTGACTTCATAATTATTAATCCGTAACTAAGGCTGGGGGAGCAAAATGATCACCCAGCGATTGAATCCAGAATACTTTAGGCTCGACATCTGATTGATTGGTGGGCGTAACTACGGCTGTCAGATCTTTTTTACCATCGCCATCCACATCACCAAGTAAGAATTCAGTCTGCTTGAACGGCTGGTCGGCCGTTGTGCTTAGCCAGGCTTCCGCCGCGCTAAGCGTGGTGCCGGCCGATCGAAAGACTTTTATATCTACTCCGCCGTCATCGCGTTTAGTCAGCGCCACTACATCATCTAGCCCATCGCCGGTTACATCGCCCGCTGCCCAGTGGACATCGCTGGCCAAAACATCTGTAGCCACTAGCAGTTGTTTGGGCGAAAACTTAGTGCCCACCGATTGTTTCCAATATATTTCGGCTTTGCCATCAGTGTTTGGCCTAATGCTAACAAGATCCACTTTGTGGTCGCCATTTATATCGGCTGAAAAACTCACGGCCCCACCAGGCTTTGGCGTAACAACCGGCACGGTGGCTTCAGGCGCTTTGCTGGTAGGCGTTAGGGTAGTAATAAGCTCCGCTGGTTGCGGTATAGCCTTAGTTGGCTCTTCTGGCTTGGGCGTTGGCGGCTCAAGCAGTTGCCGCTGGGCAGTGGTTAAAAAGTGGATGTAGTGCGTAGCCCGGGCAACCCGGCCATTACTAAACTCACCGCGCAAATTCTTGTTGTACTCAGACACCACCACACTACCGTCAGCATTTACCTTTTCAACGAACGCCAAGTGTCCGCCAGGATTTTTAGTCGAGCCATCCCAAACAGCAGCATCGCCAACCAATGGCTTTTTGTCTACCACTAGGCCGCGCTTGATAGCATTGTTGTCCCAATTAGCGGCATCGCCTAGATAGTTCATGTTCGTCGCACCTAGGCTATTGAGCCGCCAGGCCACCCAAGAGGTGCAATTTCGATAGGTATAGCCCCACTGATCGAATTGCTCAGCAAAATCATACTTGCCATTGCCGTTTTCATCCATCCAATAGTCACCGGTGGTGCCCGTTGGCAAAGCGCTGGTCCACGGGTAGTCACCTTCGGCTCTGACGAAGCCCGGCCCAGCAAAGATAATGATAACGCCCAGCAACAGCACCGAGGTTGCCAGCACACGTACGTGCCTATGCCAGATGGCTCGCAAGGTTCGAACACTCCCCACCAGAGTCATCCAGACTATCTCAATTATGAGCGGTTGAGTTTCGACTTTCGTGTTAGCCATAAACTTATCTCAGTAACTTCCCTGTAAAGAATGCTTACAGGCAGCCTATTTGACATCATGTAAAATAGCAAGCATAACAAATTTACCTCTGTGGATAAAGTGTGGAAAGGCCGGAATGCTTTTGGGCAAGCCCGGCTGCTATACTGAGACTCGACATGGAAGAGCTTTCTGAAATATTCAAAGCCTATGACATACGTGGCGAAGTTGGCACGCAGTTATCACAGCAAACTTCCAAACAGATTGCTCGAGCTTACGCCGATTGGTTGCCGCGCGCGGGTGCCGTGGCCGTGGGACGTGACATGCGGCCTGATTCCGAGAGTTTAGCTCAGGCCTTTATCGAAGGGCTCCGAGAACAGGGACGAGACGTTTACGACCTGGGGCAGATTACCAGTGACATGAGTTATTTTGCAGTTGGCAAATATGATCTGGCCGGCAGTGCGGTGATTACCGCCAGCCATAATCCAGGTAAGGACAATGGGATCAAACTGTATCGAGATCAAGTAATACCAGTTGGCTTAGATTCGGGACTTGATGCTATTCGTGATGCAGTGCTGGCAACCAAATTTAAACCTGCCGCTGACAGACCCGGTACACTCGCAACTAAAGATATTACCAGAGACTGGATTGAGCACTGTCTCACGTTTGTTGATAACCTTAAGCCATTTCACATTGCCATCGACGCCGGCAATGGCATGGCTGGCGCAATTTTGCCGCAGATTTTGCCAAAACTGCCGCTTAGCGTAGAGCCTCTGTATTTTGAACTTGACGGCACATTTCCAAATCACGAAGCCAATCCCCAAAAGCCGGAGAATCTGGCTGATCTTATTAAAAAAGTGCAAGACCAAGGACTCGATTTTGGTATAGCGTTTGATGGCGATGGTGACCGAGCTGGGTTTGTGGATGATTTAGGGCGACCGGTCTGGGGAACCGATCTTATATCGATTGTGGCAAAATATTATCTTCAGAAATATCCGAGTGCGGAAATAATTCATGATGTGCGAACCAGTCGGGCAACTCAAGAACTTATCAAAGAATGGGGTGGCACGCCAATCCGCACCAAAGCCGGGCGGGTAAATATTGGCCGAGTGTTGCGTGAACGCGGCGCACCATTTGGCGGCGAGACCACTGGGCACTTCTTTTTTAAGGAAAACTTCGATGCTGATTCGGGACTACTGACGGCTCTTGTGGCCATGCAAGCCTTGAGTGACAGCGGCAAAAAACTATCCGAACTGGTTGATGCCTATCGCCGCTACGCCATAATCCCCGAAACAAACTTTGAGGTGCGTGATAAGCCAGCCGTGCTTGAAGCTTTGCGCCAGACTTTTGCTGATGGCCAGCAAGATGAACTTGATGGGTTAACGGTAAACTATCCTGATTACTGGTTCAATATTCGACTTAGTAATACTGAGCCGGTTATGCGTCTCAACGCCGAGGCTAAATCGGAGGCCCAGCTGGATAAGTTGCTTGAGAAAATTAAATCCGTTGTGAAAGGCTGACGGAGGGGTGAGCTCCCTGTATACTACAGACATATGGAAAAAGTATTAGTGACGGGTGGGGCCGGGTTTATTGGCTCAAACTTTGTACGCTATCTCTACCGTGTGCGGCCCAACTGGCAGATTACTGTCCTGGATGCCCTCACCTATGCCGTTAACAAAGAAAATTTAAAAGGCCTGGATGAGCAGCGCGTGTCCTTAGTCCTGGGCAATATTTGCGACCAGGCTTTGGTAGATAAACTCATAGCCGAAACTGATGCGGTGGTGCATTTTGCGGCAGAATCTCATAATGATAACTCGCTGCAGTCTCCGTGGCCCTTCGTGGAGACCAACATCATTGGCACGTTTAGATTAATTGAAGCCGCCCGCAAGCATGGCAAACGTTTTCATCATATTTCCACCGATGAAGTCTATGGTGATCTGGAGCTAAGCGATCCACAAAAGTTTACCGAAACAACCGCCTACAATCCGTCGAGTCCCTACTCCAGCACCAAGGCAGGCTCGGATCATTTAGTTCGGGCCTGGGTACGCAGCTTTGGCCTTAAGGCCACCCTATCCAATTGCTCGAACAATTACGGCCCGTATCAACACGTTGAGAAATTTATTCCGCGGCAAGTGACCGAAGTCTTATTGGGACGTCAGCCTAAACTGTACGGCCAGGGCCAGAATGTTCGTGATTGGATTCATACTGAAGATCACTCCTCAGCCGTGCTGACTATTTTAGAAAAAGGTAAAATCGGCGAGACCTATTTGATTGGAGCCAACGGCGAAAAGAATAATAAAGAAGTCGTGGAGCTTATTTTGGAGATTCTCGGCAAGGACTCTCAGGATTACGAGCACGTCAATGATCGGCCGGGGCACGACCTGCGCTACGCCATTGATTCAACAAAGCTACGCAGCGAGTTAGGGTGGCAGCCTAAATATACCGATTTCCGGGCTGGCCTGAGCGATACGATTGAATGGTACAAACAAAACGAGACCTGGTGGAAACCACAAAAGGCCATCACCGAAGCCAAATACCAGGAGCTGGGGCGCTAATGGCCACTCTACCAACCACTGAGTTTACGGCCCAGACTACCGATATCCCGGGCTTACTAATCTTTGATGTTAATTACGTGGGTGATGATCGGGGATACTTTCAGGAGAAGTACCAACAGGCCAAATTGGTAGCCGCCGGAATGCCGGCAAACTTTACCGTCGTTCAGAATAGTCTTTCTTATAATAAAGAGCGGGGCGTAACTCGGGGCTTTCATGCCGAGCCCTGGGACAAATATATTTCAATTGTTACTGGTAAAGTTTTTTCGGCTTACGTGGATTTGCGCCAAGGACCAAACTTTGGACGAACGGTTACGGTTGAAATTACGCCAACTAAAACCGTTTTTCTGCCCCAAGGCATTGCTAATTCATTTCAAACCCTTGAGCCAGACACGTACTATCTCTACAGTGTCAATGCCCACTGGAGCGCCGCTAACTACGAAAAATACAACTTTGTTAATTTGGCCGATCCTGAGCTTAAGGTCACTTGGCCGATTGCCTTGGACGAAGCCATTGTGAACGATCGAGACCGTCAGCACCCTATGCTCAAAGATGTAAAGCCCATGAGCATTTCATGAACCGCAAGCTACTGATTATTGGTGCCAACGGTCAGTTGGGCAAAGCGCTACAAGCTCAATACCCGGACGCCCAAGCCCTAGACACGAATCAGCTGGACATCAGCGATCGCCAGGCTGTTGATAGTTATAACTGGGAAGATGTCACTACCATTCTTAACGCCGCCGCCTACACCAACGTAGATGGCGCCGAAACGGCTGAGGGCCGTGAAGCCGCCTGGGCAACCAACGCTACGGCACCGGCTCATTTGGCTAGGCAGTGCATCAAGCACGGCATTACATTGGTGCACATTAGTACTGACTATGTCTTTGATGGAACTCGCGATCCACACACCGAGGACGAAGCCTATGCCCCCCTTAGTGTCTACGGCCAAACCAAGGCCGCCGGTGACATTGCCGTGAGCCTCAACCCACAGCATTACATTTTGCGCACCAGTTGGGTGATTGGTGACGGCAAAAACTTTGTGCGCACCATGCTGGGACTCGGCCAAAAGGGAGTTGACCCTAAAGTGGTATCAGATCAAATTGGTAGGCTCACCTTCACCACCGAACTGGCCCGAGTCATTGATTATTTACTGGCTAATAGGCTGCCATACGGCACTTATAATGTCAGTAATGACGGTCCACCGGCCAGCTGGGCTGACATAACTCGCCAGATTTTCGCCGCCGCTCAGCTAGAGCGAACCGTTACCGATATTTCCACGGCCGAATATTATAAAGACAAGCCAGAGGCAGCGCCGAGACCCCTTAAAAGCACTCTGGACCTGACCAAAATCAAATCGGTCGGCTTTGAGCCAGCTGATTGGCAAGACAATTTAAAAACGTATCTACAAAAGGAGTTAGCATGAAAGGTATTATTTTAGCTGGTGGTTCAGGCACCCGACTGTACCCTATAACCATGGCCATTAGTAAGCAGTTGGTACCGATTTATGACAAGCCAATGATCTACTACCCGCTGAGCACCCTCATGAGTGCCGGTATTCGTGAAATATTGATCGTTTCTACGCCTCAAGACCTACCTCGCTTTCAAGACTTGCTGGGCACCGGTGAGCAAATTGGCTGCCAATTTAGCTACAAAGCCCAAGAAAAACCGCGCGGCTTGGCCGACGCCTTTATTGTTGGCGAAGATTTCATTGGCAGCGATAGCGTGGCCATGATCCTAGGCGACAACATCTTTTATGGTTCAGATATGGACGCTAAACTCCAGGCTGCCATCAACCCCGACGGCGGCGTTATTTTTGGCTATCAAGTGGCTGACCCAAAGCGCTACGGCGTAGTTGAGTTTGATGCCCATAGCAATGTGGTGTCTATCGAAGAAAAACCCGATAACCCAAAATCAAATTACGCTATTCCAGGACTCTATTTCTTTGATAATAAGGTCAGCGAGATTGCCAAGCAGGTTCAGCCAAGCTCTCGGGGTGAAATTGAGATTACCGAAATTCACAACGCCTATTTACGTGAGGGTAAACTAACCGTCATTTTGCTCGATCGCGGCACAGCCTGGCTCGATACCGGCACCTTTGCTAGCATGAATCAAGCCTCCCAATTTGTGCAGGTCATAGAAGAACGCCAAGGCCTCAAGATTGGCTGCATTGAAGAAGTTGCCTATCGGCAGGGTTTTATTGATAAAGTTCAATTAGAGAAATTAGCCAATGACCTGCTTAAAAGTGGTTACGGTAACTATCTACTAAGTTTGGTAAAATAGCCTGGTGACAAAAACTAGACAATTAGTCCTTTATTTTTACAATCATCACTTTGTACGCTATTTATTCGTCGGTGGCACCACATTCATACTATCCTTTGGCATACTAAAAGTGCTGCATGGCAATTTAGGCCTATCAGTTGCTGTTTCAACTATTACGGCCTATGTAATTTCATTTATATATAACTTCACACTGAATCGCTGGTGGACATTTAGTGCAGCCGATACAAAAAATCTGCACGAGCACATTATTCCCTATTCATTATTATTCTTATTTAACCTAGCCTACACGGTACTTATGGAACACTTTTTGAGTCAACATGTAAATTATCTAATCGCTTACCCGTTTGTGGTTGTCACGCAAGCCGTCTGGACGTATTACACATATAAGCATGTCATATTCACTAAAGCTAAGGTAGAAACATAGGTTTCAAGACGAAGAGCCAGGTGACAATTGCACACTCTGACTTTTTTTGTATTCCTCAAAGTCGTTTTATAATAATTGCTACTTAGGTACTTTACATGATAAATTTGAACGAATGAACATTGGAATTGTGGTACCAACCTATAATGAGGTCGTGAATATTGTATTGTTATTGAAAGCACTAAAAAAGCAATCATTAAAGATTACTGGTGTATCGTTTCTGGTTGCAGTTGTTGATGATAATTCTCCTGATGGAACCAGCAAAATTGCCAAGAAGTTAGGCAAGGAGCTATCGGGCCCTCGTTTTAAAGTAGTGGTCATAGACCGAACCAAAAAAGATGGCTACGGCAAGGCTTGTGTTGAAGGAATGAATTATCTACTTTCTAAAAAAGTTGATCTTGTTCT
>JAQGHD010000001.1 GCA_028288965.1 Candidatus Saccharimonadota bacterium | reverse complement strand
CGTCCCCAACCTTCAATGAAGATATAGGGACGCTGTGCATCAACACCAATGAACCTGGCGACATGGTCGGCTGCATACTGCCGGTGGCTACCGTCAGGGCCTTGAGCCCGGTAGCCGGCACGTTGAACAGTAGTACGGCCGCGCCGCATGCCGCAAAGAGTGCAATACTTAAACCAGTAAATAGTTTACGAATTAATCTCACAGGTTCAGTTCTAGACCTTCAGGGTTAAATCGTTACCTGGGTGCCAACAAAGTCCATGTTGAACGGCGTGACGCTACCAGAACCACTGAAGCTACTGTTTAGCAGGGCTTTGGCCGTGCAAGTCCAAGTATTGGCGTTAGCTAGTGGGCTGCCTGGAATTGTCCAAGCCGAGGCATTTAAATCTGCAATCGTCTTAGTAAGATCACCGCCGCCACAGTTAATAGTGAGCGTCACTTGATCGGCCGGAATGGATGAACCGGTAAAGTCTCCGGGAATATGCGTGGTTATATTTAGCGGAACATCACCATTATTCTTTACAAAGAATGTAAAGGCACTACTCTGCACCCCAGGCGTTAGAGTCGTAAAGCTCATGCCAGGTGCAGTACTGCCGTAAGTACTGTTATCATTGCTAATTTGTAGTGCGGCTGTTGCCGAAGTCAACGTATTGTTTGTAAGCGTCACCGTGTTTGATGTTAATTGGGCAAACGTTACAGCGCTGACCAAACCGGCCACTACGCCGATTACACCCACCGCTCTCAGCAGTGGACTAAATTTTAATAATTTTCTCATAGGCACCCTCCCCTTTAAATTAGTTGTGCAGGAGGTATTCTGCTCAAGACAGGCAAATAAGGCTATGAAAAATCACGCAGTCTCTGCCTAAATCCTATCAATTACTGGAGAAGATCGCTTATCATGGCAAGGTCAATGCCCATTGCTGGATTGAGCAACTTAGCGGCTATACGTTTGCGCCCTACGTCAACTTGATTTTTATTGATACCCAATTCCTTGGCGGCTTCTGGTATTTTGCGCTCACCCAGGCCGTCCAAACCAAATTGGGTGCGTAAAATATCTCGTTCTTCTGGAGTAAGCACTCCTAGGAGCTTGGCTACTACTTGTTCTCGAGCTAATTGTGTCAGGCGATTATCTATCTCGCCTGAGGTTTCTACGTCGGCGACCCTATCTTGTACTTCTATAACATGCTCTGATTCGACAAATTCGGATCGATTTAACGAAATAGGGTTCTGCGGATAGCTAAGGATTTTATGCGTAAGATCTAAAGGCAGATAGGACTCGTTGGAAAGTTCTATAGCCGTTGGCTTAGTTATGCCCTTACTTTCTAGACGGATGCGGGCTGCACTTATGTGGCCCAGAGCCTCTTGCTCGCGAACCGGCAAACGAATAGTCCGTCCGTGTTTTGCAATTCCCCGAGTTATCGACTGGACAATCCAGTTGGCAGAGTACGTACTGAATTTAAAACCCCGGCGCCAATCGAATTTATCAACAGCATGCATAAGCCCCAGGTTACCTTCTTGATATAGTTCCAGCTTACTAAGTCCGCGGTTTTGAAATACGGAGCGATTAGCAATGGTGACTACCCATCGTAAATTGGCATTAGTAAAATCGCGGTGTGCCTTTTGGCCATCAGCTATTTTTTTCATTAATTCCTGCTGCTGTTCCTCATTGGGGTTAGTGGTAGCCGCTAGCTCGCCGCTCGCCTTAACCCCAGCTTCAATTATTTGCGCTAATTTTTGCTCATCATCTTTTGTTAATAAAGCATACCGACCAATGTCATCCAAATAGAGCTCTTCGAGGTTTTGTTCGTTACGCTGCTTACGGCCTTCACGGCTTTCTGATTTATGCGTTCGCAAGGAGTCAGGGCCGTTTTTGGCAATAGGTTGACTGGTTGGGGGACGAGATGTGTCACTAGGAATCGGCTCAACTGTTTCAGTAACCGCTAGTCCGCCTGCCGCTTCAGGTACACGTAAGTCAGTTTCGAACTGATCAAACTCCGGCGCCTCTAACTCATCGGCCAAAGCCATAAACTCGTCTTCAATGTGTAGGGATGTTTTCTCGGTTGTCATAAGCTACCTAACTGAAGTTTATATTTTAGCTTGTGACAGCTGTTTTGCAAGCACTAGAAGTTCTGTTTACAGTAGGGGTTACTCTAAATTCAGAGTAATATTGTTTGTATTGGCGGTAAAACGTAACTTCCTCATGGCGGCGCCTTCTATTTGTCGAATGCGTTCTCTGGTAACACCAAACTCTCGGGCAGTCTCTTCGAGAGTGAGACGATCTCCGTAGAAACCAAAGCGCCAGCACAATATTTTCATTTCTCTATCATTGAGATCGGTAGATTGCGTAAGCTTCGCCAGCACGGACTTATAGTAATCGGCGTCTTCGGCCGCTATTTGCGTCTCATCCTCTGGACTCCTAATCAAGTCAATAAGCTCGGTATTTCTATCGGTACCTATTTTTGTGTTGAGCGAAACAGTCGTTCGGACATCATTAATAGCGCTAGTAACCGTTTTAATTGATATATCTAACCAATCGGCTATTTCTGCGAAGGTCGGTTCACGCTTGTTCTGCTCACGCAAAAAAATCTGGGCCACAGTAATCTTTTTTATATCTTCATCTCTGTGTGCGCCAACCTTAATGGTTTGGTCCTCGGGGATTGCTCGCCGTATGGCTTGGGTAATCCACCAGGTGGCGTAGGTACTAAATTTAAAACCGAGTGCCGAATCAAACTTATCGACCGCACGTATAAGCCCCAGATTGCCTTCTTGGATTAGGTCCAACAGTGGAACATTGTGCCCTTGAAAGCGCTTAGCAATTGATATTACCAAACGTAAATTGGAATTAATAAAAGTTTGATTAGCGGCCTCGCCTTGTTTGATTACTTCTTGGAGTGATGTTCGTAGCTCATCTGTTAAATTGGCGGCTGAATCCTCCAGGCGAGCTTGTGCCTGGCGCGCCCCAATCAGTAGTTTGCCCAGTCGCTGCTCGTCTTCTTTGTCTAATAATTTATGGCGGCCGGCTTCTTTTTTGTACTGTGACACCGAATCAAGCGTCCCGCTGGTCCCTTGGACCACCCGAGCCTTACCGGCTTCTATTGGCAGTGCCTTTGGTGCAGTTTCCGGGTTCACCGGTATAACTTTAAATTTTGACTCACTAACAGCCCCGCCTAGCTGTTCAACCAGAGCTAGTCGCTCGGGTGCTGCTTCACCCTGAGCTTGCTGCTCAGTTTCTAAGTGATCAAATTCTTGTGGTTCCTGTGCGACTTCCATAACTCTCACTCCCTGCGACGTATCATTAAGCGTAGCTGTTACCTATGGTTTAGACAAATAGTTTCTTTTAAGTTTGCTTGCCTCATGGTAAATATCATGAGGTTCTGGATAGCAAATACTCCGCCAAACCGATCAAAAATTGTGTTCCGTCTTTGGACCAACCCTGCTTTTGCTGCCTGAGTGAAGCAATGGCTTGTTCAACGTAGGTGCGAGCCAGGTCTTGGGCATGCGTCAGCGCCCCCGAGTCTACCAATATGTCTTTGCAGCGCTGGAATTCAACTGGCGACAGATTGTGGTTGCCAAGCATTTGGATTAAAAAGTTTTTGTCCGATTGGCGGGCATGCTCCAATGCATAGACAGTTAGAATGGTTCGCTTGCCTTCCCGCAGGTCATCCAAGGGAGACTTGCCACTCTCGAACTCTTCACCAAAGGTGCCTAAAATGTCATCAGTAATTTGATAAGCTTTGCCGGCCTGCATGGCATAGTTGGTAATGCCATCGGTAGCATGACAATCTGCCCCGGCCAGCACCATACCCACGTGCAAGGGGTTTAAAAAGCTGTAATGCGCTGTCTTCCACTCATCCACTTTGTTGACGTCTTCTTCCCGAACATCTACCAGTACCTCGTTGAATATGTCATTGAACTGCCCGTGCGCGGTAATGACCATGCTGCGATTTATGATGCTGATGGCATTAAGTACCAATTGATTGTCGGCCTCTAGATTGGCCAGTATCATCTGAGCAGCGTGATTACCCATCAAGGCTGCATTCATGGCAATCGATTCCCCAAAATGCTGCGCATCATCACCTAAGTTTTG
Source organism: Candidatus Saccharimonadota bacterium (assembly GCA_028288965.1). GTDB lineage: Bacteria > Patescibacteriota > Saccharimonadia > Saccharimonadales > JAQGHD01 > JAQGHD01. Next base: position 5,330 of record JAQGHD010000001.1, on the reverse strand, counting down.
CCGCTTGTAGTAATCAGCTAATAAATAATGCGCGGTTGGACCACCGCGGCGCACCGGTGAGCGATCGTTGATGTCATCAATAATCAGTATGTAGGCGTGTATCATTTCTATGGCCCGAGCGGCTTTAAGGATCATGCGCTGGTCTTTGCCGCCACTCATTTCATACCCCAGCATGGTTAGAGCCCCACGAATGCGCTTGCCGCCCCGCTCCAAAATACTCAGGTAGGCGTCGGTGGCAATCCGTGAACGCGCCCCAAAGTTATGCGCAGCATTAGTGCGAACTTCTTTCGCATAGTGCGCAATATCAGCATCTATGGCTTGCTTGTAGGTCAGCAACTTTGTCTTAAAAACTTTAGTGGTGGTGGCTGAACTGGTACCCATGAGCCTTTTATTATAACTCCCCTTCTCTGTTAAGACCAAGTCTGGTAAGCTAGCATTCATGAAGTTAGTTACATTTGTGGGCATGCCCGGTGCCGGTAAAAGTTCCTGCGTAGACCATATGACAGCTAAAGGATTGCCGTCGGTCTATTTCGGTGGCATTACGATAGATGAAGTAAAACGCCGTGGTCTTGAGGTAAATGAAGTTAACGAGAAAATAGTGCGTGAAGACATCCGAGCTAAAGAAGGAGCCGGTGCCTATGCCAATCGAATCATTGCTCAGGTTGAAGAGCTGGCTGGACAAGGCCATACCAAGGTTATAGCGGATGGGCTCTATACTTGGACCGAGTACAAAATCTTTAAAGAAAAGTTTGGTGATAACGCTATTATTATTGCCATTGCCGCTCCGCGAAAAATCCGACATGAGCGTCTAGCCAACCGCCCTATCCGGCCGCTGACCGACGCTGAAGTCACCGCTAGAGAATATGCCGAGATTGAAAATATTGAAAAAGGCGGCCCGATTGCTAATGCCGATTACACCCTGGTAAACGATGCCTCGCCGCAAGATTTACTGTCCAAATTAGATAGCGTGTTGCAGACGGTTAACTTCTAAGCCGCCAGTTCTTTATCGATCCGTTCGTCTAGCTCGTCCATGGTTTTCATGAATTCTGCTTCCAGATCAATATTATATTTGGAAGCAATGTTTATGACTGACCACAGACAATCAGACAATTCGTGCGTTAGTTTCTTATCAATATCTTCCATGCCTCGGCGGCCACTCTTAGCCATAATGATTTTCGATAAATCACCGACATCACCCACAAAACCGGCCATCAGTTCTGGGGCGTCCCACTTACCACCATATTTTTGCTGGTTAAGAGCATCGTACTTTTCTCTTATTTGAATAGCGCGTTGTATTAGTTCTTGTACTTGCATAGGCTTATTTTATGTAATCGTGCAGTTTCTTAGCGTCTTTGTGCTTGCGCAGTTTGGCGAGGGCTTTAGCTTCAATCTGGCGAATACGTTCGCGGGTGACACTAAACTCCTGCCCGACTTCTTCTAATGTGTGGCTTTTGCCGTCTTCTAGGCCAAAGCGCAGCTTTAATATCTTTTGTTCGCGTTCAGTGAGGGCACTGAGCATTTCTTTGACGTGTTCCTTGAGCAGTTGGCCGGTGGCCGATTCTTCAGGGCTGACGGTATCTTCATCTTCAATAAAGTCGGCCAGCACAGAGTCTTCTTCGTCGTCACGTACTGAAGCATCAAGGCTTGAGATATCCTGCTTAATCTTCATAATGTGCTCAACTTTGTCCACGTCGATTTCCATGGCCTGGGCAATTTCTTCATTGGTTGGTTCGCGGTTGAGTTCCTGAGTAAGGCGGCGCTGCGTGCGCAGCAATTTGTTAATAGTCTCTACCATGTGCACCGGAATACGGATGGTGCGGGCTTGGTCGGCAATGGCGCGGGTAATGGCTTGGCGAATCCACCAGGTAGCATAGGTAGAGAATTTGAAACCCTTGTCTGGATCGAACTTCTCTACCGCACGTAATAAACCGGTGTTTCCTTCTTGAATCAGGTCCAGAAGGTCTAGGCCACGGCCAACGTAGCGCTTGGCAATACTGACCACCAGGCGCATGTTAGCTTCGGCCATTTGATCTTTGGCGCGCTTATCTCCAGATACAACGCGCTGAGCCAGAGCTAACTCTTCTTCGGCACTCAGAAGTGGGATTTTACCGATTTCACGCAAGTATAAACGGACCGAGTCATCGGCAATGTCATCCAAATAAACTTGATCGCTTAAAACGACCTCTTCCTCTTCTTCGGCTACCCATTCATCGCCTAAATCAGCGGCGCCAGGTTCTTCGGCACCACTAATTGGTATAGCTGCATCGGCTAATTCTGTATACAGCGCGTCAAGTATGTCGACATTATCAGGAGTGTCAGGAATAGCAGCAATGATATCGCGCTGGTCTATCTTGCCGTCTTTTTTAGCTTTTTCTACTAGTTGTTTTTTGATTTCTTCAGTGGTTGGTGCGGCTTCGTCTGCCATACGTTATCCTCCGTGGTGTCCCTTAAGTAATACATCGAGCTCTTTGGCGCGGGTAAGCAATTGATCGGTAGTGGCCTCGTCGGCACTACGCATTGCTTCGGCCAATGTTAGTTTTTGGTTTTTGACGTATTGTTCAATCAGACGGGCTTGCAGTCGAGCGGTTTCGTACCTAAGTTCGAGTGGCTCAAGACCCTTATAAAGTTGTTCAAACTGGAATACTAATATATTAACATAATCGCCAAGTGCCTGCAATGGCGCGGCCGTAAGATCCACGACCTCCACCCCTTGCTCGGCACGTAGATGCGCCAGTAACTTACGGGCTGGCTCCTCGTGGAGCATATCGGGAGTTATTGGACTTATATAATCTCTAAGTTCGGGCCGCATAAGGCACAGGCTCAAGAAATGGTTCTGCAGCTTTAGCTGTTCGGCTCGCCGTTTACTAGGCGCTCCCGTCTCTTGTGGCACAGATTTACGCAAAACCGTACTGGTTTTTTGGCCAAGCTTGCTACGCACGGCATCGGGAGCAATATTGAGTAGTTCGGCAACACGAGTGGCGTAATGATCTTGTTCAACCTTATCGGGCAATTGCCCAACTGTCTTCATAATAACTGAGCTAAACTCACGCTTGCCTTTGGCGGTGGTGATATCAAGTTCCTTGGCGTAGCGTTCCATCAGCCAATCCACCGCGTCCTGCGGTTTTTCAATAATCTGCTCCCAGGCCTTGGGGTCTTTTTTGACCAACTCATCTGGATCTTTGCCGGCCGGAACGCTCACAATACCCAGGCTGACTTCTACCTTGCTAGCGATGGGAATCGCCCGCTCGGTGGCGGCTAGGCCTGCCTTGTCCTGATCAAACGCTAGCCGAACGTCATGCGTAAAGCGAGCCAGTGCCTTGAGGTGGCTTTCGGTCAGGGCCGTGCCAGCGGTGGCTACCGTTTGCTTGACGCCAGCCTGGTGGCTGGCAATAACATCTAAATTGCCCTCCACAAGTACCGCGTAATCTTTAATGCGAATGGCTTCTTTAGCCAGGTGAAGTCCGTAGACGTGCCGGCTTTTGTCGTACAAAAGCGTTTGCGGCGTGTTGATGTACTTGGGCGCATTGGGATCATCATCGTCCAGCAAACGAGCCGTAAAGCCAATCACCCGCCCCACGTTGTCCATCAGGGGGATCATTATTCGCCCACGGAACATATCATTTGGCGTGCTATAGCGCTGAGTGCTCAAGCCGGCTTTTTTAAGCTCATCCAAACTAAACCCTTTGCCAAGTAAAAATTTGGTCAGTGCCGTACCAGTATTTGGCGAGTAGCCTATTCTAAATTCCAGAGCAATAGCTTTGGTGAACCGCCGCTGTTTTAAGATGTAATCAAGTGCCTGGCGGTGTTTAGTGAACTGTACTTGATAAAACTTGGCCGCTAGGTCTAGCGCCTGATACAAACGTTCTTTTTGCTTGGTGCGCTCACCGTAATTACTACCCCGATATTGGCCCAGATCAATCCCGGCTTTGCGGGCCAGTAGTTCCAGCGCCCCTTTAAAATCCACCCCTTCCATTTCCATAACAAAACTAAACATATTGCCACCACGGCCACTGCTAAAATCGTGCCAGATCTGCTTTTCTGGACTAACCATAAAACTGGGCGTCTTTTCATTGCCAAACGGACTAAGTCCGCGAAAATTCCGCCCAGCTCGCTTGAGCTCAACATACTGGCTAATCACGTCCTCAATCGAAAGACGTTGCTTGATATCCTCCACGGCATCCATACTGTCAAGTGTATCGACTAAGAAGTAGAATGTAAAAGAGTCAGCTCACCAGTCTGACCTTTCTACTTTGGGCAGTTTCGACTAAAATAACGCTTATGCCTCCAGAAAATCCTGCGCCAAATTATGATTTTATCTTGAATCATCCGGCGCCAAAAAAATCACTGTTTGGCGGTGGTAAAAGCCAGCGAACTATATTGGTTGTGGTTGGTGGACTAGTCTTAGTGTTGTTTATAGTTTTGGGATTCATGATCCTTGGCAATGTCGGCAAGGGCAATACCCAAGACCTCATTGCTGTTACCCAGCAGCAAAATGAAGTCTCTCGGATTGCTAAAAAGGCGGCCCTAGTTGCCGCGGCCAGCAGCAGTACCCGCGGCAAAGCCGAAACTATTGCGCTCAGTGTTGATACCTCCAAGCAGCAATTTTTGGCGGCTTTAAAGAAACATCGGGTAAAAGTTAGTGCTAAGGAGTTGGCGCTGAAACAGTCGGCTGAAACAGATACAAAACTGACGGCTGCGGCCGAAAGTAACACCTTTGATAAGGTGTTCTCCGAGGTTATTACTCAGGACCTCAAGGATTATCAGCAAGCCCTCAAGACCGCTTACGATCACAGCCCATCTGGTAATGACAAGCAATTACTCAACACCACTTTTCTGCAAACCAACCTGCTGATTACTAAGCTCAGCCAGTAACAAGCTGGTAGCTGTGGCGAATAAAGCCTTTGATTTCTTCCCAGCCAATTTGGCCGGTGAGCACAATAGTATTCCAATGTTTCTTGTTCAGATGATACCCCGGCAACACGGTCTCGTATTTGGCCCGCAAAACTTCGGCTAGCTGTGGGTCACATTTGAGACTCAGCCGGAGTGGGTCCTTGCCCTCGGCAATCAGGGCAAACATTTTATCGCCCACTTTATAGACCGCCACGTCTTTGCCAAACGGATAATCCAGCACGGTGTTCGGCATAGACAAGATGTATTCCTCTACCTCTTTATGGGTCATGCCTCTTATTGTAAAGCGACAGGATTGGCCAGCGCAAACTACGACTTAGCAATTACGGCAGACCAGCTGCTGCAGCTGTATTGGGCCATTTGTTAGCCCGGAAAGTTCCATTTGGCGCCACATCCATGGCAATTCTATAGGTCACAATTTT
>JAQGHD010000014.1 GCA_028288965.1 Candidatus Saccharimonadota bacterium | reverse complement strand
CCATTAGCTGGCAGTACCCGGTAGTAGAGACCACTACGGCACTGCTGTTTGTCGGCTCATACTTATATTGGCCACTTAGTTTAAACGCCCAAGGCCTTACCGTCTTTGTTTTCTGGTTATTATTCCTGACTGGGTTTATGGCCTTGCTGGTTTACGACTTTAAATGGATGCTGCTACCCGACAAGCTTGTCTACCCTTTACTGGGATTAGCTTTATTGCAGACAGTAGCCATAAGCGTTGTCTTTCATGGTGGTCTAGACAGCTTGTTAGGCGCCTTCTGGGGCTTTTTGATCATAGGAGGGTTGTTCTATGTATTGTTTCAGGTTTCAAACGGCAAATGGATCGGGGGCGGGGACGTAAAGCTGGGTATGGTGCTGGGCATTTTGGCCGGTGGGCCGATAAAAGCCATATTGTTGCTATTCATGGCCTCACTATCGGGGGCGGTTATCAGCCTGCTGCTTATAGCTAGCAAACGGCTCAAGCCCAATCACCACATACCCTTCGGCCCTTTTTTAATCCTGGCTGCAATCATTACGCAGCTATGGGGAACAAAGCTGGTTGATCTATACCAACGGCTTTTTCTGTAGCCTATTAGCGTAATGCTTATGGTATACTAAACCCATGAATGGCGGTAAATCTGCCGGTGGGTACACTGTAGTTGAAACTATGATATTTCTGGCAATAACAGGGGTACTGTTTGCGGCAGCCTTTTCTTTTATAGCTAACAAGCAAGTAAGTGCCGAGTTTAATCGGGCCACTCGTGATTTTCAATCGCAGCTCCAAGACGTGACTAACGATGTGGCCACCGGTTTTTATCCAGGTGCTGGTGACTTTACCTGCACCCAAAATGGCATTAATCCAACCTTTAATAATGTGGCGCCGGCTAACCCTACGGGAGTTTGTATTTTTACCGGCAAGATCTTGCACTTTGAGAAGGGTGCAAACAGCTTTAATATTTACTCAACCGTGGGGCTTAAGCAACAATTAGGGATTGACGTCACCAAGTTAGAAGATGCCAGAATCCGAGTTGTCGCTAAAGAGCCAACATACTCGCCAATTGCCAAGGATATAACAACTTCTGGCAACCTAGGCTTTGGGCTCAATGTAACCAAAGTGTATTACAGTTATAGCGGCACGGACACAGACATTAGCGCCATCGGGCTCTTCAGTACCTTTACCCCTACCGATCCCACAAGTGGCGACGCTTTATCCGGCGCTACGGTAACTCAAGTTAAGCCCATAACCTCACCGGCCATTGGAGCGCTAGCCGCAATTGCTCTGACTGATCATCCCGGTTTTGCCGGTTTAGTCGATGCCCCTAACAGTGGTCCGCCACCCATTAACTCAGGCTTGGCTTCACCCGATAAAGTAGTTATTTGTACTCATGGTGGCAACGGTAAGCCAGCTGCCTTTGTTATTGGTAATGGTGGCGGAGGGACCACAGTAGAAATGCATATTGGCATGTATGTAAATTGCCCATAATGAAAAGACTGAATCAACTCGGCGATACTATTATAGAAGTACTGATCTGCTTGGCTATTTTAGGTGCCTCGCTGGGTACAGCCTATGCATTGTCTACCAGAAGTCTCAATGGTAACCGGGCTTCGCAGGAACGCGGTGAAGCCCTAAAGCTTGCCCAAACCCAAATAGAGGAGTTGCGAGCCTATGCCTCAAATACTGCTAATGCCGCTACCTGGTCTAGTGCGACTGGTGTGGCTCAGACAGGGCATTCGTACTGTATGACCAATAGTGGAGGAGTGGCGGTGGCCGCGGCTACAGCTCAGGTAAATCCAGTTGCCGAGAGTGATACTTTTCCTAGTACTGCTTATAATTCGGCCTGTAGTAATCTAAATGGTTTATACAACGTATCTATTTCGTACTACAGCGCTGAACCAGATGTTTTTGTTGTACGCGTGCGGTGGCCAGCATTGGGTGGATCAGGTCATAAAGTAGATGAACTTATTCAATATTACAGGTTGTATCACAGTGCATAAAGCCAAACCACAAAACCAAAAAGGCTTTACCATTGTTGAGTTAATGATCGCTACTACTGTTTTTTCTGTCATATTATTGGTATCGTCAGTTACGCTTATACAGATTTCACGCTTTTTTCAAAAGGGCACCACGGTAAATAGTACCCAAGAAGCGACTCGCAATATTGTTGAAGAGTTGTCAGAGTCTGTCCAATTTGGCAAGAACATACCAAACGACCCACCGGCGAATTCTGGGACAAAATACGGTATTTGTATTGATAACATCCGCTTTAACTACGCCCTAAATAACCGGGTAGATACCACTACTACCCCAGCTCATCATGCCTTATGGCGCGATAATGGCAGTTGTACGCCCCCCAGTTCATTGCCAAATCTAAACGCTGCTCTTCCAGCTGGCGGCCGTGAACTCGTACCTCCTGGTATGCAGATAGTCGCGCTTTCAGTCAGTAAAGACGCTACTAACGATCGTCTCTGGACTATTACGCTACGCTTGGTGTCAGGTTCACCTGATATGTTCAAAGTATTTGGGAATCCAAGTTCAGGCTGTATTAGTACGCTTTTAGGCGGTCAATTTTGCGCCGATGTAACACTTAGCACTACGGTCTATAGAAGATTACAATGAAAATAAGTATAATCGGTATAAACGGAAGTAAGCAGATGAAAAAGCTCAACCAGCAGGGAATCGTTTCAATCGTCGTTACAATGGTGATCCTCACGGTGCTAACGCTTATTACAGTGGGCTTTGCTATACAGACCCGCCGCGAACAACGGCAATCGATAGATAAGCAATTAAGCAGTCAGGCTTTCTACGCTGCCGAGTCGGGCATAAACGATGCCGCCAGTGCTATACAGCAAGGCCAATTACCCGGCAATACAAAACTAAGCTGTGACCCTAATCCCGTAGGTCAACCCTTGTCAAATTATAGAGTTGGCTCGGATCCGGCCGTTAAAATTACCTGTTTAACGGTGAGCAATAAGGTCAAGTCAATCGAATACGGGACCGTCAAAAATCTCAAATCAATTTTTGTGCCTATTGAAACGGCCGATTTGAGTCACTTTACCACGCTTACTATTGGCTGGAGTGCTACAGCTCAACCTACGATCCTTCCAACCGGTAACAAGGGCGAGTTTCCTGATGCCAGTGGCTGGCCACCGGCTAATCTTGGCCTACTCAGGATGGCTTTAACCAAAATAGATGGCGTGCCACTTCAGCCCGATGCGCTGGCCAATGCTACCATGACGGCTTTTCTGTACCCAACCGGCGCGCGTCCCAGCGATACATTCACCTTTGATACAGCAGTCGGCAACCAAGGAAATATTTACGACGTTCATTGTACTCCTCCTGCTGTTGGCTCGACCACCAGAGATTGTTTAGCTACGATTACTTTTTCCACCCCAGACAGCAGCAAGTATTACCTCCGTCTTAGCTCAATCTATAAAGACAGTGCGGTGACCATTACCTGCACCTCCATTGCAAGTGCAAGCGATTGTGGCTTCCAAAACGCTCAAGCCTCGGTGGATGCCACCGGGAAGGCTCAAGATGTACTGCGCCGCGTACAGGTTAGAATCCCACTTAATGCCACCTATAACATTCCTGAGTTCGCCATTGAAAGCGGCGGAGCATTGTGCAAGACACTCGATGTCAGTCCTGGCAATGTATCTGGCGGCGGCGGAAACTGTAACCCATTCTAGCTAACTTTCCGGCGGTGAGTGATGGAACTTATTGTGTACGGCTTTTAAGTGTGGATCGGTGACATGCGTATAAATCTGAGTGGTGGCAATGTTACTGTGTCCCAGCATAGCCTGGACAGATCGCAAATCGGCGCCGTTCATAAGTAAATCTGTAGCAAAGCTGTGCCGCATAGTGTGCGGCGAGACGTGCTTAGTTATCCCAGCCATCAGCGCATACCGCGCTACCATACGTTGCACGCTTCTGGCAGTGAGCCGGCTAAAATCGCCTGTGCTATCAGCACTTTTTCGCCCACCTAACCGAATAAATAGCGGGGAAGCATTATCGGTTCGCTTATCGACATAGTGCTGCAACCACTCAGCGGCTTCCGGGCTAATGAAAATTGGTCGGTCTTTCTGGCCTTTGCCCCGGACCATAAACTCACGCCGCTTAAGATTAATATGCTCTCTATTTAGCCCAATCAGCTCTGAAACACGCAGTCCGCTACTAAAAAGTAACTCTAATATGGCTCGGTCACGCAGGCCTGCCAAGGTGTTAATATCGGGTTGAGCAAATAATTGTACCAATTCTTCAGGATTTAGGAACGTTACTTGTTTGCGCACGGTTTTGGATAGTTCGATCTTATCGGCGGTTAGCGCCGGGATATCACGCTTGGCACAATATTTTAGAAAGCTGCGCAGGGCAATCAGGTGATAATTCTGGGTATTTTTCTGGAGTTCGTCGGAAACATTGGTGCCCAGTCGGTTAAGCCACAGCCGCCATTTTCTAACAAGCTCCGGATCAATCTCACTTACCTTAATATCGCCGGCAAAATCTAGTAGGCGAGTGAGGTAGTGGTCGTAATTACGAATCGTTTTTTGGGAGCGGTTTTGCTCAATTTCCAAATACTCTAGAAAATCAGTTTTAGCTTTAGCGAATAGCACGATCCATCCTTATCTGAAGGGATTTGCACAATGGGGTCCCCGCGGCGAGAGGATTCGCCGTGGGGTAAAGAAAATCGGTTTTGGCTTTGCTAAACAACATAAGCTTTATTGTACGACACTATCGGACATTAACGAACAGGGCTATATCTGTTACAATAGTGAGAAGTAAATAGGATCAATCATGGAACAAACACTTGTCATTATTAAGCCCGACGCCATTGCCCGGGCTATTATCGGCGACATTATTACTCGTTTTGAGCGAGTCGGTCTTAGGGTAGTAGGGGCAAAATTTATAAAGCCAGATCCCGACACCGCTAACAAGCACTACCCAACTGAGCGACGAGAATTTATTGACGGCATGGGCCAAAAGACGCTCGATAATTATAAGCAACAAGCTATGGATCCGGTCAAAGAACTGGGCACAGATGATACGCATAAGATTGGTTTAATGGTTCAAAAATGGTTAGTCGAGTTCCTGACCTCGGGACCAGCCCTAGTTTTGGTATTAGAAGGGCCGCACGCGATTGAGCTGGTTCGCAAGATTGCTGGCCACACGCTGCCATCACAGGCTCAGCCTGGCACTATCCGCGGTGATTACTCTTTTGACTCCTCAGCGCTCGCCAACGCTAGCCGCCGGCCCATTCGTAATCTTGTCCATGCTTCGGGCAATAAGCAGGAAGCCGAATTCGAGATCAATCTTTGGTTTAAGCCGGTTGAACTCATCGACTACAACAACATCCATCAGCAGCACATGACAGACTAAGTAAATGAGTGTGCCAGAGTATCAAGAGATTGAGTGCAAATTCTTAGATGTGAATCCCAAGCAGTTGGGCCAAACGATTACTAATCTTGGCGGCAAACGGCAGTTTAGGAAACTTTTTCGGCGCTATGTTTTTGATTTCCCTGATAAGCGGTTGAATGCCCAAGCATCTTGGTTACGGATTCGTGATGAGGGCGATAAAAGTACGCTCACTTTTAAGCAGCGAATTAAAGGCCATAGCGATACCAAAGATGCTGGCATGAAGGAGATTGAGGTAACGGTCAGTGACTTTATCGCTACGGCCGATGTACTCAAGGCCATTGGTATGACCCCAAAATTCTATGAAGAAAATTGGCGAACCTTGTATACGTTGAATGGGGTGGAGGTAGCCATTGACGAATGGCCGCTTATCCCACCGTATGTAGAAATTGAGGGCGACAGCTGGAAGGTGGTAGATGATGCAGCCAGCGTTTTAGGTTTTGACCCCAAGCAAAAACTCATTTGTGCAACTATGCAGGTGTACGAGCACTATGGCATCAATGAGAATGATTACCAGATTTTGACCTTAGACAAACAAATCAAAAAGTAAATTGGTGTCCCCACCGCGATTCGAACACGGATCATCTCCTTAGGACGGAGTTATTCTATCCATTGAACTATGGGGACAGATCAGAACCTTATTGTAAACGGGCGAGCTACAGGTGTAAACAATACCGAGCACCTGGTTTCCATAAGCAGATAGCGGTAAAATACCTATAGCCATGGCCAAACAAAAGCCAAAACAAGTCCAGAAATACTTTGAAGACCAATTCGATGACGAGAATGTCTTGTTTGTATTTCGCAAGCACCCGATAGTTATGCGAAAAGGCCTAATTATTGGTTTGCTGGCCTGGTTAGTCGGACCGTTGTACACCTTACTACTGACGGTTATATATAAGAATAGTCCCGACAAATACCCGTCAACCGGCTTCTTTTTTATTAGTCTGCTAGCTGGCATTGTGCTAGGAGCACTCCTGTTCATTCCTTCTTGGATTGCCTGGTATTACAGCGTGTTTATTGTCACCGATCAGCGCCTGATTCAGATCACCCAGAAAGGCTTGTTTAACCGCAGTGTGGTGGATATGGCGCTTACCCAGATCCAAATGGTTAATTATCAAATAGCTGGCTTGCAAGAAACACTGCTAGGATTTGGTACAATAATGATGCAGACATACGTGGGTGATTTGGTGATACATGACGTCCATCACCCTAGTCGTATTCAAAAGAAAATTCTGCAAATATTGCGCGATGAGGGTATTAACGCCTCGAGCTATCCGATAGGTAAGGAGTCGGCTACAACTGATGAAGAAGAAACTACGTAAACTAGCTGCTAAATTGCCCAAAAGACGGCGCTCGGCTCAGAGAACTGATGCCGAAATTATAAAAGAGGCGGCCGAGAACGCGCCGCGAATTACCAACGAAACGGTGGCTGAACACCGTGAAGAGGTGCTCAGTAGCGCCCGCAAGTATATCTACCCGCTGCAACACTCTAAGCATAAGATTGTGCTGATTTCTACGGCCTTATTTATTGCCACGGTGGTATTTTTTATGACCTACTGCACGCTAGCACTGTATCGTTTGCAAAATACTTCAACTTTTATGTACCGTGTAACCCAGGTGTTGCCGTTTCCGGTGGCCAAAGCCGGTAAAGATTTTGTGGCCTACGAGAATTATTTGTTCGAGCTGCGCCACTACATGCACTACTACCAGACCCAGCAAAAGCTCGATTTTGCCAGCGATTCCGGCAAACAACAGCTTGCAGATTTTAAGAAGAGAGCTTTGCAAAAAGTCATCAATGATACCTATATAAAGGAGTTAGCTAAAAAGAACAAGGTGAGCATTAGTAACCAAGTGGTAGACGATCAAATTACCATTGTCCGGAACCAAAACCGTCTGGGCGGCAGCGACCAAGCCTTTGAAGATGTACTGAAAGATTACTGGGGATGGTCGGCAGATGACTTTAAGCGTAGCCTCAAGCAGCAACTGTTGGCCCAAAAATTAGTTTCCAAATTAGATACCCAAACGCACCAGCGAGCCGATGCTGCTTTGGCTGAACTGAACGGTGGAGCTGATTTTTCGGCTTTGGCCAAGAAGTATTCAGATGATGTAGGGACGAAAGACAGTGGCGGAGAAATCAGCATCCTCATCGATAAATCAAGTCGTGATGTCCTGGTTCAAACTACTGATCAACTATTTAAGCTCAAGCCCGGCCAAACCTCAGGAATTATAGACATCGGTTACGGCCTGGAGATAGTCAAAGTATTAGAAAACAACGGTGACAAGGTTCGAGCCAGCCACATCGTCTTCAATTTTAAAGACATCAGCACCTATCTCAACACCACCAAAGATAAACAAAAAGCTCGTTTATACATAAAGCTATGACGCACCGGCAGCGATTAACCCTTATCGCCACCATTATGGGCAGCGGTATTGTGTTGATTGATAGTACGGTGGTTAACCTGGCTCTGCCACACATTTCCCAGCAGCTGCATGGTAACTTTGCTGACTTGCAGTGGATTGTCGATGGCTACATGCTGTCGCTTTCGTCGCTCATCTTGCTTGGCGGATCGCTGGGCGATATTTTAGGGCGCAAACGTATTTACCTGATCGGCCTAAGTGGTTTTGGCGTGGTGTCACTCTTATGTGGGCTGGCACCCAACATGTCGGTGCTGATTGCCATGCGCGCCCTGCAAGGTGTATTTGGAGCACTGCTGGTGCCAGGAGCGCTGGCAATCATCAATACAAATTTTCCTCAGAAGCTTAGGGGCAAAGCCATCGGACAGTGGGCGGCCTGGTCGGGCATAGCTACCGCCATTGGGCCACCGCTAGGCGGCTACATTGTTGATGCCCTATCATGGCGCTGGATTTTCTATATAAATATCCCACTAGTAATCATCTGTTATGTCTTGGCCAAAGCCGGTATTACCGAAAGCAAGGATGAGTATAGGCGCACTATTGATTACAGAGGAGCCGGACTGGCAATTGTGGCCTTAGCCAGCCTGACCTTTGGGCTGATTGAGGGACCGGTACATCACTGGAATGGCTGGATCATTGCCATTCTGTTGCTCGGCGTTACTAGTTTTGGGCTGTTTATAGTTGCTGAGACCCACTCAAAAGACCCTATGGTAAAGCTCGATTTATTTGCCTCGCGCAACTTCACCGGGGCTAATATATCAACTTTTGCTATGTACGGTGGACTGAGTGGTTTTATTCTGGCACTGGTAATCTTTCTGCAAACAGGCATGCATTATTCTACCTTTAAAGCCGGGGTGAGCTTGCTGCCCATTACCGCCATCATGTTTAGCTTATCCGGTAGAATCGGTGACTTGTCGGCCAAATATGGCTCCAGGATTTTTATGACCGTTGGGCCGATTATTGCCGGGGTGGGCATGCTCAGCCTTTTGAATTTAAAGCCTGGTAACAGTTACGTCGGGCATATTCTGCCCAGTTTGCTGCTGTTTGGCGCCGGGCTGGTACTGACGGTCTCGCCCCTGACTATTACAGTAATGAGCTCCGTAAGCGGGGACGAGTCGGGTATTGCTTCTGGTGTTAACAACGCCATTAGCCGTGTGGCCGGCCTGATAGTAGTGGCCTTTTTGGGAATCTTGGGTGCCGCCCATGTCTATAAGTTCACCATTGTTTTATGCAGTAGTCTGGCCATGACAGCTGGCATCCTGGCCTATGTTCTGATCCGCAATCCTAAGGCTCAATCGTAATAAGCTGTCGGTTGGCATTCATATACGTTCTTTTATGCTGGGTGTTAACGGCCGGTGGTTTTTGAGCGATCAAAGCCGAGTACGAGCTTATCCCAGCTGTATCATCATGGGGCTGCAGGTACCTCTCAGCGTGTTTTAATATCTGCCAACCCAGCGTTTCGTAATAATGCTTAAGTTCACCAAACTGATACATGGTGTAAGCTGGCCGTACAGCAATTTCGTGCTCGGTGCCGGCATAGACTTTAACGGCGTGCAAACCACCAGGCCGGGTTATGCGCTGCATTTCATCCATGACAACTGGTACGATGCTACGATCAATTAGCTGCAGAACGTGGGCACATATAACAGCGTCGCATCGCTCGCTCCCAAACATTAATGCCGCTGCACTACCAACAATAAAGGAGTTGGCTACGCTTCCCAGGGCCCTGGCTTTACGCTGTCCATCTACCAGGCCACCATAATAGACATCTACATTGGCTACTGTGTGTCCCTGAGTCGCCAGATACAGACCATTGTCACCGCTAAGGCTTCCAATGTCGGCAATTAAGGACTGCGGCGCCAGGTATTCTCCTAGTTCCTTAATGAAAGGCTGCGGCGCCCGTATGGCCAGCGGCTGTCCGTAGCAATCCATCTGACCTTTGACCTCAATAGGGTATTCCATAGGAAATAAATTATAATCTTAAACCCTACGGGTTTTCAAATAATGTCACTGGCTGACTCATCTGCTAAAGATAAGGTAGTATGGTAATTATGATTAGCGATAACGAACGAAGAGCCTGCAAAAGAAAAGTTCGCTACGCAACTGATGCAGCTGCCCAAATGGCTATTAAGAAAATAAACCCTACTCGGGCGCTCAAAAAACCTTCTCGCGTTTACAAATGCCCAGTCTGCTCGGGCTATCACCTGACTTCTCACCGCCAGTAACGCTTTAGTCACGGGACTCATAAAATCGCTGTTCAAATATGCTCATCAGCTGACGACCAACTTGGTAAGCATCATGCCGAATCAGCGTGCGCCGTATGGCTTTATCGTTTTGATCTTGTTCGAACGGATTGCTGGCTACCAGATTAGCACCAAGGGGTAGAGCAGCTACTTCTTTAAATCTATCGAGCTCGGTTTTAACAGGAAATTCCTCTTCTGCGGCATATTTCCTAAGTAACTCTGGTGACGGCAAATCTTGATTGTACAGAGCCGCGTCAATTTGACCCTCGCCTACATACTGTTCAATAGTTTTAATGTAATCAACGACGTGCCAGCCATCGGTTTGGCCTGGCTTGGTAACCAAATTGCTGACCACCACCTTTTTGGCCGGTGTTTCAGTAAAAGCTTCCCGCATACCATCAACTGCCAAAGCTGGTAACAGGGAACCAAACAGGTTGCCTGGGGCTATTACTACCAAATCAGCCTCAGCAATAGCCTGACTAGCGTCTGGGTTAATGGCTGCAGCCGGTTCTAGTGAAACAGAAGCATCGCGATTATTAATAGCACGATGAGCGATGGCATACTCACCCTTAATTTGCTCGTCACCGTCTTGCATATGCAAGACATGTGACTCTAAGGTGACTGGGATGACTTGTCCGGTTATATTCAAAATAGAGCTGGCTGCCTTGAGGGCTTGATCAAAACTGCCATGGTACAGTTCAAAGCCAGCTAGAATAACGTTACCAATGGTATGTCCGGCAAATAGGCTATCGCCTCCAAACCGATAACTAAAAGCACCACGCATCTCTGGTGAGTTACTGAGCGCAACCAGGCATTGGCGAACATCACCTGGCGGCAAAACACCTAATTCGTCTCTTAATATGCCTGTTGAGCCACCATCGTCGCTCATATTCACAATGGCCGAAAGGTTTGGGGTAAGCTCTTTAAGCTCTTGTAAAAGGGTAAAACTACCAGTACCACCGCCGATCAGCGCAATAGCTGGCGTCGCTGAACCATCTAACTCTGTCATAAAGTAAATAATACCACAAAAACCTATATTTGTCTAGGACAAGGACCTAGCTTAACTGCTATGGCTTTTCTAGGGAACGACAAGCAGACAAATAATAAGGAGACAGTATTGTCCCTCACACTCGTGCTGCCTGTCGCTCCCGTCTCGTTCCGACGACTGCCTCTCGGGCGGGTGTTAGTCTCTCAGGACTGGTCGGTCGGGTCAGGACGCAGGCGCCGCCAGCTCAGCGATTCTGCAACTGCTGTGGCGTGACGCGGCTGGTCTGCTGGAGGGCGTTGGGCAGGATGTCCTGCGCAAGCGGGCTCTTGCCAGATTGCGCGGCGCTTTGTTGGATGGAGCGGGAACTGGGGTAGGACCGAACCGCCTGCTGGATGGCAGGCACGATGCTCTGCTGCAAGAAGCTGTCGAACATGGCCTTGGAGAAGTGCGACGTAGTCGGGACACTGACCCGGAGGTCGGCGATTTTCCGCTGACCGTCTTGGATCTGTGCTCCGATCGCTTCCTGCTTGCCGTTCTTGGGCTCGGGGTCGGTGGTGTTGTCGACCACCCACGCGGAGAGTCCGGTGTGAGCCGCCACCAACATGGCGTTAATCACCTGGTGCTGGTCCTTGAAGTCGGGGGTTGGCACAAGCTCGGTAACGACCTCACCGAAGGAGAGGTAGGTTATCGACTTGTAGTCTTGCTGCCTATTCATGGCTGCTTTCCGTCATCTTTGGCACGACTGCCACTAGCGTTGCTAGCGTGTGTTTCCTTAACACACAAGATGAGCTAAAAGACCGCAACCGCTTGTTATCTTTTGGCTCACCTTGTATGGTCATTGTCTACTTGTCAATGTGCTAAAGCTCGGGTTAAACCACGTTAAGCTTACGCACGGTTCTAGTGTATAAAACTCTACATCCAACTGTCTGTGAAAATACTCATGGAAATGATTACCGGGTAGGCATAAGGGCTATAACACCACGACAATCCCTGAACTAATTATATCGGAGCTTGTAATAAAGAATGATTGAACTTAATAAAGCCACCACTATATTGGCTGCCCATATCTGGGGTTTCCTGAGACTGAATCCATATATAACCCAAAGAG
>JAQGHD010000027.1 GCA_028288965.1 Candidatus Saccharimonadota bacterium | reverse complement strand
ATGATAATAGAGTGTGGCACGTTTTTGATTTGGCGTGCGAGTGGTGGCGTACGGAAAAATTCGCCGCAGTAATTTTAGCGCTTGGCGCACGCTCATGGTTGAAAGGTACGGGCCAAAATATTTAGCGCCGTCGTCCAACGGGCGGCGAGTGGTGGTAACGGTGGGATAATCGCTATCGTAACTAATCCGAATATAACTCATCGATTTATCATCGCGCAGCAAAATGTTGTAGGGTGGCATGTAGCGCCGGATCATCTCGGCTTCTAAAAACAGAGCGTCGAGTTCGCTCTCTACCGTAATCCAATCCACGTCGGCAATCTCGGCCACCAGGGCTTCGGTTTTGGCATCACGCCCGCGGCTAGCTTGAAAATACTGCCGCACCCGGTTGCGCAGCACCGCCGCTTTGCCTACGTAAATAATCTTGCCACGTTTATTCTTATGAAAATAAACGCCGGGCTGTTTAGGCAGGTCTTGCAACTTTTTTTCCAACTTTTCCGTCATGCCTATATTATGACAGATAGTCCCTCGTCACCCTCAATATGACGGCGACGGGCTGATATGAATAGTTTCGGAGACGCTGCGGGCTACTTGTATTATAGGCTCTGCGGCTAAGTTAATGAAAAACGTATCAACATGCATCGAAGCTGCTGCTACAGCGAACGTACCAATAGCTAAAGCCGCCATACCAATGACTTCTTTTTCCTGGCGCCACTGTTCTCGCAAACCGGGACCAACACCGCCTGGTATTTGCTCAATATCAGGCCCGATTTGTTTGCTAAGCTTCATGCAGCTCAACCTCTAGTTCGCAATATTGGCCAACTTCGGAATCAATACAGTCTTTACAGATGAGCACCAGTCGATTGCATGCCTTATTGGCACAGTTTTCGTGGTTACTGGTGGGGCCGCCACAGTGCACACACTCGCCAATGTCCTTGGCCTGATCACTAAAGGCCAGATTGAGCCGGTCATCAAATACAAAACACTTGCCTTCCCATAGGCCATCGTCGCCAAATTCTTGGCCGTATTTTACAATACCGCCGTCCAGGTGGTAGACCTCGTCAAAGCCTTTATGCTTCATGTAGGCACTCAGGTATTCGCAGCGAATGTCACCAGTACAGTAGGTTAAAACTGGTTGGTCCTTGGGGAGCTTGTCTAGTTCCGGCTTGATGTCCCGAAAGTTTTTGATACGCGGCTTAATAACGTTCTTGGCCTTAAAGGCGCCAATGTCACTCTCGTAATCGTTACGAGCATCAAGCACAATGGCGTCGGGATGGTCTTCTAGGTATTTATGCCAGGCTTTAGGCTTGAGTCCGCGGGTACTGTTGAACACGTCAAACTGCTCGCCAGGTGCCAGCGTCACCAACTCGTCACGAACTTTTACGGACAAGCGCGGGAAATCCTCGCGCACGCCATCGCTCCATTTGTACTGAGTACCTTTAAACAAGGGATGCTTGTTCATGTCGCGGATGTAGCGTTTCACATCGTCCATGTCACCGCCCAGTGTACCGTTAATACCCTGAGTGGAGATAATAATCCGGCCCCGCAGATTGAGGCGCTCGCATAAGTTCCGCTGCCAAAACATCACCGTCTGAGGATCCGGCACCGGCACGAAGGTATAAAATAGAATTATCTTTTGCATTGGACTCATTATACTAAAGTGTTAACATGATTGCCCAACAGGTACGATATTGTAGCAATATTTACAAATATAGGAAAGCCAGTCACCAATCGGGCGGCTTTTTAGAAGAGTAATCCCCTATAAGTAATCGGTGCCGATTACTCTTTAAGGTTTGTCGGAGTTGCTAGCTTCTGTCGTAGGTTCTGCGCCGCCTTCGGCAGGAGTCTCGCCTTCTTCGCCTTCAACAGCTTCTTCATCAGTAGCTGTAGCTGCAGTATCGTCTGTGGCATCGCCACCAGCAGCATCGTTGGCGGCTTGCAGCGCACTTGGTTCATAAACACTGGCTATTGTTTGGTTAGGATCGCTGTCTATTTCCACACCTTCGGGCACAATTAAGTCAGCCACCGTTGCGTGATCACCTACTTCTACCAACTTCTCACCATTAAACTTCAGTGCATCTGGTAAATTGTTTGGCAAAGCTTTCACTTCAATAGCTTCCATGGCTTGCAACACAATTAAGCCGGTGCGTTCGGCTGGAGTAGCTTCGTTGCCTTCATCAAGCTGCATTTCAATTGGAATCTCAGCTTCAACTTTTTCGTTCTGCTTAATGGCGTTGAATACCAGGTGGCGCAGTTGGTGTTTTTTGGGTTCAAAATCTGTCTCTTTAATAAGCGCCAGGTATTTTTTACCAGCGACGTCTAGATTTAACGGATGGTGCTTACCAGCCTCGCCATAGGCTTTTAGTAACGAGATTTGCGGGCCCATAACCACCACCGATTCTTTGCCGTGATCATGAATAACCGCCGGCACCAAACCTTGGCGACGTAGCTCTTTAATTCCTTTGCCCACAACCGTACGTTCTTCTAACTTTAACGAGATGTTCTGCATAAGCTCCTCAACTATCTTGTATGCGTATACATTTTAACAGAAATATGTCCACTGGACGAGACTAGATTATGCTTGTAGTCTAGTAAACAGCATGCCAAGCGTTGCCTCAATTATAGAAAGTGGCGGTTTACTCCTCATTACCGCAATCATTTTTGCCGAATCTGGATTACTTGTTGGTTTCTTTTTACCTGGAGACACGCTGTTGTTTTCGGCCGGCTTTTTTGCCGCCCAAGGCAAATTGCCTCTTGGTTGGCTATTAATTCTGGTGTTAGTGGCGGCCATTGCTGGCTATGAAAGTGGTTATTACATTGGCAAACGTTTTGGCAAACGCTTGTTTCGTAAGCAAGACGGTCTGGTGTTTAGGCAGGAATACCTGCTCAAATCCGAAGATTTTTATAAGCGTCATGGCGGCAAAACCATTTTGCTGTCGCGCTTTGTGCCCATTGTCCGCACCTTTGCGCCGATTGTCGCCGGCATTGGTAATATGCCCCAAAAGAAATTTACTGCCTTTAACATTGCTGGTGGCGCGACCTGGACCATTGGCGTAACCCTGCTGGGCTACTGGCTGGGCAGCAAAATTCCCAACATTGACCGCTATTTATTGCCGATAATTTTGCTGGTTATGGTGCTGTCGTTTGGCCCAACAGTGTACCATTTGGTAGCTGATCCCAAAATTAGACGCAGATTGTTCGCCCGCTTTTCAGGCAAGAAATAAAATTAGTCCCTTTTTTGGGCCTTATTTAAGGTCTTCTTTAGGTATTGGCCAGTATAAGAATGGGCTGCCTTAGCAACTTGCTCGGGAGTACCTTCGGCCACCACCAGGCCGCCACCATTGCCGCCTTCTGGGCCCATATCAATAATATGATCGGCCGACTTAATGACGTCTAAGTTATGTTCAATAACAATCATGCTGTTGCCAGCCTCAACTAAAGCATGCAAAACTTGCAGGAGTTTTTCCACATCGGCCATGTGCAGGCCAGTGGTTGGCTCATCTAGGATATACAATGTGCGGCCAGTGGGGCGGCGTGATAGCTCGGTGGCTAGCTTAATACGCTGAGCTTCACCACCAGATAAGGTGGTGGCTGGTTGACCGAGCGCTATGTAGCCCAGGCCCACATCCACCAGAGTTTGGAGCTTGCGGGCTATTGATGGTACGTTTTCAAAGAAGGCCAGCGCTGTCTCGCAGGTCATTTCCAGAACGTCACTGATAGTCTTGCCCTTGTAATGAATCTCTAAAGCTTCGCGGTTATAGCGCTTACCGTGACAGACTTCACAGGGGACGTAAACGTCAGGCAAGAAATGCATTTCTATTTTGATAATGCCATCCCCGGCACAGTTTTCACAGCGACCGCCGCGCACGTTAAAGCTAAAGCGGCCTGGGCTGTAGCCACGCAACTTGGCTTCTGGGGTACTGGCAAACAGCTCGCGAATTGGCGTAAATAAACCAGTGTAAGTGGCTGGGTTGGAACGTGGCGTGCGGCCAATTGGTGATTGATCAATAATAATGGCTTTATCTAAATGCTCTATGCCTTCTATGTCGTCATGCCGGCCTGGTACAGTGTTAGCCCGATGCAAGCGGGCTGAAAGCTCTTTAGCTAAAATGTCATTGATGAGGCTGGATTTTCCAGAACCAGATACTCCACTGACTACCACCATTTTTCCTAGAGGCAGCTCCACATTAATATTGCGTAAATTGTTTTCGCGGGCACCGCGAATGAGCAACTTTTTGCCATTACCTTCACGTCGTTTTTTGGGTGTGGCAATGACTTTTTTGCCGAGTAGGTATTGGCCGGTAATACTTTTTTCCACCCTGGCTACCTCGCTGGGTTTGCCGACAGCTACAATCTCACCGCCGTGGATACCGGCTCCTGGGCCAATGTCGAGTAAAAAGTCAGCTGTCCGAATCGTTTCTTCGTCGTGTTCCACCACAATGACGGTATTACCTAAATCGCGCAGGTGCTTAAGGGTGGCAATGAGCTTGGCGTTATCGCGCTGGTGCAAGCCAATGCTTGGTTCATCCAGCACGTACAGAACACCCATTAATCCCGATCCAATTTGAGTAGCTAGGCGGATGCGCTGGGCTTCCCCGCCAGACAGCGTCACGGCACTGCGCAGCAAGTTAAGGTAGTTTAGGCCCACGTCTTGTAAGAACTGCAGACGGGCACAAATTTCTTTTAAGATAAGCTCCGCAATGTGGGCATCCTTGGCATTGAGTTTTAGCTGGCTAAAGAAAGTCAGCGCCTCGTCGATACTAAGTTGACACAGATCCATAATAGATTTGTCGGCAACCGTTACCGCTAAAACTTCGGGCTTGAGGCGCAGTCCGTTACAGGCATGACAGGGACGTTCCTGCATAAAGCGCTCAATGTCTCGACGGATAAAATCACTCTCGGTTTCTTTATGCCGACGCTCTAAGTTAGGCACCACACCCTCGTAGGTCGTTTCAAACGAACGGCCCAGGCCTAAACTGACCCGGTATTTCTCACTGCCAGTGCCGTACATCAGCCTGTCTAAGTCTTCGTTCTTAAGCTCGCTGGTCGGCACATGCAAACTAAAGCCGTAGCGATCGGCCACCGCCTGAATCTTTTTAGTGTACCAAGCATCGGTGTTAATGCGGTTAAACGGACGAATGGCGCCCTCGGCTATGGTCAGCCGGCCATTGGGAATTACGAGTTCTGGATCAACCTCTAATCGGCTGCCTAGGCCGGTACAGACCGGACAGGCGCCATGTGGACTGTTAAAGCTAAAGGTTCGAGGCTCGAGCTCTGGAATAGACACATCGGGATGATCAACACAGGCGTACATGAGGCTGTAAGTATGCTCTTGGTTGCTGTCGGCATTGAGGACTTTGGCTCGGCCTTCGGCGATATCCAGCGCTTGCTCCAACGATTGGCTCAGCCGGCCAAGGCTTTCTTTATCGTTCACCAACCGGTCGACTACAATTTCAATATTGTGCTTGTAGTTTTTATCAAGCGTCGGAAATTCATCAAGAGAGTAGACCACGCCATCTACTCGGGCACGAGCAAAACCAGCCCGCATAAATTGCTCGGGAATATGCTCAAAGGCACCCTTTTTATCAATGACCACTGGGGCCAAGATCATCAAGCGAGCACCGGGTGCCAGAGCCACCACTTGATCAACAATGGCCGTGGAAGTTTGGCGAACCACTGGTTTGCCACACACCGGACAGTGCGGCACGCCAACGCGCGCAAATAACAAACGCAAATAATCGTAAATTTCGGTCACCGTGGCCACCGTCGAGCGGGGATTCCGGCTGGTAGATTTTTGATCAATACTAATTGCCGGGCTCAGGCCATCAATTTGGTCAACGTCAGGCTTTTCCATCAGGCCCAAGAATTGGCGGGCATAAGAACTCAGACTTTCTACGTAGCGGCGTTGGCCTTCGGCATAAATAGTATCAAAGGCTAAGCTGGATTTACCCGACCCGGATAGACCGGTAATCACTACCAGCTTGCCTCGCGGGATAGTCACGTCCACGTTTTTGAGGTTGTGCTCCCGAGCTCCCTTGACTACAATTTCGTCATGCATAAAGTCCAAGAATTATACATGAAAACAGAGATAAAATCCAGTGTCTAGGCTCTAAACGACTGGTTGGCATAGAACTCAAGCGGTAGATAGGTAACCGTAACCGGTAAAAGTGCATGGGCTGCATCAATCACGTCGCGAACCACCGACTCTGGTTCGCGCCTATCAACCCGAGCAAACATTTGTTTAGCCATGTACTCATCATATGGATAGCGAAACCGACTGAGCCGTTTAGATAAACCGTCGACGCAGATTTCGTGCTCGTCACATAAAAACTCAGCGGCAGCACTCGTAACCTCAGGCACAAAAGCCAGTTTGCGGCCGCCATATTCATTTTTCTCAGCATCACCAACCCGGGCAATGCCAGTAAATACTACCTCGAACGGACCATGGCTCATTTCCAGCCGAGCTAGGGAGTTGGCGATCTCGCCACGTATTTGGCCCATGTCATTTTTATTCCAGTACAAGCGGTGTTGCTGGGCATAATCTTTAGATAAGCGCCGCTCCAAAACTTTTAAACGCATATGTTCCGGATGATAGAGTTTTACAGGCAGCTTGGCCCGGGGTTGGTGACCATGAGTAGCGGCTGGCGGTTTTGGGTCAGTAGCCGCTACTTGATTGTGTTGGTGGGTCTTAAAACCATGGGCATCTTCTAGGTTAGCTTCCAGACTGGCCATCACCGCTGAGAAATCGACGTTACTATCCTCTTGGCTTTCGAAATCTAGGGCGTGAAAAGCACCAAGGCCGGGCGTGCGTGAGGAAATGCTGGGAGGAAGGGAGCCTCGTGGCATAATATTCCCTCTTCTTGGCATAGTCCCTCCTGTGTTCTTACACTCTTTGTGAGAATTCTAATACTTTTACATTAGCAGTTATGATAAAAGCTGTCTGTTGTGCTTTAGACGAGGTTTTTTATAGAGAAAACGTAGGCAAAAAAGCCTAGGCTGCTTAAAAAATGTGTTTAAAAACACTAGTAACGGCTGTGCCCAGGCCAATAATGAGCGCAATGCCGCCAAGTCCAACAATGCACCCGGCAATAAAAAGTATTGTGTCACCCAATATCAAAGACAAGGCAATGACTACCGCGCCCAGCGAGGGCAGCGTATCCAGCCCAGAAAATGGCGGCGACAAAAAAGCCGCCAGGCTAAATACAAATAGCAGCAGCCCAGCCAGACGCAAAAAGTTATGATTGTCTAACATTCCTTTCAGTCTGGGACGTGAAAATTTCTCAAACCAGCGAATCCTACGCATAATAAATGGCAAGGCCTTATTCACGGTTCGCTGCCCTAACTTTCGATGACGCCAGCGCTTAGGGACCCAGAGCGTTGTTCGGCCAGCAATCATTTCTAGGGCCAGTAACATAGAAATAATTTCAAAAACATGGGTAATACCGCCAGTAGGCAGCGGCAGTGACGGCAAGAACATCAGTAGCAAAATAATTATGGCAAAGCTACGCTCACGAAACACTTGTTCTAAGGAATCGAGCGTCTTGGGCGATTTACCGTGGAGCCATTGCTCTAATTGGTCACTAAATTTCTGTTCCTTCATACGACGATACTGTACGTGAATGGGTAAATGAAGTAAAACGAGCGTAGAGATTAAGCCTCAACCGGCATAATGCTTTCGGCAAACAGACGTAACTCTTCTAGCAAGTACTTTTGGTGATCGGTGAGCTGGCCCTTCTTTTTCATATCATCCAACTGCTTATAAAAGCGCACTAGACGATTACTGCGCTTACCCTGGAGTAACTTTTGGGTCCGGTAGTTCTCCCAAATCTTTTGCTCGGCATTGGTTAACGATTGTGGGAAATTGCGAGCTTTATACAATGGCAGCAGGGCTTGCAGCCGGGAATCTTCAAAGTCGAGCGTCAGTTCTTTTAGCTTTTGCGGATCGGCCGATCTCACTTCGGCCATCCGCTTTTGATCGGCTGGTTCAAAAAAACCGTCGTACAGTAAATTATCGACAACTTGATCATCCTGCATAAATTTAAGTTGCTGCTTTTTGGTGATCAGTCTCAGGGCCGCTAGCATGTTTGGTACCAACTCATCCTTAACTTCCTGTAGGGCCTTAAAGTTTTTGGCAATAGTTTGGGGATTGAGCTTAAGCCGTTTTTGGCTGGCCTCATCCAGCACTGACAGCGGAGCAATTGCCGGACAGCGATTAAAGGTAATTGTTTTAACGGGCAAGCGTGGACCAGTCTCTCCCTTTTTTCGACGCCAGGCTTCTACCATGGCATCCGGTTTGAGTTTAGCAAATGGGGTTGGATCATAGCGCAAGTCAAACACAAATGCCGCTTGCTTGTCCGGATGATCGGCCAAGGTGGCCACTACGGTAGTTTTTTCAAATTCATTGGCGTAGCGGCCCGAAGTGTACAGATACGGCTGACCGGCGTGAACCAGCTTTGCGACCGCTTGTTTAGTGCGCATGTTTAGCAAAAAATCGAACAGCTTGGGCTGCTTATCCTTCATGAGTTTAGCCACCGCGATAGAGGCATAGACATCGTTTAAGGCATCGTGCGCGTTATCGTGCGAGAGCTTATTGAGGGCCGTTAGCAGCTCCAGGCGATTGGTCGGTTGACCGTCACTATTAAATGGCCACTTAATATCACTTGGCCTGAGCGCGCGGACCATACGAACCATATCCAGCAAATCCCAGCGGGATCGGCCATCTTTCCATCCCCACTCATAGGCATCGTAAAAGTTGCGGTAGCGTAAGTAGCGCATAAACTCGTCGTCAAAGCGCAGCGTATTAAATCCCACCATGATGGTCTCTGGGGTAGCGATTTGGCTATCGAATATCTTTAGAAACTCGGCTTCGGTTATGCCGTCGGCTATGGCCTTCTGAGGCGTAATGCCGGTTATGAATATGGCAACGGGCTCCGGCAACGAGTCACGAGGGAATTTTATATAAAAATTATGCGGTGGCCCAATTGGGTTAAGTTCCATGTCTGTCCTTTGGCCAGCAAATTGCATAATCCGAGCCTCTTTGGGGCTCACTCCCGAGGTTTCTAAGTCATAAAAATAAAACGTGTTGGCCATAATAATAGTGTAACAGGTGGCCCGTAACCTGAATTAGTACTCGATATTGCCGATGGAATTGCCGATGGTGATCTTTTGGCCAGGGTTGATGCCTTGGCGCTCGAGCTGGTTGAGTATGCCCATCTTACGCATGATGTCACGCAAGCGTTCTATAGCAAAAGGGCTGGCAAAATCCGTCCGCATTGCAAAGCGCTCAATCTTCTTGCCGGTAACCTTAAAGCCGTCGTCGGCTTGGCTCACCTGCCAGGCATCATCGGTTTCGGTCAGACGAATAACCGGTAGCGAGTTTTTGGCTGTCTTTTTAGCTTCGGCCTGGCGCGTTTTTTCTACCAGTTTTTTTACGACGTATAGCAATTCTTGAACGCCCTGCTTGCTTTGGGCCGAGATAGCCATAATTTTAGTAGTTTTTGGCACCACTTTTCGTAAGCTGCTGATTTTGTCATCAACAATATCTTGATCCAGCCCTTCTACTTTGTTAATCACCACGATTTGCGGGCGTTTAGACAAATTAATTTTGTATGAGGCCAATTCTTTTTGAATGGTCTTATAGGTGTCAACTACATCGTCCTGGTAAATATCAATTAAATGAATTAACACATTGGTGCGCTCTACATGACGCAAAAAATCATCACCCAGACCCTTGCCTTCGCTAGCGCCCGCTATAAGGCCAGGGATGTCGGCAAACAATAAGCTGGTGTGCTTGTCTACCTCGACCACGCCCAGGTTGGGCCGCAAGGTTGTAAACGGATAATCGGCAATTTCTGGCCGGGCGTTGCTGAGGGTGGCTAGGAGCGTAGATTTGCCCGCATTGGGCTGCCCCACCAACCCCACATCGGCAATCATCTTAAGTTCTAAGTTAACATCTAGTCGATCACCTAGTTCTCCCTTTTCGGCTACTCGCGGCGCCTGACGAACAGAGGATATAAAGTGAGCATTGCCAAACCCGCCTTTTCCGCCCTTGGCAATAATCGCTTGTTGGTCATCATCAACTAAATCGGCCAAGATGTTTTCTTCACTATCAAGCACCACTGTGCCAATCGGCACTTTTACAACCAGGTCTTTACCACTTCGGCCGTGCTTGTGGCTCTTAAGCCCAGGCTTGCCGGGCGGAGCTTCAAGTGAACGTTGGTAGCGAAAGTTAGCTAGCGTGTTTTCGTTCCGGCTAGCCTCAAACACCACGTCACCACCATTGCCGCCATCTCCCCCATCAGGGCCACCCCGGTCCACAAATTTCTCATGACGAAAACTGACGGCACCATTGCCGCCATCACCACCACAAACCTCAACCTTGGCCTTATCTACAAACATTACAACACTAGTCTACCGCAAACAGAGGTGAAAGGCTACCGCTAACTCGCATCTTGCCTGTAAGAACCGTTCACGCGCGGACGGTAGCCTGCCTGAGCTGCTCCAAAGAGTAGCATCTCCGCAGATCTACCGACCCGGCTCCACTTCGGCCAAGTTCTTACAAACAAGATGCGAGTTAGAGGCTAATAAATGTACCAGTAGTTGCCGGCTTCGGCGGGGCCGATGGTTCGATAACTAACTCGGGCCCAACCATTAACATTCATTTCTGAAGTATGAACAGTGCCATCGGGATCAACTGATTCAACAAAGCCCACGTGACCGTAAAAATCACGAGGTGGATACCAGATAATTGCACCGGCGGCTGGTTTGGTGCCAACACCAAGTCCGGCACGCTGAGACAGTACCTTCCAGGTACTGGCATTACCTAAGTTGCTGGGAACGGGGCGCCCAATTTGAGCCCGCCGAACAGCGGCCCACCAGGTGCAGTAGCCATAATCATAACCGTTGCCACCGTAGACCGGGGAAAAACCGCCCCAGGCAAAGCCCCCACTACCACTAAAACTGGAAGCCCGAGCTGTGGTAGTAACTTGCACACCATTCGGAACCACAACAAGTTCGCCAACCGGCAAGCCAGATAGCTCAACGTCATTAAAAGCTACCAGATGGGCTTTGTCAGCATGATACTTGGCAGCTACGCTATCGGCAGTATCGCCTGGTTTTACTAAGTAGACCACCCCGTTAATGGGCGAAATAAGAATGTCCTTGCCGGCCTGTATGGTGTCGCCAGACAAACCATTTGACCAACGAATAGTATCGGAGGTGATACCAAACTTGGTGGCCAAGCTACTCACCGTGTCGCCAGCCACAGTTACATAATGCTTAATATCTTTCCGCGATTTAAGGCTGGTAGTAATAATTTCTGGCTTGGCCAGAATACTGCTCTCGGCTGGGGCAATAGCCAATTGGGCATTAACCGTATCGGCTTTGTTGGCTACAGACGTAGCCTCATCTAATCGAGCCATACGGGCCACGTTTACAGCAATATCAGCTGAGGAGATTTGATCCACCGGGCTAGCAGCCGCTTCAGCAGGCGCCGTTAAAGCTAATGGACTCTTGCTGGCCGTTGGCGAACTGCTGGGAGTATTGACGACAAAGCCAATCACCACAGCTACAACCACCAAGTTGGCAGTTAAAATACCGTAACGAACAAGTCGTCGTCGGGAGCGTTTGTACAGGCGCCCGAATGTACGCTTATAAATTGAACTTGCTTGAATGGTGCTCAATCTGGAAGGATCAGTTCGATCAAGCACTTGAGTTTGGGTACGAATATCTACTCCGTGTGTTTTTGAACACAAACAAGGGAAGCAATTAATTACATTTATATCTCGCAAGAAAGTCGACCAATCTTGCCTAACTATCTAATAGACTGCTCCCTGAGGTCACAACCTGTTGAAGCCGCAAAATAACAACGGGTTGCAATCCACATTTTACCACCCACCCCTACCCAAAACAACCCGTCATAACAGAGGTAACCCCTGTTACTGGCCGCTACAGAGTTTGTGGCAGTATTGCTTGACCAGAGCCTCGTGCTCGGCTTGGGTATGTGAGAAGTGCGTGACACCATCATCACCGGCTACAAAGTATAAGAAATCGGTGGCAGCCGGAAAGGCCACCGCTTGTAGTGAACTTTGGCTGACATTACTTATGGGGCCGGCTGGAAGACCTGGATGCAAATAGGTGTTATACGGTGAGTCATAACTAGTGGAGTTGGGTTGGCCATTGACATGTGCACCATAAAAGGCCGTCACATCAGACTGGAGCGGCATGTTTTGACGCATCCGGCTATAAAATACTTGGGCGACTCGGCCGCGGTCACCGGTCGTGGAGACTTCTTGCTCGACAATTGAGGCCAGAATAATGCCTTGATGAACTGATAAACCGTTCCTGGTAAAAGCATTGCGAATATCCGGAGTCAAGCGCTTTTGCATTTCGTCTAAGCTTTTATGCACAATTTCTTTGGGGCTGGTGGCAGCAGTTTTCTGGAAAGATTCGGGATATAAATAACCTTCTAAGCTAGCACCGGCAGGTTTATCAACCAAGGCCGGATGATCTGGATAATTGGCTGGGTTGAGGGCGGCAGTGACGTCGGCTTCTGAAAAACCAGCGTTTACCAGAGACCTCTGAATTTGATCAATTCGCTGGGCCGGCAAAATGGTAACTAAGTTAGTGGCGATCTTGCCGTTGGTCAAAACGTTGACGATATCGGCCACGGCCTGGCTGGGCCGCAATTCATAACTGCCAGCCTTGAGTTGATCTTGGACTTCGTGGCTACGGATATACCACTCAAAGGCCCAACTACTGCGGATAATCCCCTTTTGCTGCAGCAAGACTGCAATAGTGTGTGGCGATGAACCAAGCGGCACGCTGACAATGCGCGAATGTTGTGAGGCGCTAGCTGGTTGCAAGTTCTGGTGATACACCTTTCTGACCACTAAAATACTGCCAATACCCAGAATAAGTACAGTCGCTAGAGTCCCGACAAAGATTTTTTGCCACTTGGCATGGCGCTGCATAATATTCTTTACTTCCATAATTTATGAGTGATGTGTGCTTAGATAATCTTCCAAAATATACGTGGCAGCCAGGGCATCCACATCCCCTTTATTATACGGCACTTTGCGCCCAACCAGTTCAGCCTCAGCTTTTACAGAAGTTACTGCCTCATCCTGTGTATGGACGGGAACTGCTAAGGTAGCAATCAGCATAGCTATAAATGCCTGAGTGGTCATGGTCTGTTGAGTATCCTGCCCTTGCAAGCCACGCGGCAAGCCCACCACTACTGCCTCGGCAGCTTGCTCATCAACCAAACGTTTAATATCTTGCAGGCTGCTTTCACCCCGCTCAAGTGTAGTCAGAGGCTCAGGTAACCTAGCAATGAGCGAGGCTCGCGCCACCCCAATCCGTCGTTCACCGACGTCTAGGGCAATGATGGATGAACTCACATTACTTTTTGGTGGCATTGGTACTTGATTGCTCAAAAATGACGCTTATTTTACTGGTTTTCTTCGGTGTCTTACTCACCCAGAATGGGCTATAAGTAACTGTTGCCTGCTTGATACCCGGACGTGCTTCTAGAGTTGCCTTAGCATCACCTTTTTTCTTGCCAGCCACGGATTTGCGCACAACATCAGCATTAAGTTCGGGCCCGGCCACCACAACGGTCTGCACCGACAATTTAGTATCGGCACCCTTTTTATCCTGCACCTGAATCACGGCCGCACTCAGTCCTTCATCAAGGATGGTCTGTTTACTGCTATCAATCTGTTTCTTAGCGTCGTTATCGATGATTTTCTTGAGGTCAGCCTGCTTAATTCCGAGTAGCGTATAGGTAGTGGTAGCTGTAACGGTAACTTCAGCAGCTTGCTCGCCAACTTTTGGCGTAGCCGTCACTGCCGGATCGCTGGAGGTAAAGCTATCTTCTATGCTCATATAGCCCTCGGTTTTGAGCGTGTTTTTCAGATCTTGCATGGCCCCAGAGTTACCTTGATCGACAATCTTTTGCTTGGCGCTATCGATATCTTGCTGGCTTACTACAGTGACTACTTTACTGGTTCCACCTGTCATATCACTACCAGTCCCACTAATGCTTGAATAACCATTTACTGTATAGCTTTGAGTGCCAAGATTATATTTTTCGCCCGCATTCTGGGCAACTACCGGCACAGCTCCGCTCGTAAAGACACATTTACCACCCTGAAACCCAGATGGACTAAAACTAGCCGTTTCTTGAGTTACAAAGCTTAAATTAGTCGCCGAAATAGTCGTTCCAGACGGAACAGTTCCTACTGGAGTCACGCAATTTGTTTGGGTCGCAAAGGTAGCTGTCCCGGTAGCCTTAGTGCCAACGTCTTTTTGGCCGGTGGCAGTGGCTTTTTGGCTGTTATCTTTTTTGAGTTGATCGAGTTTGGCTGGCAAAATGAGTTTAGTTTCATCTAAAGCGGTCGCGGTAGGGCTCGCCGTAAAAGACAGACTGCTGTTGACATTACTGGTGTTGGTTTGAAGGACTATGTGGGCTTTAGGCATAACAAAAAAGGCAAGGTACCAGCCCACAACTAAAATAATAAAGGCCGCTATGCCCAAGATAAGCCGCAGGCGAAACTGATTAAAGTTGGGCACTTTTGGCTTCTTAGTCTTTGATTTTTTGGACTTTGGGATTGTGGCCTCGGCTTCATCTGGCTGATCGTCAATCTCAATAACCTCATCATCCGCGGCATCTGCGGCTGACAAACCAGCTAAATCACCCACACTGCGTTTAGGATCGAGCGGAGCATCATCAGTTGAGGCATCGAGTTCTGGCTCCTCAGCAGCAATTGTCTCAATCTTATCTGAAATACTGGGACCACTGGGCACCAAGGGCTTACTTTGGAGATTTTTTGCCACATACAGTCCCACAGCTCCAGCGAGTGGAATAAGCCCGGCTTCTGAGGTGATCAGAACCACTTTTTTATGCTCGGAGTCAGCGGTGCGCTTCAGTAATTTCATATTGACAATGCTTTGGAGCATGGCGGCACGTTTGGGCAGTACCAGAGCGAGAATCTTGTGATCGCTGCTACTAACTTTCTCAACAATCGTTGTAATCTCGTCGTCTACATCTATATAAATAGTATCTTTTTGAGCTGCAGTCATAATAGAAATGAGTTCATTAAACTTTGAGTATCCTGTTCAATCTTTCTTTGATGGTACCGGTGGCCGCCGTTTGGCTATCTTGCATAAGCGTGTCTAAGCCGACTCGTAATAGACCCATTGCGGTTATGAATGTATGATCGGCAACCTGCCCGCTTTTGTCAATAATACCGACCACTTGCTTGGGCTGAATATGCTTAACAACCGGGCGCTTGGTGAACGGTAAGCTGGCGTACCACTTGCTTTCTTCTAGTTTTTCCATAAGCATGTCCAGGCTTGAACCGCCGCCGCAAAGCAGCAACTGATGCGGCAAGTGATCAAGCTTGGTAAATTCAGCCAGGGCCAGTTCCACGCCGCTGGTCCAGACATCGAGGGTCTTTTTAAGGGCCGCTTCTACAGCCGGAACTTTTGCCCGCGGCGTATGATTATCTGATAAACCTAATTTAAACTCTTCTGCTTGAGTAAACTCCACACCAAGATCGCGCTCGACAGATTTAGTAAAAGCCCGGCCGCCAATGCCAAACATCTTAGTACCCTGAACGCCACCATCGTTAATAACCGCAATGTCCGTTGTACCGCCACCCACATCCATTAATATAGCGCTCATGCTGGCGTTGGGGTCATTGCCGATCACCGATCGAGCAACGGCAAATGGTTCGGCGGCGACGGCTAACAAATCCAGGTCGAGTTCTTTAGCGGTGCGCTCTAGAGCGCCAATGTGAATCAGCGGCGCGTAAGCGGTATACAGTTCGATTTGAACTTCTTTACCCTGAAAGCCAATCGGATTACTGACCGTGTAGCCGTCGATGTTCATGTTCACCACAGCACTGTTAACTAAACGCACATCAACTTCTTTGCCACCCAGCTCCCAAATAAGTTCTTGTTTGGCTCGAGCTTGGGCCCGTTGTTGTACAGCGTTAACAATCCGTTCTACTTCATCAGTATCGAGGGCTTTTTCAGGGTCTTTACGCTGAGCGCGCACGGTTGTAGTGGTGCCTTTGACCAACTCTCCAGCAATACCAATTACCGCTGTCCTGGCACTAATACCGGCCTGCTGTTCGGCGGCGGCCAGAGCCTTGTCACAATTACCAACCACGGCGGCGATGTCGGCAATCGCCCCGGCTTGCATATCACTTAACTCTTGGTGGGCCCGGCCGGCCCCCACAATCTCTATGCCATCTTCAACTATCCGGCCAATCAAAGCTTTAACGTTTTCAGTGCCAATATCTAGCGCCACCAAATAGTGCTCGCCATTCTTTTTCCGATACTTAGTTTTGGCGGCCGCAACTTGGCCAAGATTCTTTATTTTATCAAGCATAACTTCTTTAATTATACCATTCCGGCAAGGCGATGCCCAACCGGTCTACAAAGTTGGCGCAAGAAGTTCTTCGACACCAACCGCTTCCACTGACCCGGCTAATACTGTCATTTTATCTGCGCATTCCGGGTGAAGTTCCGCAACAGCTACGGCAGAATCGAATATAACTGCCGCAAATTTTGTCATTGTTTCATTAGCAGTAAGTTTGTTAAATTCACCTGCTTTGTAGGCGACAAGTAGATTAAACCCCAGTTTTCTCATAGCTGTTGCCCATTCGTAGTCACCTTTGAGTTCATACGACTCTGCTACGCTGGTACATACCTGACTGAAATTTACAGCCGGATGTGGATCAAAAACTTCTCGTTGTGGAGTACTTTTCCGAAATCTCATAATTGATTACCGTATTGTCTAATAAGTTTTTACTTACTGCAAGACGGCCTTAATGCGACGAATACCAGCGGCACTGGATTCTTCTTTGATGATCTTAAACCGTTTGCCGCCTTCGCCAAGCGTGCCAGTGTGTTCCACGTGCGGGCCGCCGCAGAGTTCCATGGTGTACGGGTTATCTTCTGGGCCCATGATGTAAACCTTGACAGTCTCACCGTATTTTTCACCAAAGTGACCGCGGGCGCCAGTGGCCAGGCCCTCTTTGGTGGGCATTTCTTTCCAGGTCACCGGCAGGTCTTTATCTATTTGCTCGTTTACAATATCTTCTACCTTTTTGATCTCTTCCGGCGTCATTTTACTAGGGTGGTTAAAGTCAAAACGTAGGCGCTCGTTGGTAATGTTACTGCCCCGCTGCTCCACGTGGTCGCCCAGCACTAAACGCAGGGCCTTGTACATCAGGTGCGTCGCCGTGTGGTACTTAATAGTTTGCTCGGAGTGCTCGGCTAATCCGCCCTTAAACATACCAGCTGTGGCACTACGGGAGCGCTCCCGCTGCTTTTCTAGTTCCGCGTTAAATTGATCCTGCCAGTTATCCGGAATCTGGATCTTTTGTTTCTTGGCTTCTTCCACGCTCAGTTCCGGCGGAAAACCGTAGGTATCAAACAAAGTAAAAATGGTGCGTCCGTCTAGTTTAGCCTTAGCCAGTTTTTCAAACTCCCGCAGGCCTTTGCGCAGGGTTTGGCGGAACAGTTTTTCTTCTTTTTCTAGGACTTCTACCACTGTTTTTTCATGTTTGGTAGTTTCTGGGAACGGTTCGCGGTACATATCAATCACTAGGGGCGCAATAGCCGTGAACAAGCCGTTTTCTATACCCAGTTCGTGCCCTTGGCGAATGGCCCGGCGTAGCAAGCGGCGCAATATGTAGCCTTGGGTTTTATTGCTGGGCGTCACGCCATCAGCTGCCATAAACACGGCGCTGCGCATATGGTCGGCAATGATGCGCATGGACTGGACATTGTCCTGGTATTGCTTGCCAGATAGCTCCTGAATTTTAGTGATAATGGGCCACAGCAGATCAATCTTAAAAACGTCAGGGCTGTGCATGGCAGCCGCCGCAATGCGTTCTAAGCCACCGCCAAAATCCACATTCTTTTGGGGCAGCTCTTTAAAGCCGCCGTCCTCAGTTTTGATGTACTGCATAAAGACGGAGTTGCCAATTTCTAAGAACCGGCCGCAATCACAGTTGGGGTGACAGTGCTCGCCCCAGGCAGTGTCATGTGGGGTACCAAAGTCATAAAATACTTCACTATCTGGGCCGCCGGGCTCACCGGCTGGCATGTTTTCCGGCTTGCCGGCCCGGCTCCACCAGTTTTTGCTGGCGTCATAGTAAAAAATCCGGCCGTCGTTCATGCCCTTGCTATAGCCATCGGCCTCACTGCCAATTTCTACCACCTTGGCTTCTATGTTCTTAGATGTAAACAGTTTTTGCCAAATTTCGGCCGACTCGGTGTCTTTGGGCACCTTGTTTTTGGAGTCGCCAATAAAGACCGTCACATACAGCTTTTCGGGATCCAAACCAACCACGTCAGTTAGAAACTCAAAAAACCAGGGCAGCTGTTCTTGTTTGAAATAATCGCCCAGACTCCAGTTGCCCAGCATCTCAAAAAAGGTGGTGTGACGGTTATCGCCAACTTCATCGATATCCTCAGCCCGGAAGCAAGTTTGAGAATCGGTTAAGCGGGTGCCGTCGGGGTGCTTTTGGCCCAGTAAATACGGAATCAGCGGCTGCATACCAGAGCCGGTAAACAGTGTGGTGGGGTCGTTTTCCGGCACAATCCGGGCCCGCGGGATCACTTTGTGCCCGCGTTTTTTGTAAAACTCTAAGTAAGCCTGCCGAATTTGCTGTGCGTTCATATCCGTTACAGTTTATCAGACTATTGACAGATCAGTAATTAGTTGGTATTATAATTTCGAATTCACCCCTTCTGGGGAGGAGGTAAAACATGAAATTAGGTAGTGACGAATCAAACCCAGCTGCTGTATGCCTTGAGCTTGAAGGCCTTTATGAACGAACCGCGATGAAGTGTGCTGTAAGTAGAGCCCTAGTGAAGCACCGAAGGAGTAATCTAGAAGTACCTCCATATATGGAGAGCTTGATAAAAGATATGGCAGTGTCAGGGCCTAAAGAGCGGTCGATTTTTCATACTTTTCATTTAGATGAATCAGCAACTGAAATTGGAAAAATGATAGCCAAAGAAGCTGAAATCCAGCGGCCACTAGTTGAAGCAGACAAAGGGAGCTTCCCCCAAATGGAATTAGGCCGGACTGCTATTGAAATGTCAGAAACGTTCAAGTCTTTTAGTCGGGTCCTACACAACATAGAAGACGAGGTGGTCGAGAAAGCGACTGGAGAGCTTGACCAAGGTTATGCAGCACTGTGCCGCGATTTTTTGGGCAATGCTTCAGGTGATAACCCCGCCGCCTAAGACCTGTTGGCCGCTATAAATTACAGCTGATTGTCCGGGAGCAATGGCCCGAACTTCGTCTTTTGTCTTTATGACCCAAGCCTTGCCCTGCCGGTCGATGCTGCAATCCAGCAGCGGGCCGCGGTAACGAGTGCGGACTTGGAGCGGTTGGTTGATGGGCGGCCCATTGATCCAGTGAATATCGGTTACCGGAATTTCGGTGTGCCACAACTTGGCGTCATTCAGATCAGTGGTCACGTAGACTTCATTCTTTTTCATATCCTTGCCAACCACGTAGTAGGGCAGTCCGCCGCCCACATTGAGGCCATGGCGCTGGCCAATGGTGTAGAAAATGGCTCCTTCATGCTCGCCAATTACTTTGCCCTGTTGATCAATAATGGCGCCGGGTTCAGTCGTAACGTAGTTTTGCAAAAACTCTTTTATGCCGATTTCGCCGACAAAACAGATACCCTGACTATCCTTTTTGGCGGCGGTAGACAGGCCAAACTTTTTAGCTAGAGCGCGAACTTCGGCTTTAGTTTTGAATTCACCAATTGGGAACAGCGTTTTTTGCAAGGCCGCCTCGGTAACCCGGTACAGAAAGTAGGTTTGGTCTTTGGCAGCATTACGAGCCGTCAGCAGCTGGCCGTCACGGGTGCGAGCGTAATGGCCGGTGGCTATCAACTCGGCACCTTCAGCTAGGGCCGTCTCTAAAAACAGCTTAAACTTGACCTCTTGATTACACATAATGTCCGGGTTGGGCGTGCGGCCGGCCTGATACTCGGCAATCATGTAATCCACCACTTTCTGTTTGTACTCTTTTTGAAAATCAAACACCTTAAAATCGATGCCTAGGCGCACGGCTACTCGCTTGGCATCTTGGTAGTCTTGCTTCCAAGGGCACTCAAAACCCGGAAAGTCTTGGGTCCAGTTTTTCATGTAGACGCCCGTGACGATGTATCCCTGCTCTTTAAGCAAAGCTGCCGTAACGGAGCTATCAACGCCGCCACTCATCCCAACATAGACTTTTTTGGCCATAGTCGGTGAAGTATAGCATTTTCACCTCTGTTTTTCTAGCCAGTCATTGGCAAGGG
Source organism: Candidatus Saccharimonadota bacterium (assembly GCA_028288965.1). Lineage (GTDB taxonomy): Bacteria > Patescibacteriota > Saccharimonadia > Saccharimonadales > JAQGHD01 > JAQGHD01. The sequence goes on along the minus strand of JAQGHD010000027.1, from coordinate 32,240 downwards.
CCATATAAAATGGGGTGCCAACTGGCGGGGCGGACCAGTTGGCAGGACCCCAGTCCTTTGGAGCCTCACCCGGGCGGCTGGCTAGAAACTACTGATTGAAGCGTTTTTTGAGTGTTTGGAGTTGGGAGCGACGACCTAGGAAATAGGCCGTGACCGTAAGTGGCACCAGCAGTATGGCCGGCCCCCACAGAAACTTATTGGCCTTAGTCGCCGCATTGGTGGATCCAGCCTGGGAGGAGGTTTGGCCAACAGCGCCATTAGCAATAGCCACCAGCTGCAGAAAGGCGGCAACGCCGTTTTTATCAGTGGCCTTAACAATAACGTTATAAACGCCGGCAGCGGCGTAGACGTGCGTTGGCGTAAAAGTACCAGGCGCTGCCAGGCTAATAAGATCCGGTGCCTTGCCATCGCCCCAATCGACACTAATGGCATACGGTGCCGTGCCGCCACTTAAAATTATTGGCCAACTGAGTGTTTGGCCAGGATTGGCGCCTCTTTTGGCGTAACTACTGGTTAAACTTACATGATTGCCAAAAGTACCATAGGTGGCATCTTGGAAGGTAACCGTTACTACGGTCGAATCAGGACCAGCTTGATCCAAAGAGTCGTAGACCCGAGCTATCAGATCATTCTGGCCGCTGAATAAATCTATCTGCAACGAAAAGCTGCCATTGGCACAGTCAGCCGAACCAGCAAATACACCATTCTTAAAAATTTTAACTACAGTGCCTTTAGGGCATAGGCCACTGACAGTTATAGGAATAGCCGTAAAGACCTGTCCGGCCCTGGGCAAACTAATGACGGCAGCCTGCGTTGGCGGTGGCGAAGCAACCGTGCCCTGTAAACCAATTGGCCCAGATTGAGGATTGGTTACGGCCAGCACTGGCGTGGCCGACAAGCTGAGCAGTAACCCCAGTAACACGCTCAGCAACCAGACTGATTTTGATAGTCTAAAACGATTCATACAAATTTATAGTTTTATTTTAAAGGGTTCGTTGCTTGTAGCGCCGCTTTTTACGTCGAAACAGTAAGAAGACAATCACTAGGATTATAAGCACGAGCAATACGCCCACCGTTATTATGAGCCACAAAGGCACAATCCAAAAACTGGTTTTAGCGCTCAGGAGCGCTGAGCCGCTGCTGCCATATGCAATGTTGGCAGTTACGCTGTAATGGCCAAGGCCAAAATGAGATTTCACGGCTGTGTCAAAACGCCGAATGCTGTTGGGTAAAACATTACCCCGGGCATCTTGCGTGGGGGCTGGATTCACCTCTACATCACTTACGGACTTGCCCTGACTATTCTTGATGGCAATTTTGCCAAATGGCTTTACATGAATGTTACCGGTGTTTTTTAAGCGAACCGATACATTGTCCGGCGAGGTCAAAAAGAACGAGCCCGCCTTGCCATGACGGCTGACGCTCAAACTCTCTATGCCCAATTTTTCTGTAATGTTGCCAGGCACGGTAATAAGATACAGTGTGCCCACGCTGGCTGACAATGAAACTTGATTTTGATTGTCGGTACTCACCGGGGCAAAGCGAATCGCTCCGTAGTAGCCGCCGGAGGCGCCATTTGGTGGCACGGTAAGAGATACCTTGATAATTTTGCGTTCTTTAACGGCTAAGGTAAGGTCTGGAATACTTTTAACTAGTCCACGAAAACTTGTGCTGCCTGGTGGTGTAGAGGTGTCAAGCACTAGTTTTGGCTCACCTTTTTCGCTGCTGTCAGCCACAAAGTCATTAACAATGGCGTGAGCAGTAATTGGTGCGCTGGTGATGTTTTCGACAGCGATCTCAACGGTTCGACTAGTACCTGGCGCAAGGCTGAGCTCTTGGCGAACGGGCGAGATTCTAAAACCGCTGCCGCTTGGGGCCGATTGGGCCAAACTGAGACGTTGAGCGCTCACTATGATGAGCGTAAGGAGGGCAATGGTTGCCAGTATGCGTTTTTTCATAAAACTCTGTTGCACCCGTAAATGCTCCGTGTATCGTAACAGATTATTGCAAGCCGTGACAAGCTTAGGCGTCCACTAGAAGCTGGCTAGACAAATATAAGTCAGTGTGGTGACGTACTGTCCCGGTGGCTGCTTGGTGTTAACGTTAACAATATAACTGACGGTAAATTTATTAAAATCACTAGCCCCGCTGGTAGAGGCCAGCGTATCACCATCGTTGAACGTAAACAAATTGGCTAAATTATAGCTCGCGTCGGCGGAGGCGTTGCCACTGCCGCTTAGTGCCTGACCGATTGGCGGAGCAGAATTGGCGTGTAGATTTATGCCAAACTGACTATTGCCTTTTTGTGAAGGAGCTGGCGTACTCAACGCCGGAATCACATTATTTCCAGCGGTCAAGGTGGTGCCATTTATATAGACATTGTAGCCAAAAATAGCATTAGTGGCCCCTAAAAATTGCGAAGTCATGGTACCGGTGTTACTGGGCACTAAATTACCAAGATCGGTAAAATTGCCACTGGTATTGCTACAATCTTGGCTGCTAATAATGACTGCCGAACAAAACTCTAAATACGGCGGCACCTCGGCACTGATATTGAGCTGCTGGACGGTTGTCATAGCAATACCGCCAATATCTATAGGTGGGCCCGTGGCATCGTTGCTAGCGAACGTTAGCAAGCGAACGTAGTAGGTGCCAAGCGTAGTTGGGTTGGTAATGCCATTGAATGCATAGGATACCGAACCCGCAACAGCTGCGACTGGGATACGGCTCAACACCAGTTTATTGCTGGTGGAACTTGAGTGGATAGTAAAGCCCGTTTCACCTGTCTGTTGCACTAAGATTGCCGCTGAATCATCAAAATTGGTTGGCGGGGTACAGGGCGTGTTGGGATATGGATCATTGCTACAAAACTCAATCATTACGGACCCCATTGTGCCAGCGGTAGTCAAGTCAAAAAAGACATCGTAATTGACGTTTGTTTGCCCCACCGCGCTGGAGGTGATTTCTATGCGGCGATTATCGAGCCTGAGAGCCGCACTTGGGCGCGCCATCCAACTGATCACTACCAAAAGTATCAGGGCGATGAGGCAAAGACGGCCGCGTGTGCGAGCTTTCATAACTGCTTATATTCTAGAGTTAGAATGTACCTGTGGCAATAAACGTTAGCGTGGTTGTGTAAACCGAAGCTTCGGTAGTAGTAGCCGCTTTGGCGTTGAATTCCATGGTGCTCTGTACTTCATCCAGGGGGACCGCAGTGCTGGCAATATCATCTCCATAGGTGCCAACCGTGTTAGCGCCGTCAAAAGCATGCAGTCCACTGCCGCAAGCATAGACCGGATCGGCTGTAACATTGGTGCCTGGTGTTACTCGCACTCCAAATTGTTCAACCGAGGACGTGGTCGAATCGGCCGTACAAGTGGTGCCTTGCTGGGTTATCGTAAACGTCCCGGCCGTAAGTGTAGCGCCCTTCATGCGCACAACCACCGCTGGGGCATTAGAAGCTAGGCCAAACTTGGCAGAACCGGTGTAATCGGTGGTGGTGCTACTGAGCACGCCGTTAACGTCACCAAGCGCCAAGGCTGTACCGGTACCACCGGCGCAGTTTACACCCGTAACATAGACACAGAAAGTCAAGGTTTCCTGAACTTTAGCAGTAATGGTCAACTGGTTGGCGGTACTCAGGGCCACGCCACCGGCATCCTGTTGGGCGCCCGTTCCATCGGTGGACGCGAAGGTGCCAATCCGGGCGTAAAAAGTTCCGAGCGTCGTGGGGTTCTTGATGCCATCGTTGCCGACGCCAGTTCCTAGGTCAAACGATACGGCTGTGGCAGAGGTAATACTGCTTGTGGAGCGAGTTAAGACCACCCGGTTGGTGGAGGTGATGGCATGAAGCGTCATGCCAGTAATACCGACCTGGTTGTTAATGGTCAGCGGGGTGGCTTCATTAACATCTAATCCCGTCGGCGCTGTACACGCGGCGCCAATGAATGGGTCAGTACAATACTGAATTTCAACGGAGGCCACGTTGTACGTAGCGGCTGTTGTGAAAGCAACGTGATGGATCGCTACGCCGCCGATAGCCGAGTTACTCATTTTAATACTACGACTGGTTATTAAGGTGTAAGCCTGGGCTTTAGAAACACTTACAAGTACCGCCAGAATGTTGGCCACCAACAAGCCGGCAATCATTAATCCTAGTCTAAAACGTAGTGTTTTGTGGCGTTGCCGCACTCTTTGTCTCACATTTCAAGCGCACCGATGTGCTTATGCTATATGAGAGGAGTGTAGCATAGGGCAAAGCTTAAGTGCAATATTTCACGCAATTTTGCCAATTATCTAGTAGACAGGGTGTGGATAAACTTTTTATCAGTACGTAGCCGTTACCACAATCGTATGGTTAAACGTATACTGCCCAGCCGGCGTCAGGCTGCTGATATTAAATAAATAGGCAATGGTATAATCTGTTTCGCCGGAGCTCTTGGTAGAGCTAGCAACAATGTCGCCCTTAACATATTTATACAGATTAGCCGTGTCATAGCCGGTGGAAGCGGCACCAAAGCTAAAGGTCGAATCCGGTACTTGTACCGGGTTCGTGCCAAAGGTAGCCGGGCTGGTATTGTGCACTAGATTGATGCCAAACTGCTCGGCACCCACGCTCGATGCCGAGGGTGAAGTCAGTCCGGTAAGGTTATGCGACCCGTTGGACGGCGGGTCAGAGGCATTGGTAACCACGTAGCCGGAGGCCAAATAAGCCTTAACGGTGAATGTTCCAGTACTGGTAGTGGCGGCAATCTTACTTAAGTAGCCAAGATCGACGTTAGAGTTAGTGACGGACATTTCTAAATAGGGTGCGTCGGACGTACAAAAGCCGCCTTGGGCTGAAAAATTACTACTGTTGGTGCTACCGACACCTGCTGCTCCGGATGATTGACAACCCGAATAATTAGCCGAAGAACTATCTCCACCACCGGTACCAAAATAATACTCATTCGTGGAGTAATTTGAGGAGCTCGATTGAGCAAATACTGGCGAGGCCAGTACGAATAACAACGCTGACAACACGTAGCTTACTGATCTGAGTTTGTGTTTTGGTAGCCTCATTATCTATATATTCTGCCTCAAAGGCCCATAAAACCGCAAATATGCCTATGCTTATAGGCGTTTACGCTTACGGCTAATGCATAGTATGATAAGAGAAATATAAGAGTAGGTGCAGACCCCTAGGACGTAATGGATTCTTCTAATAAAACTGCCGAGCCAGCCGCCGACAAAAAGCCAGATCAGCCAGCTGAAGCCCCCCATTCTGGATCGCTAGAGTCTGGACTGTCACTTGACGCCACGGCCGACACTAACCTGACCACCGAAAAAACCGACAAGGACCAGAAACCCAGCAAAAAATCACGTAAAGATGGCGTCAAACACTTTTTTGGTAAATTAAATATTTACTTCTTGGCCTTTATTTTGCTCATTGTCATAGCCGGAGTTGCTATTAGTGTAGCCGTACTTTATAACCGAAAAACTGCTACCACCGCATCCGATCAAACGCTCACCGATAAAGCTTTAAAAGATTTAAAAAGCAGCACATCCAAGGTAGGCGACCCCAAGCAAACGCTTAATATTGAATCAAACGCGGTCTTTGCCGGTACGGTCCTGGTGCGTGACAGCCTTGACGTAGCCGGTACTATTCGCGTAGGTGGCGCTTTGAGCCTGCCCGGCATCACCGTATCTGGAAAAAGTAGTTTCGACCAAGTACAAATAAACAGCCTGGCGATTGCTGGCAACGCTTCGGTGCAAGGCACGCTCACAGTTCAAAAAAGTCTATCTGTAAGCAGTGGCGGTTCATTCACCGGCCCGTTGTCGGCCCCGCAAATTACGGTCGGCGTATTGCAGCTAACTGGTGATTTGCAGCTGGGTCACCACATAGATCCTACGGGTGCCTCACCAAGCAGCTCCGGCGGCTCGGCACTAGGTGGCGGAGGCACGGCCGGCGTCAGTGGCACCGATACGGCCGGCACTGTTAGTATTAACACTGGCAGTAGTCCCGCGGCCGGCTGTTTTATTACCGTCAACTTTACGCAAAAGTTTAATGGCACGCCGCACGTTATCATTAGTCCGGTCAATAGCAATACCGGCAGCCTCAGTTACTACACCAATCGCTCTGTCACCAACTTTAGCGTCTGCGCCACTAACCCAGCCGCCGGCACCAACTACGTCTTCGACTACGTCGTCCTCGACTAAGGTGTTCTTGGCGGGCAGGCTTTTGGTCTCTCGTGGGCGCTTTACAGGTTCGCTAGCGCGAAGCCTGTGGCGCTAGCTTACCCACTCGTTTACCAAAAGACCTGCCCGCCAAATACGTTTGACAGCAAAGAGGCATCATTGTGCATCGACACATAACTGGCGGGTCCTTGTTTTTGATCCGGCAGGGTTGCTAGCGCCACGAGCTGGACCACAGGTCCACTCGTATAGTGCACTGCTGGAGCGAAAATAAGGACAAGCCCTTTAGTATCAAACGTCGAGGAAAACGATAACCTGGTTAGCTTTGACGTGCATGACCCCGCGCGAGATGCGAATCTTGTGCTGGACAGTGCCCTGGCGAATAATCAACTCTCCGGCGCTTAACAGCGTCATAAAGTTGTGGTGCCTAGGTAATATGTCAAACGGGCCTGTAGCGTTAACTGCCGAAATACTGTCAGCTGACTCATCAAAATAGGTTTTAAACGGCGAGTAGACCTTAACGTGCATAACCGGATGCCGGGCATCGGCCGGTTTGGCAGCCACCGACTCGGCCGAAATTGCCCCCGTACTGGCATCTTGGTGCGCAGCCATTAAACAATAATCTCCTCTATGCCGCTGAGCATATCGGCTCGGCTCACATACTCACCCTTTACGCCATTTAGGTCTTCGGTCACGTGCATGTTCTGGCTAAAGTATTGGATGAGCTTTTTGGCTTTGGCATAGTCGGCGCGATCGGCTGGCGATAATTCGTTTTCACCAATAATGGCAATAATATTGCGTAAGCTTTCATATTTTTGGAGCAGAGCCTGGACTTGCACGCTCAACACATAATGCTGATCGCCCACAATGCTCGGTGCCAGCAAAGAAGAAGTAGTGCGGATAAGATCCACAGCCGGACGAATGCCTTCCTCAGCTACTTTACGACTCAGCACAATAATTGAATCAAGTTCGTGCTGAATAGCCTGTACCGCGGGATCACTTAAATCATCAGCCGGCACGTAGATGGTTTGAACAGAGGTAATTGAGCCGTTTTCGTTGGAGCTTAGACGGTCTTGGAGCACCTTGACGTCCGAGAAAATAGTCGGCTCATAGCCACCTTCGGCCGGAACTTGGTCTAAAATGGTTGACAGCTCGTTCTTAGCCTGGACAAAACGGTACATGTTATCAGCAAAGAACAGTATGTCCTTATGGTGCTCATCCCTAAAATACTCTGCTAAAGAGACCGCCGAAATGGCAACCAATGAACGTTGCACGGGGTTTTCATTCATTTGCCCAAAGAACATGCAGGTGTTCTTGAGCAGGTCACGCTCTTTGAGCGTTTCGTACAGTTCATGGCCCTCTCGAATACGCTCACCAATACCGGTAAAGAAGCTTAATCCCTCACCGCTTTTGGCAATGTTATGAATCAACTCCATGGTCAGCACGGTCTTACCTACTCCAGCGCCACCAATAATGCCAATCTTGCGACCCTTTACAAACGGGGTAAAGAAATCAATGACCTTAATACCGGTCTCAAGTATCTGAGGCTTGGCAATTTTAAAGCTGCTGCTGCGCGGGGGAATTTTTAAAATATCCTTGGTCTTAACGTTTTCGCCACTGATTGGCGGTTGATCGTCTAGGGGCCGTCCTAGGGCATCAAAAATACGGCCGATAGTGGCTTCGCCAACTGGGATTTCCATCCCTTTACCGGTACGCTGGACAGTCATGCCTTTTTGAACTGTGTAATCAGTCAGTAGATTTAAACAGACGGCCACCCCACCCGGTAATAAATTGTCTACCAGCAGCACGGTGTGTTTGGCATTGTCTACCACCACAACCTCACCCAGCTCCGGAGATTGGTCATCAAAAACAACCTGAATCACCAGATCTCTAATGGTACGGACAACGCCTGGGTTCATGTGGTAGACCTCAATTTATGCAGTCCATTAATAATTTCCTTAAGCCGCTCGTCTTTGTTGGCGCGCCGGGCACGGTTGTACAGCGTATGAAGTTCTTCTAGTGAGTCATCGGCCTTAGTGTGAGCCGAGGACATAGCTCGGAAGCGACTGGCGTATTGTGCCAACTTGGAATTAAAGATTACCTGGCTTAACGCAATTTGCATCATGGAACGCTCCAAGTGATTAACCACAGCATACGTACTGGGCTCAAAAATATAGGTCGACTCATTAATAATATCGTCTTTGGTCTTAGACCGCTTACCCTGATCCTCAACGGCCTTACCAAGCGTAATCCGTTTTACATCTTGCACCATCAACGACACATACGATTGGTAATAAACAGTGGTGTCTTGGTATTGTTCAACTTCTTGAATGATTGGCTCAACATTGATGTTTTGGTCTTTTTCGGGCAGCTTGTAATACCGTTTAAATGAGATATCGTGTTGAGCAAGTTGCAGGGCACCATGGTGACCAATGACAATAATATCGTGCTTGGCGGGATCGAACTCTTTAAGCATCCACGTGATTAGCTTTTCATCAATATCGCCGCTAAAACTACCTTCTGCCGTAATGGCAATAAACAAGCCTTTTTCGATAACCTTTTTTTCGCTCTTTTTACGCCCATAACCAAATGTTGGATCCACGGCAATCTGGCGATAAATGTTCCATAGCTCGTTAAAGAAATCTTGGGACTCCAGCACTTGGTTTTTGATCTGAGCAATGCGCATACTGGCAATGCCCTCAAAAGCACTGCTCAGCTCACCAATGGTGGCCATGGAGTGTTCTTCGTCAGCTATTTCTTGGGCCCGTCTCATTTCTTGAGCTCCATAAGGCTTTTGCCCTTTAAGGCATCGCGAATTTTATCAAAATCATCATCGCTTTTGGCTTGGGCAGCCAGATCTTTCACGGCTGTTTTCATGGCTTGCATGTCCAGGCTCTCACCATCGGCCACGTTCAGCACAATGTCGAGCATTAGCTGCTGGTCAAACACTGAAAAGCGTTCGGTAGCCGGCTGATTAAATAACTCATTCATGCGCTTACCAGTTTCTAGATCTTTGCGCGCCGCCAAAGCCAGCTCCGAACCAAAGTGAGCAAACTCTTGGGCTTGCTGATAGGCACCGTACACCTTAAACGCTTGGCCATTGAGCTTTTTCTGGCGATCGTTATGTCCCCGTCCACCAACACGAGTCACACTCAACCCAATATTGAGGGCCGGTCGCAAACCGTTACGAAAGACTTCCATATCCAGGATCCATTGCCCGTCGGTAATAGACATGATGTTGGTCGGCAAATAAGCCGTAATATCGCCGCCACTGGCCAAAACTAGAGGCAAGCTGGTCAAGGTCTTGTGATTGCGGCTCAACCGGCCAGCTCGCTCGAGTAACGAAGAGTGTGCGTAAAACATATCGCCTGGGTATGAATCGCGCCCCGGGCTACTGCCGGTAAGGAGTGATATTTCTCGGTATACGTGAGCGTGGCTGGTCAAATCGTCATAAATAATGGTCGTATCTTGATCGTGCTTTTGCCACAAATACTCAGCCAGCGAGCAGGCCACGTACGGTGCCAAATAGCTCATAACTAATGACTCAAACATGGTCGCCACCACGACAATTGAGTTTTTAATAGCCCCACTTTCTTCTAGGTTATTCAGAAGTGCGTCAACATCACTACGGCGCTTGGCAATTAAGGCGTAAACCACCACCATATCGCCCTTGGTTTGATTCATAGCTAGTTGGGTAGCCATAGTGCTTTTACCGGACTTACTGTCGCCTAAAATAGCTATACGCTGGCCGCGGACAATCGGGAAGAGTGAATCAATGACCGCAATGCCCGTTTCCAGCTGATCATTTAGCTGTTCGCGCTCGTATAAATTTGGCGCCGGATTAAACACCGGCCAGACATCATCGGCAGCAATCGGGCCCTTGCCATCAAGCGGCTCACCGGTAACCGAAATTACTCGGCCTATAAAATCCTTGCCCACTTTGCTAACCAGTTCACTGTGCTGTAAGACCGCCAGCATGCCAATCGGCAACGGTTTGCTACCAAGGTGCAACACCACCACAAAATCTTCCTGAATATAGCGCACAAAACCCTTGCTGCCATCTTCAAACATAATTAAGGAGTGGGTGTTAATCGGCTGAAGTCCCTTAAGCCGGACAATGAAGCGATCGACGCTCACGACCTCACCCACCGGCCGGCCGCTTTTTACTAACTGGTCAAAGTGGCGATTATCACTCACTCTTTAAGCCTTCCAGACTATCCAGTAATGACTGACGATTTTGGTTGAAATGCTGCCGCAAGCTTAAATCAAAATATTTATTGGGCGTGCGGACAATACAACCGGCAGCTATGCTGGGCTGCAAGCCAACGTGCACAAGCGTGTGGGGGTGAACCTCAGCCCTAAACCACTGGACAATTTTACCCAAGAATGCTGCCGATGGATCGGTAGCAAAACTAATGTGAATATTGGGAGCTTTTTGCTGTAAATACTCTAAAAAAGAGAGTACCTGCTGGCGTTGATCGGCAATAAGTAAGTTAAGCTTGTTGATCCGAGCCAGTTCTTCTAAGGTTTTACTCGTCCGCGGCATAGCCGGCTGCTTACCGGGCTCGCGAATGCTAGCTTGATCTAAAAATTCAGCCAGGGCTTCTACTTCCCGCTTGGCCCGATTAATGTCAGTAGTATCTATCAGGTTAATCGGCAATTGGATTTGACTTGCCTCAGGCGCCACGGCGTAAGTCCTCAATCATGGCTTGCTTATTGGTTTCGAGATCGCCTAGGATGTATTCCAGCTGATCACTTAGATCAATTTGATTACCAATCGCCGCCAGTACGTAATGGTTGACGATATCGGCCATGTTGGCTTCAAAACGAGCCAACATTTGGGCCTTTTGGTCTTGGAGTTGCTGGTCTAACTGGTGGCTCATCAGCTGGCGCTGCTGGTCAAGCGCCGTAGTAGTTTTTTCAATGGCCTGCTGCGCTAGTTGCTTGGCATCACTGATAGACTCTTCGTACTTGGCAAACTCCTCTTGTAGCGTATGGGTAATTTCCTGCTTCATGTAGTCGTTTAATTGCGAAGTAGTCAGGCGCAAGTCTTGTTGCAAGAACATGGCATTCTCGCCAATAATTTTTTCAAAGTGCAGACGCCCACGATTACGCAACTCCTCACGGAACTCTTCGTTAAAGATGTGCTCAACGTCTTTTTCGGCGGCCCCAGTAAGGGCCTGAGCGTTATTTTTTTGCTTTGCCGGATTATGGCTATGACTGATAGCGACCCAAATAAACGCCGCCGTTGCTGCAAAGATAGTTCCGAGGATTAAAGCCAGTTCCCACCACTGCATGTTTGTTCTTTGACCTGCTTATGTTTATCAGTAGTACTATACCATGAAATCACGCTCTGAATCGCAAAAATGAAGGGGTCCTGTCAACTGATTTCCCCGCCGACTGTCACCCCATTTTAATTAACGATATAGCGCCTTAAACTCAGCCTTAATGCCTTAAGAGCAGGAAGGCGATGAAGAGGCCGACGATAAATATGATAATGCTGCCTATAATGACCTCTAGTAGGCCCCGCATGATAGAACCCTTGCCTAAAGGGTTACGGCCAATGGCTAGAATGCTGCTCCGGGTACCGGCAAATAGCATGCTGGCCGTGATGGCCACAGTGATGGCCAGTATGGTGGCAGCGCTGTACATTTTAAGGGCGGTAACTGGTTTTTGAGACACCGCTTCACTGGCTCGTCGCAAAAAGGTCGGTATATTCTGATCAAGGGGACGGGCAGTGGGATTTCTGGACACGCCAATATCTACCGTTACGCGCCCGATGGAGACATCGCTGGTTCCCTGCCCATTTTTAACTTGTGTTACGCTGACCACACCAGTCTTGCCATTAAAGCCAGTCAGTGCTTTGCCAATGACGTAATTTTGTTGGTCATTAGCCTTTTGGCCAATGCCTGCAACACTCGAAATACTGACATAATCTCCGGCTTTTAGACCACCGTTTTGATCGGACACCAGTACGTCATACTTCCCAGTGGTTGCCACAAAGACATCTTGTCCGGCTTGAGATAAGGCTACCGGGGCGTCGTTAGGATCAACAATAACCCCATGCATACGGTTAATGGTGTCATTGGTAAGCGCCGCAACCTTAGTAGGATCTTTAGCGTCCAGGCCGATAATCATGCCGCGCTCTAATGTGCCACCAGCTTTATAGCTCTGCACCACCGACTGCGCCAATCCCACCCTCCAAATGCTTAAAGCCACCAGTAAAGCCAGGCCCAGCAAGGCGCTGACTCGTCTAAATGTCATGATTTTTGTTTTGTTCATAATAAACACTCGTAGTATACCGCGTTTTATCACTGAGCTGGAGATGACTATTACTTTTTGGATCGCAAGAGTCAGCCAAGTGCAACCGGTGTTTGCCTAAGCCATTGGGATTTAGGCAAACCCGCGTGAAACGCTCTGAAGAGACAGAAAGTAACAGTCATCTCCGAGTTAGTTGGTGTAAAACGCGGACTGTTTTTTCGATGTCAGCCTTAGTGGTTTGATGGCCAAAACTAAAACGCAGACTGGCTTGGGTATCAGCGTCGGGCAGACCCATGGCTTTTAGTACATGCGAAGGCTCTTCATCACTGGCGCTACAGGCTGAGCCGGCCGCGCAGAGTATGCCCCGCTCATCCAGCTCCATAATGAGGCGTTCGTTATCGGCGCCAGGAATTGTAAGGTGCACATTATTTGGCAAACGGTGTTTTAGGGAACCGTTAATAATAACTTGCGGCAAAGCCTTTTGGAGCTGCTTAATAAAATATGCCTGCAACGTCTGCAAGCGAGGCGTTTCTTGCTGGCGGCGATTTTGCACCAAGTCTAAAGCTGTAGCCAATCCCGTAATGTTGGCCACATTTTCCGTGCCACTGCGCAGTCCGCGCTCCTGGCCACCACCCAAAATTTGGGGCTGCAGCCGGACCCGAGCGCTGGCGTACAGCGCCCCGCATTGCTTGGGGCCATAGATTTTGCCAGCATTGATCGTCATAAGGTCCACACCCAGACGGGCAGCATGAATAGCTAGGTAGGCTGGCGCTTGGCAAGCGTCGGTGTGCAAAAACAGTGGCAGGCTATTTCCAGATTTTTGGCGGCCGTTGCGAATTTCAGCCACTAACGTGGCAACTTCTTTTAGGGGTTGGATGGTGCCCACCTCGTTATTGGCATACATAATACTTACCAGCACCGTTTTGTCATCAATGACGGTCTTTAGCTCAGCGCGATTTAGTCTTCCGTCTGGCTCCACCCCCACTTCCTTGCAGGCATATTGCTTAGCCGGCGCTAAGACTGATTCATGCTCAATGCTACTGACCACCACATTGGCCTGAGGATATTGCTGCATAATGCCGTGAATGGCTAAATTGTTAGCCTCTGTACCGCCAGCCGTAAAAATAATTTCAGCTGGTTTGGCGCCAAACCAATGGGCTACACGCGCCCGGGCCTCAGCAATATTCGCCTTGACCTGGCGGGCTGCGAGGTAGGTGGCCGAGGGGTTATAAAACGCTCTGGCAAAATAGGGTTGCATGACCGCAAGCACGCTGGGATCCATCGGCGAAGCTGCCGCGTAATCAAGATATATTTGCTTCATGGCGCCGGAGCTAAACGTTGGCGTACAGCTCGTCGTTAACGCGCTGGTGATACAAACGAACAGCTTGCAGGAACCGAGCAGCCTCATTAGGCGAAACGCTCTGATAATACTGTCCGTCTTGGGCTTTTAATAGTCCGTTAGGTCGGACATCGTAACGCGTCGTGCGAATTTGACGTTGGCCGGTGTTATCTACCCATTCTTCATGCCAAATCCAGGTTTTTTCGTCTAGGCAAAAGAATTCACGACGACCATCTTTTGATACGGGGCCAAATAATTGGCCGCCAATCTTGGCTTCGTGACGAATAAGATTGCGGTACAACTCGGCTTCGCGCTCTTCTTTTTGACCAGCTAGTAGAGTACTCAAGATTTTACGAATCATGCTGGTTTCCTATCATATCGATGTATGCCCTGAGGACCTCGGGATCTTGGGTAGTTGGAGGCGTTGTATCTGTAGGAGTTTCGGATTGCGGTGGCTGAGACTCGGATTGAGCTGGGGCAGGGTTACGTGAGCGTTCAATAATGGCGTGCACTACCCTGTCAATAGCCAAAGCTTCTTCAACTAGCCGGGCAGCGGTGCGCTCAACTTGAGCCCGTCTCTTAACTGGTTCGGGCACGTCTTGATATTGTTCTCGTGATTGTAATTGATTATTCATAAACGTTTGAAAGATTGAAAAGGGATAGGGCGTTGGCGGTAGTGGCTGAAGCCAGTTCTGATAAAGTTTCTCCCCGGAGATTGGCCAAAAACTGGGCGGTTAGGCGCACATGTTTAGGCTGGCAGATTTTACCACGAAATGGCACAGGAGTCAAGAACGGGGCATCTGTTTCAAGGAGTAATTTGTCAAGCGGCACGGCTTTTGCCGCCTCGAGTTGGGCCTCAGTGCGAGTAAATGTCATTATCCCATTCAAGCCAACATAATACCCCCGCTGGAGCGTTTGTAAAAGTACTTTTTTATCGGCCGTAAAACTATGGATGACACCAGTAATGCCTGGATAGTTGTCAACTATCTTCCAAAAGTCATCAAAAGCGTCACGCACATGGAAGACACAGGGCAATTTGTATGTGGTAGCTAGTTCAAGCTGCCAGCGTAGTATTTTTTCTTGATCGGCTTTTGGCGAATGATGATAGTAATAGTCCAAGCCGCACTCGCCAATCGCCACTACTTTTGGCTGCGATACCAGAGCGGCAAACTCCTCTAAGGCCTTATTGTCATGCGCATAACTAGCACCTTCGTGGGGATGCAGCCCAATGGTAGCCCAACAATTATCACGCTGCTGCACAAAATCAATGGCCCGGCGGCTGTCTGGCAGATCGGTGCCAACACACAACAAACGCGTTACAGCCTCGGCTTGAGCAGCGGTTATCGCATCACTGGCATCAAAACCTTCTTTTTGGCCATAGTCCGGAAATTGAATATGGCAGTGAGTGTCAACAAGTTCCATGCCATTAAGTATGCCGAACTTGATCAAATTAGCCAAAGCTACCGGAATAGGGGTAGCTATGCTCATCGGATAGGCAATCGCATCCATTCCCCAGTTACCTAAATGCTTACATATTTTGAGCCTTTGGCTAGGTATAAACCTTTTTCAGCAATGTAGCGCGCTATGGCGTCGCAGACCAAGAACTCAATGGGGCCGCCTAAGGCCAAACGCTCACGCACTTGACTAGAGGATATGCCATCGACCATATCTTCTAGTACTTCCAGTTGGCGCAACTGCTGGGTCGGCTCGGGTAACTCATAACCAATGCGAGGGATGAGCAACATAGGCAAGCTGGCCTTTAGTTGGTGGCCACCTTCCCAGTTTTGCATGGTGGCATAGGTATCAGCCCCACTGACAAACCAAAATCTATGCTCAGGGTAGGCCCTGGCCAGCGCCCCCATGGTTTTATAAGTTTGGGTTGGCCGCGGCAGGCTAAGCTCAAAGTCCGAGATGACTACCCGAGGATTATCATAAAACTCCTGGCGCTTAACAATTTGTAGCATTTCCAGCCGCGCTTGATCATCGACTAAGCCTGGCTTATCAGCCCGATAGCCAGATGGCATCAGCCACACCTCATCAATATCCTGCCGATCAAGACAGGCCTGAACACCGGCCTCGTGGGCTCGAGTCGGTGGGTTGAAACTGCCGCCAAATATTGCTATTTCCATGTCAAATCTCCTGTTAGTGTGGTATTGACACTAATTATTGTACCTGCTACTTTAGAATAAGTAAATGTATTTTTTACACTAAGGAGAACTATCATGGAAACGCTATCACAATTGGAATTCCAGCCATATGAAAGTTATCTGCGGGTGGCTACTGCCTGCCCTGAAGTTAACATCGCCGACGTAGCCACTAACACTACTCGAATCACCGAGTTGTATAAAGAGGCTACCGCTCAAGGCGTGGCCCTGGTAGTCTTTCCGGAGCTGAGTCTGACCGGCTATTCCATTGGTGATCTTGTACAGCAACAAAGCTTGCTTAAGCAAGCCCGCACAGGGCTGCAACAGTTGGCCGAACAAACACGGGGTAGCGAAACGACCATGGTAGTTGGCTTGCCTCTGCAGGTGGACAACGCATTATACAACTGTAGTGCCGTGCTAGCCGATGGCGACATAAAAGGCCTTGTGCCAAAGCAAAACCTACCTACCTATGGTGAATTTTACGAAAAGCGGTGGTACCAAACCTGGCAGCAGCCTAATACCGCGGTGAGGGTTGGCCAGCAAGACGTGCCCTTTGGCACGGAATTGCTATTTGACATTGGTGGCGCAAAAATTGGCGTCGAAACCTGTGAGGACCTCTGGGTAGCCGAAGCCCCCAGCATCCAGCAAGCCCAGCACGGAGCGTTAGTAATTGCTAATTTATCAGCCTCACCCGAGCTGGTTGGCAAAGCCGCCTACCGTCGCCAATTGGTGGCTATGCAATCCGCCAAGCTTATGGCCGGCTACGTCTACGCTGGCAGTGATTGGACCGAATCAACCATGGACGTGGTTATGGGTGGGCACCAGTTAATTGCCGAAAATGGCCGCCTACTAGCCGAACGTAAACCATTTACAAAAGATGAGCGGCTGCGAGTAGCAGACATAGATATTGACCACCTAAAACATGATCGGCTGCGCGATACTAACTTTGTAAATAAAGTTGGCTGGCAAGTGGTCAAAACGGTTGTAGGCACCCCTGAGTTTGTGCCAAGTCCTCATATTAATCCCCACCCCTTCTTGCCCACCTGGGAAAATGAAACCGAGCGCGCCGAGCGTTTACAATCGATTATCGACATTCAAGCTCATGGCTTGGCCGGGCGGCTACAAGCCACCAAAACGCCGTATGTACATCTTGGTTTGTCCGGTGGGCTGGATTCTACTTTGGCCTTTTTAGTCGCCTGTCGTTCAGCAGAAATCATCGGCGTGCCACCCAAAGACTTAATCCGCACCTACACCATGCCAGGTGTGGCTAGCTCTGACCGTACCCAAAATAACGCGGTAAAGTTAGCCCAGCTGTACAACGTCCCAAACCAAGTCGTGCCTATCGATCAACTGGCTCATCAGATGCACAAGGCCATTGGTCATGATGGCCAAACCCAAGATGTTACCTACGAAAACGTCCAGGCCCGCATACGAACCGAAATTCTCTTTAACAAGGGCAACCAGCTGCAAGGGATCAACTTGGGGACTGGTGATTTAAGCGAAATTGCGCTGGGCTGGTGTACCTTTAACGCCGACCATATGAGTCACTACCACGTGAATGCCGGGGTGCCTAAAACACTGGTCCGGCACTTGGTCCGGCATATTACCGATAATCAAGCTGGTGCCGAAGCCCGAGACATACTGCTCGATATACTCGATACACCCGTTTCACCGGAACTTACCCGGGCAGCCAAAGGCGAGATTGATCAAAAAACTGAGGATATTATTGGCCCGTACGAGCTGCACGACTTTTTTTTGTACTATCTTATTCGTTGGGGCGATGAGCCGGCTAAAATACGTTTTTTGGCCAACCAAGCCTTTGAAGGAGTGTACCAGCCAGAGGAAATCAATAAGTGGTTAATGGTATTTTATAAGCGCTTTGCCTTCAGTCAATTTAAGCGCTCAAGCCTGCCCGATGGTGCCAAAGTTGGCAGTGTGGCGCTCAGCCCGCGGGGCGATTGGCGCATGCCTTCTGATCTGTATAATACCGCTATTTGGGAATAGTGTATGATAGACATTATGACTGCCAAATATAGCGGAGAATACGTACCCCCCATCCTGACAGTTGACGGGGTAGTTCTGCAGCTTATCAACAACCAATTAAATGTGCTTTTAATCCGTCGGCCAGAAGAGCCCTTTAAGGATTATTGGGCCCTACCCGGCGGTTACAACGCCCAAGGCGAAACCACCACGCAGGCTCTTAATCGTATTTTGCGAGCCAAAGCCGGCTTTTCGGTCAAGGACTTTGCCCTAGTGGAGCAACTGTATACCTTTGACACGGTGGCCCGTGACCCTCGCGGTCATGCTGTTTCGGTGACCTATACTTGTTTGGGCCACAATTTAGCCCCAAAAACCAGCAAAACCACCCAAAATCCGCAATTCTTCCCAATCAGCCATCTCCCTAAAAACTTGGCATATGATCATGCCGACATTATCAAGTACGCCCATGATCGCCTCAGTGCCAAAATCACCTATACCAACGCCATCTACGCGCTGTTGCCCAAGTTCTTTACCCTTACCCAACTGCAAAAAGCCTACGAAGCCGTTTTTGGCCGCGAACTAGATAAACGCAATTTCCGAAAGAAATTCTTAGACCTCAATCTCATTGCGCCCACCGGTGATTTATTCCGTGAAGGTGCTCACCGTCCTGCTAAGCTCTACAAGTTCAACAAACAGCACCTAGAAACGCTCTCACGCAGTTTTGATTAGCCGCTCGTGAGGGCGAATTTTTTCCTATCTGGGCTGCAAGCACGAGACTAAAATTGGTCAGTACAAGCTAAAAGGGAGTGAGCTATGGGTAGTGAATATTTGCGTCCGACCTGCCAAGAGCAGGACAGATGCCAGAGTGCATGCAGCAGTGTATTGCGCGCTGTGTTAGGTGGAGTTATTGCAGCACGGCATGAACTGGTTGATACCGAAGGATTTACTAATGAAAGCGGCGTGCAGGTTCTATCATTTGGGGAGCCAGATGAAGATTGGCTGCACTTTGTGCTTAGTGGCGCTCATGATTATCACACCGTTGATGTCCTGCCATGTGGCAAAACTGTTGGTGAAATTACTAGCTTTTTTGAAATTGAAACTCGTTTGGAGCAGTAAAACTCAGCTCAACATGGCTACTAGTTCCTGGCCGACTTTGCGTAAGTAGTCTACTTGCTCAAGTTGAGCCACATCGGCTGGATGTTCTAGATCACCTTGGTGCATGGCCGACATAGCTCCTACAATTGAACCAGTACTATCGGTATCGCCCCCTAAATTAATCACGTCATAGATGTTATCTGGGTAGTGTGGGGTGCGGGCAAAGGCTCCGTAAGCCATAACCAGCGTCTCTGGTGACCAAAAACCGGCCTTTGGCGTTAGATCAGCAATAGTCCTGTCTGTAATACGCCTGTCTAAGGCCAGCCGGCCAAGCAGTCCAGACGTTACCTGGCTGGGTTCACCTAAGTGCTGCTCGTACATTTCGGCCTGCGCGGCGCCAGCTTGGGGCACATCTGCCGGCTCTAAATAACCCATCAATAAGGCTCCTAAAATATCTCTGTGAACCAGAGCCGTGACTACACTGAGTGTATTGGCATGCGTCATGCGGGCTATGGCTTCGACTTGATTATCAGCGGCGACGGGTTGTTTTACTGTCTGCCAGAGCGCCAAGGGGCTCAACTTCATAAGCACCCCGTTACCCTCACCTTCCTGGCTTCCACTAGTACGCCAGCTGCCGTCTTTACGCAACCGCTTAATGCTTTTACGAGTACTGCTACCCCAGCCCCGATTGACGGGGTCGCGCAATGCCCCGACATGGTTTGTGGCAATTGCCTTCATGTTAAAACCTTCGCTGTCTATTAAGGCTTCGGCTATGGCCAATGACAGCTTTGTATCATCGCTCCATCTACCAATTGGGTGTTTACCCATAAATTTATTATCAATCGGAATAAGCCCACTCAGCCGTCCAAACTTATCCTGGATTTGCTCCGGCGTTAGTGTTTCTGCCGGCAAGCCAGCTGAGTCACCGTAGCCAACAGCCACTAATAAATTTTCTCCTACTGCTCCTAGCTTATCTATAGCCATGATCCCCCCCTTTCATTAAGTTTATTACTCCTTACAACATTAAATCAAATAAAATAAGTGTTGACAAGACACTAACTATGGAGTAGTCTGTAACTAACACTAAATAGTGTTGATTCTACACTTACTATGTAACAGAGAAGGAGACAATCATGAACCACCCAACCGCACTAGGAATTATCGATGCTCAGCGCGGCTTTATGCCCGCCAGTGAAGGCGAACGTTTAGACGTGCCTGGCTTTGGCGAGCTGCCCATTATGGAAGGTGAGCACATTGTTCCGTACCTGAATACATTACTCGGAGCCTTTAGTTTACGGGGTATGGATATCTTTACTACCCAAGACTGGCACCCAGAGCGCACCGCGCATTTTGCATTGGATGGCAACGAGCCGAACTTTATGACCACTTGGCCGCCACACTGCCGTGCCAATACACCAGGTGCTGAATTGCACCCAGAAATCATTGTGCCTAAGCTAGCTGTCGCTTTTAAAAAAGGTCAAGAAGAGCTAACTGATGGGGCTCTAGACACCAGCTACACCGGCCTGAACGGTGTCAACGAACGCGGTCAAAACCTAGAGCACTGGCTGCGCCAACGCGGCACCCGAGCTGTTTTGCTGGGGGGCCTAGCACTGGATTACTGCGTGAAAGCTACAGCCTTGGATCTAAGAACCAAGCTGGGCTTAGACGTCACCATTGCGGTTGACGCTACCGAATCAGTCGCCCAACCTACCGGCCTCAAGGCCATAGATGAGCTAGAAGCTGCCGGCGTACACTTTGTGACCACTGATGAGTACTTACGTAAATTAGAAGCGCTGGCCGTCTAAGGAGGCATGAAATGACACACCAAACACTGACCTCCCCCATCGAATATGGTCCCTTTAAAGAAGAAACTATGCTGTCAGCAGGGCTGGACTACTACAAGCCAACCATGAGCCAATTCCAGCATGAATATCAACCAGATGCCGAAGTGACTTTTACCTTTAAAAATCGTGGCAATCAGCGCCTGGCCGACTACGTGGCAGCTGAGGATTTGCAGGATCGTCTGGAAACCATCCGGCAAAACGGCTTTGCCCAGGAAGAAATTGAGTACTTTAGAAGTTTGCATAGCGCCAAAGGCGAGCGGATGTTTGCTGATGAATATCTGGATTACCTCCAACACAATTCCCTGCCGGAGATCACCGTCAGACACGACCGGAGCACCGATGACTTGGCTATAGAATCTACCGGTAAGTGGCCACTAGTCACCTTCTGGGAAACCATTGTTATGAGCCAGGTCAGCGAAATGTACTTTGAAAACTGCGTAAGCGCACAAGGTCTAGACATCTTTGATGTATACGCCGAAGGAGACCACCGATTAAGTGAAAAAATTGCCTACTTACAAGCCAATCCGGATGTTAAGTTAGCTGATTTTGGTACCAGGCGCCGCTTTAGCCTGCGCTGGCAGCGTCACGTTGATGAGCGACTAAAAAACGAATGTCCAGAGAACTTTGTGGGCACCAGCTGCGTTGCGCTCGCTAAAGAACTGGGCTTAAAAGCCATCGGAACCTTTGCGCACGAGAACCCTATGGTCTATGCTGCCATAGCCGATGCCAAGGGTGAGGATATTCGCGCCTCTCATGGTAAGATGCTAGACGATTGGTATGATTTTTACGGTGACGAGCTGGCTATCGCCTTAAGCGATACCTTTGGGACTGATTTCTTTTTTGAAGATTTTACGTTGGAGCGAGCCGAAAAATACCAGGCTACCCGCCAGGATTCGGGTGACCCTATAAAATACGGCGAAAAAGTTCTCAAGTTTTACACCAACATGGGTCTTAATCCTCTCGACAAGTCCATAACCTTTAGCGATGGCTTACATTTGCCGGACAGCGTTGACAACATAAAACAAGAATTCAAGGACCAGATTAATAAGAATTTTGGTGTTGGCACAGATTTAAGCAACGATCTGGGGCTGAAAGCCATAAACCAAGTTATGAAAGCTACGCATGTCTACGTACCTGAAGTAAATAAAGGAGCTGATACAGTAAAATTAAGCGATGATAGCAGTAAACACACCGGCAACAACGAATTAGTTGAACGCTACCAGCAGATCTTTGCCGTCAAGGAGCAATAATTATGGAAACTCTACAAAACACTGACCACTTACCGGTAAATCGAGAACTGTTTATGCGCAGTAACCTAGAGCTGTTAGCTCAAAACCTCCCGGTAAAGACCTATCCAGGCTACCCAGGCTTTAACGAACGCCTATTCACAGACGCGCCAGATTGGGAGCCGCCCGTGTTACCCTTAGGACTTTGGGAAACATCGGGTGGACAAGTTCCAACCATTCCCGAACAATTAGCACTCGCCAATCATAACTTACGTTTTGATAGTTATGGGCGCCCCTTGCATCCATGGTTCGATGATATGGTAAGCAATCCCAACATTGGAGTTGTTACCGGCAAAGGCTTTTACCGGAACTGGGGGCCAAACTACACTGGCGATCCAATTATTATCCGCCGCGATCTTGAGGTGCCACACGTGTTACTTATTAAGCGTCGCGATACTGGGGCGTGGGCCTTGCCTGGTGGTTTTGTTGATCCTGGGGAGAATGGCCTGCGGGCTGCTATGCGTGAAGCGCGTGAAGAAGCTAACCTCGATCTTGAGCAGCTTGAACCCAGCGTTCAGACCATTTATCAAGGCCCGGTGGCTGATTTACGGGCTACGGCCAATGCCTGGCCGGAAACAACAGCTGTACGCTTTGAGTTAGATAATGAGACGGTTCGGGCTCAACAGTTTGAAATGTATAGCGAAACCCCGGAAAACCCAGAAGTAGAAGCTGTGAGTTGGTTCTCGACAGACAGCCTAGATGGGCTCCTCTTTGGTTCGCACCGCGTGCTTATACAGCTAGCCCTCGGGCCATAAGCTGCATAGTTAAGAGAATCTGAATTTAAGCCGGGGCGGCTGTCTCGTGCTTAGGGAACAGTGTTTCCTTGAGGGGGCGGACCACCCCTTCCCCTAAGGAGTGGCGAATTTTTACGGCCGTGTCGGGAATAAACGGCTCCAGCAAGTCAGCGATTTGCAACAAATCACTGGCCTGATTAGCTAACACTTCTTGTAAATGCTCCGCTTCGTTAGCTTTAGCTAAAGCCCAAGGTTTTTCTTCTTCGATATATTGATTTAATCCGCGGACAATTTCCCAAACCTCGTCCAGTGCCTGATCAAACCGACAGTTGGCCAGAGCCTGCGTGTACTGAGCAGTATCGTGCCGAGAGGGCGGAATGTCACCGATAATACCGTTTTGATACTTACTAATCATAGCTACCGTGCGCTGTAAGCCGTTGCCAAGCTCATTGGCTAGCTCGTTGTTGTAGGCCTGCTCTATGCGGTCCCAACTGAAGTCACCATCCTCATAACTAGGAATATGGCGCAACAGGTAGTAGCGCAGCGTGTCGACATTATATTTCTTGATAACTTCTTCTGGTGTCACAAAATTGCCGGTACTTTTACTGATTTTTTTGCCTTCAATAGTGATAAAGCCGTGCACGTACAGGGTGTGGGGCAAGGGAAGACCCAAACTCAGTAATATGCCGGGCCAAATGGCGGCATGAAACCGCAAAATGTCTTTGCCTATTAGCTGCACATTAGCTGGCCAGAACTTCTTAAAGTCCTGATGCTCTGGATAGCCGAGCACCGTAATATAGTTCATCAGCGCCTCGAACCAGACGTACATAACCTGGGTTGGGTCATCGGGCACTGGTATGCCCCACGAGATTTTTTCTTTGGGCCGAGAAATACTAATATCTTCTATGCCGCTCTTTAGTACATTTAAGATCTCGTGTTTACGACTATCTGGAATAATTCGCAACTTGCCATCAGTAATGGCCCTGGTGATTTGCTCGTTGTAGGCACTGAGTTTAAAGAAGTAATTTTCTTCTTCTAACTTCTCGTACGGACGGTTATGGAGCGGACAAATGCCTTTGTTGGCCTTAGCCACCGCCTCGGTGACAAAGCTTTCACAGCCGGTACAGTACCAACCAGAATATTTGCCTTTGTAAATATCTTTAGCAATGGCCTTCCAGATAATTTGGGCGCGCTGCTCATGCCCGGGATCGGTGGTGCGAATAAACCGATCGTTGCTGACATTGAGCAGTTTCTCTAGGTCACGAAATTTTTTGCTCATCTGATCGACATACTGCTTGGGAGTAATTTTCAGCTCTTTAGCTTTCTCGGCAATTTTGCCGCCGTGTTCATCGGTACCGGTGCTAAATAAGGTTGGCATTTTTTGAGCACGAGCGTAGCGGGCCAACACATCGGCTTGCAGTAATTCAAGGGCAAAGCCAACGTGCGGTTCACCGTTTACATACGGTATGGAGGTAGTAACAAAATAATTCATAAGTGTCTCGTTCTAGTCTAAAGTTAATATGGTTAAAATCAAAATTAAGAGAGTAGCCCCGCGGCTAGGGCATCATACGCATTACAACTGATTGTACGTACGTGGTCATACATATATTTTAACAACTATTGCCTGGCATGACAAACAAGCTGGTATACTTTAGCGAGTAAAAAGCAGAGGGATTGGCTATGGACGTTCAGCGCGAACTTGTTGACAAAGGCTGCCTATTTTTAAATACTGGCAACCAGTTTATTGGTAATAGCGGTATGCACTTAACCGGTTACTGCAATGTTGATCCCTTGCTGCCCCATATTCGCCGTTTGCAGGAAATTACCTGGATGATGGTAGAGCCGTTTGCTGACGAAGGTGTAGAAGCGGTTTTACACGCTGCCGTGGGAGCAATCCCCCTTGGAACGTTAGCTACTGAGCAATTAATAGACACCACCGGCATTGATGTAACCTCTGTGTTTGCCGATAAAAAGGAGCCAGAAGGCCAGGAACTTAGTCGCAATGGATTCTTTGAGGCGCTGGTAGGCCGACGGGTTTTGATTCTTGATGGCATGGTGAACACGCAGTTCACCTACCAGCAACTGCTCGGCATAGCCATGGAGGCCGACTGTGAAGTGGTGGGCATGACGGCTATCGCCGCAAACCTAGGAGTCAATCAAAAGAGTCTGGGTGTTCCAAAGTTTCGCAAGCTAAGCAAAGCTTATTATGAAGCCTGGGACAAAGAGGATTGCTTGCGTAATGGCCCTTGTGCCAAGGGCATGCCTATAGTCGTTGATAAGCCCTTGGGCCATGGCTATGCTTACCGCAAAAAACACCCTAATCAAGACATAAAATACGTCAACTTACTCGGTGATTCGGCTGCTTCATAGCAATTCTACCTTTGGCAATTTCACGACCAACCTGCCTTAAAGCAGTTTCCGCAACACTACCTTTGGCCGTGGCCTGGCGACCGATCTCAATCAGGTCAGCACCGGCGTTAGCGGCCTCAAAAATACTGGTAACGCGGCGCTGGTCATCGCCCTCAATCACGACGCCTTCGGATCTGGTGCCAACCACCAGCGTTGTCAGCCCTCTGGTTTTTTTGAACCGTTTAACTCGAGCGATTTCCTCACCCGAACTAACCAGACCCCATACTCCGGCATCAACCGCCCGCTGAGTTTCTCGCCACATAACGGTTCTGGGCAAGGCTTTGTTGTACTTGAGCGTTTCGTCCTGGTCTATTGAGGACAAGAGGGCTACTCCAAAAATAGTAATGCCCCGCTCGCCGGCAATTGCTTGAGCTAATTTTAACGATTCTACTCCTGATTGCGTGCTCATGGTAATGCCTACTGGTTGATGCGGCAGATTTACAATTTCTGGCAAAGCAATGCCGACTGTTTTAGCTATACCTAAAGTTTTTAGATCGGCAATCCACTCCATGCCATAATCAGCAGCCAGCTCTGACAAATCTTTTGGGTTATGCCCATAATCAAGTTCTATGCCATTTTTAACAATAATTAGTCCAGCTGCTTTAGCGCTGCGAATCCACAGTTCGGCTTGATGCAGATCAGTGGTATCTAGTGCCAAAGCAATGCTTTGCTCGGGTGAAAGGTTGGCCGTAGCTAAATTAAGCATTGATATGCAAGCCTATACTTCGGGCTGATATTTTAGGTCTTTAACATCTTCTGCTGGATCAGGTGAGTCTGTCATAGCGTCAATTGTTATGGCAAATTCACTATTACGCAAGCATAACCATTTTCTATGACGTGTGAGTTATTGTTTAGGTGTGCTTGGCCTCGGTATGCGAATGAATAATAGCGGTAACGATAACAATCACGCCGCTCAGGCCGGTAACCGCTTCGGGGACGTCGTACTTTAGAGTCAGGAGCATTAGCACAGCTAGGATGCCGATGGCGTAGTGGGCGCCGTGTTCCATGTAGCGGTACTTGGCTAGCGTGCCGCGGCGCAGCAGGTGGACAGTCATGGCCCGCACGTATAGCGCGCCGATACCCAAGCCGGCGGCAATCAGCAGCACTTTAGAAGTTATGGCAAAGGCGCCTATGACGCCGTCTAAGCTAAAGCTGGCGTCTATGAGTTCCAGATAAATAAACCCCACCAGTCCCATTTTGGCAGCCGTGCCGGCGGCGTTTTTGGTTAGCAATTTATCGTGCGAGAAGAATGAATCCAGAGCATTAATAGCCAGATACACCAGCAGTCCCAGCAAGGCAGCGGTGAGCACTTGCAAACGTTCATGACTGGGCACGAGCGTGCCCGAAGCTATCAGCAGCACACTAAGAGCGGTGATGGTGCTTAAACTCTCCAGCTTGCCCATAGCCGCCAAGGTACGCTCCAGCGGCTTGAGCCACTTAGTTTCACGCTCTTCAAACACAAAATCGAGGAAAATCATCAGCAAAAATATACCACCAAAAGCGGCGATCATGGGGTGAGCCGTCAGTAATTTGTCAGCATAGGTGGTGGGCTGCTTGAGCGCCAGGCTCCAAACCTCACCAATACTAATGTGCGCCGTCAACGACACCAGCAACAGCGGCAAAAGCACCCGGACACCAAAGACGGCAATGGCAATACCAACCGTCATAAACAGTTGCTGCCAAAAGCGGTTGAGCCGCTGCAGTATGCGAGCGTTAACCACGGCGTTATCAAAACTAAAGGTTATTTCTAGACCGGCCAGTATCAAAACTTTAATTAAATCTGCGCCGGTTCCCCAAATAAGCACAACGGCCAGTAGCGCTACGGTGAGGACTGTGGCCAGGCCATAGATCCGCGGCAGCGTGTCGGCTTTGCTCATTTGTCAGCGTCGACGTAGTCTTGGCAAAAGCGCTCAAAGACAGAATTGGTCCAACCAAAGCCGGTTTGAGAGGGATACAGTCCCTTACCGGGTGGTTTGCCAGGTTGCAGGACATTATATTTTTCTAGAAACACATGGTGCTTGTTGAACCAATCCAGATTGGTTTTGAGCCATTTACCAACAATGCGCCGAGCATCATCAGAGTAGCCATAGCGCTCCAACCCCTTGACCACAATGTAGTGCAGCGGCGCCCAGCCATTTGGATAGGCCCATTGAGTGGGGACAGTCCCAGGCATAAATTGGTTGAGCGGTTGGGCATCGGTGGTGGTTAAGCCACCTTTAACCTCAAACCGCTTAAGCGTGCGAACCATCTGTTTGGCCTGCTGGTCACTGACCATGCCCACCCATAGCGGATAGTAGCCAGCCAGGGAGCTGACATTGCCGCGCTTTTCTTTGACATAATTATAGTCGTAGTAAAAGCCGCGTAATTTGTCCCACATGAGCTCATCCATGGTGTGTTTGCGGTGCATGGCAGCATTTTCCCAACGTGCGGCGTCACGGGCATCATTAAAAATTCGGGCTGCTTTCGCAAAGTCCATTTCGTATTTGTACAGCAAGGCATTGAGATCCACCGGCAGGTAGTTGAGTGCCTTACGGTTAAAGCGCGGGTTCATATCCCAACCGCTCTCGGTCTCGGCCAGGTCGTGAATGTAGTTAAAGTCATAGTAGCGCGACAAACCACGGTACACCTGACGAGCATTGGGCTTGGTGGTACCCATCCACACAATGTGATATTCGTCTTTAGCGTGCTCGATATGCGTTTTTAGCCATTCCCCATCAAGCTTATACGTCTCGTATAGGTCAAAAATAATGCTGGTTAACACCGGTGGCTGCGAGTGGCCAGTCAGATACGTTCGGGAAGCGTTGGGGATAATCTTAAAGCGTTTCATGAGCGCCTCTAGATCCTCTAACACACCCAGATTCAGCGCTTTGTGCTTGTCATCGAGGATCCCGAGCATCATAAAATAGCTATCCCAGTAATACATCTCATTAAAGTCAAACTCATGACCTTTTTCGTAGGCTGGCACCAAAAACGGTTTTGGTAGGCCAACTAAAGTGTCGTCATCCTTAGGATGATACCGCTCCAATTTAGGCCAGTACTCAGCAATATATTGGCGAGCCTTTTTAACCTCTTCCGGGGAAACATGACCTGATTTATTGAGCAAAACTAAATTCTTGGCTACGCGAGCCGCGTTGATGGCTTTATCTAACATATCTTCAGACTAGAGACTATGAGCATAACCGTCAAGGAGGAACTTTTAGTGCAGCGCTTGAATAAGATCTTCGGGCAATTGCGAACGAATATTTTCAATTTTGCGTGGGCTGATGGCGTCTTTAAGCGCTCGCCAGACGGCCATGACTTGCTTTTTGGCCCGGCCGCGATCAATATCCTCAAGCTCGCACAACTCCTCCAGCATATCGTCAGCTGAAAATTGCTGCGCAATAGTTGGACGCATGGCGATATCCTCCAGTTCCTCTGGCAATTGGCTGGCAAAATCTTTGCGTTGGCCCGGCGCCAACCGAGTAGCAATGGTTTCTACCACCAAATCCAGGGCATCCTCGGACTCGTTATCCGAAAATCCAGAGTAGTCCTGTATCTTTTTAATCAATTCACGGTATTTCACACTTTCCCCCTTTGTTTAATCAGCAGATCAATTTTTACCTCAACCGGCCATCAATTGCTATGACTTAATTCACAATCGCAGGCTGCTATTTCAAAATCTCCAAAGGACTGGGGTCCTGCCAACTGGTCCGCCCCTATTAAATTTTCACGATACAAAATTTAATGGGGCCGCCCCGCCAGTTGTCACCCCATTTTTAATAGATTTTGAAATAGTCACCCGGAGTGAGCTTATGAGTCGAGAGGAATAGCGGGCAAGCTAAAGAATTCTTCCATAGTCTGACCCGTCTTTTTCAACTCGGAGGCTAGGGCTTGGCCAACAAAGCGAATATGCCAGGGCTCATATTCATACCCAGTGACGTTCTCCTTGCCCGCTTGATAGCGAATAACAAAGCCAAAGGTGGCCGCATTAATCACCAACCATTTACCTTCGGCAGTATTGGCAAAGCACTGCTGAACGACGCAGCGCCCATCCGCTGGCGCGACGTCGGCAGCCAAGCCAGTTTGGTGCTCGCTATGCCCAGCGTGAGCACTTTCGCGATTGGCTGAGGCTTGGCCTTGCTGGGCTGCATACTGACTAAACAGAGCTATTTGCTCTTTGTAAGAACGATAGCCACTAGATAGCTTAAATTTTAGACCGTCAGCTTGAGCAGCCGCAAATAAGCTCTCTAGTGCATGGGCAGCATCGGCATTCATTTGCATTTCTGGGTCAGTCTTAGGTAATCGGAGCGGGACATTTGGAGCCATTAAGTTGGTTGGAGCATAATCGATCGGAGCAAGCGCTCGGCCTTTGTTGACTACCACCCAGATACTAGAGGATTTATCTAAAGAGTACTGTTTTTTATTAAAAGCTGGCGGCGTGGTGCTGGCGGTGGCCGGCTGGTGAGGGCCCTTTTTGGACTGGTGAGTTAAAACATAGCCACCAACGCCTAGCAGCCCCAGTACAATCAGCCCAATTAGGATTCTCCGAGCCCGGTGCTTCGGCGCACCAGGCAGGTTGGTTTCGTCTTGCATTGTATAGTTATAGCCTCTGTAAACGGGGAAGGGTTTTTGGTTTTTAGATATCCATTTCATAATTATTTATACTGATTGCACGCTGCGGAGGCGGCTTGGCCGGTAAGTTGCTGCGTCACCAACGTATAATTATACAGATTGAATTTGTTACCGGTAGCAAAGTGACATTCGGGCAGCCTAGGAATGGTGTAACCAAGGTAATTATTCAGCACAAACGGCAACACATTAACCGGACTACTGAGTTGATTACTAACTGTTTTGGCGTCCAACCCCGGCAGGTAGTAACTGGCTAGGATGCCAAACTTTTGCTGCATGTCTGGCACCGGCAAATCAAGGGGGTTAAAATAATGACCTGGTTGCTGTACATACCGAAATTGCGGCGGATAAGAGCCTTCGTCTGACTGCAAGATTACCACGGCCTTGGGATCATGCTGACGAATATAGCCAACCACTTCTTGGATGTTTTGGTTCACGTAAGCGGCTTGATTAGCATATTTCTCGGTCTCAGGTATCCCGTCATCATTGTGCTCTCCGTCGTAGTCAGCCAAGCTGCCGTCCGGCTTAAAGATATACGGCGTGTGTGGCACCATAATGTGGCCAAAGGTAAACTGTGGCCCAGCGGCGTCTGCCTGGTTAGCAATTGCTTTTAGAGCGTTGGTTTGAACTTGCAGATTTTCCATAGGGTTGTAGTCACGATCATATTTTATGAGCGTAGTGTGGCCCAGAGTTATACCTTTTTTAAGCCAAGGTGATAATACACTTTTATTGATAATATCTCGGCTTAGATCACCCAAGTAAAAATGCCATTTTAAGAAGTTAAAGCGATAGCCCATGGTAGGTTGATTATCGGCCTGAATGTGAATGCGGCTGTTCTCCCACCACGAACTGACTTGATTATAGGTATAGCCATTTTGCTTCACAATTTGGGCAAATGGCGGATTATTAATTATGCTGCGGTAAGGAAAGGTGGTTTGCCAGGGTCCGTCCTTGCCAAACTGAGCCTGCAAATCCGGAAAGTAATTCATGGCCAGCATCGAAGACAGCGAAGACGTAGTAAATGGATAATTAGAGTAGGCTCCGGTTTGCCGATTAGCAAAACCCTGGCTAGCCAAGTAACTAAACAGCGGGGAATTATCGTAGTTGTTGACCCGTTGGAGCGTGGTGGCATCAGCGTAATCTTCATACATCAGGAAGTAAATGTCTGGTTTGCTGGTGGTTGCTGCGCTTTTTTGGACTGTTGGAGCAGGGTAGCGATAACTGAGTTCGTGGCGAATATCCCATAACCGATCAGCAGCCTGCGCCCCTTCCCAGACAAAAATAAACACAATCACAAACATCAAAATTTTATGTAGCTGTAAATGTTGGAGCTGCTTAATGCGGGCAATCAGCTGGTCAATACTCAAGCCAATCAGACCAAAAATTAGGGCCAGAACTAGCACCACAACTACACTTTGCGTAAACGGTGAGGAGCCGTGTGGCAACCGGACCAGCAGCTTCCCTACCCTGTTAACCAGCAAAGGCTGGTAGGCATATATGCCCACGTAGCTAAGCAGCAAACTGGCTATATGGGCAGCAAAGTTTCTTCTTAACACCAATAGATACAGGTAGTACACGCCGCTTACTAGAGCGGCAAATAACAGTAGGGGCAGATACATGTCATGCGGATAGGTGATATCCGAATTCACAACCCAGCGATCAATTAAAAACGAGCTAATCAGGAAAACTTCTGGCAAACTGGAGTGACTTACCCACCGCCCAAGTTTTGTCAGTACTACTTTTAGTTTTTGAGTACGCGCCTTTAGGTTTTTCATGCCTGGTATAAGTATATGCTCCGTTTTGAGTCTTTGACCGGTTTTTTGTCTACCAGTGTAAAATATTGCTCCATAGCTAGCTCAAAATGTTTGGCATCGTAGGTGTCAAATATATCCTTACGAGAGGCCAACAGATGCTGCACTTTGGAATCTTCTTTGGGCACAAATTCTATAATTACATGCTTACCGATTTGGCTTAAAAACTCGGCAACCTGGGGTAGCGGCACATTATTGCCTATGGCTAGGTGATGAATCAAGGCCAGTGCCAACACCACATCTGCCGGACCGCGCTCCATTAATGACTGGCGCTCATGGTGTGCCCAGCCCAGGGCCGGACTGGGATTAGTCAGATCTTGTACCAGCGGTAAAAGCTGGCGAGCCACATCAGGAATCCGCTTGGCCATAAAGTTACGCGCCACGGCTACCTCATCTATATCAAAAGCCACGGTGTAATAGCCTAATTCTGCCGCCACTTCACTAAACTCACCGTTATTGGCGCCTATGTCCCAAACTACTCCTGGTTTTGGCTTTACCTTTTTTAGAAGTTCCTGGACCAGTTGACGCTTTTGCTTGAAAGCCGAGTCACTGTAG
>JAQGHD010000029.1 GCA_028288965.1 Candidatus Saccharimonadota bacterium | reverse complement strand
GATATCCTTTAGGCGCTTGATGTTTCCGGTAACCGTGCGCTGTAACTCACCTTCAACAACATACTTGTTGTTAATAGCATCTTGCAGCCTAGAAACTTCTGATTCAGTCAGATTTTTTACTCTCACGGTGGGTTCAACCTTAGCTTCGGCAACAATATCCCGGCTAAATTTAGGACCAATACCGTAAATATACGTCAATGCCACGTGGATTTGCTTTTCAGCCGGTAGGGTAACGCCAGATATACGAGCCATAACTTAACCCTGCCTTTGCTTATGCTTAGGTTTAAACTTGTTAATAACATAAATACGCCCTTTACGTCGGACGATCTTGTCATCTGGACTGATTTTCTTAACGCTTGCACGCACTTTCATGCGGATCATGCTCCTTGTCTCCCGGGAAACAGGTTTCGCGGGGGCCCCGGCCGCTCACTATATAAACTTGGCGAGAGGTTGGGGCGCATAACACACTGCTTAAATTGTAAAACGATTATCCTTTGCGATAGGTGATTCTTCCCTTGGAAAGATCGTAAGGGGTCAACTCAACCGTCACGCTGTCACCGGGTACGATACGTATAAAATGCTTACGCATTTTACCGGCAACATGAGCTATGATTTGATGGCCGTTCTCGAGTTCTACCTTAAACTGAGTCCCAGGGAGGGTCTCAATGATGGTCCCTGTTAACTCGATTACTTCCTTATTTGTGGCCATAAATATAACAAGATTTTAGTATAGCAGTTCCCATAGGTGTTTGTAAAGGGTTATTGCTATTAAATATACGCCCCGCGACTGCGCGAGATTTTTATACCAATTACTATAAACGTTTTGGCTAAGTTTTCAACCTATTTATTATTTTTACCACGACCTATACGAGGCAAAAACCTGAGACGCCGACCACCAGTAGCAGCATCCAGTGGTGTGTTCACGTCATAGAAAAAGTCAGGTTGCGTGTACTGATCATAGGTTACCAATAAGGCCCGTGACTCTATCTGTCGCAAGGTTTCCAGCGCCACCGAGACTAAGATCAAAATGCTGGTGCCACCAATGGCAATATCGGTCTTTAGGAAAATCTGCCCAATAATTGGCAGCAGTGCCAAGAGACCAAGGCTGAAAGCACCAAATAACGTTAGGCGATTAACCGTTTTGCTGAGGTACTTCTCGGTCTGTTTGCCGGATCGAATGCCCTCAATAAAACCACCTTGTTTTTGCAGCGATTCCGAAATTTCTTTGGCGTTAAACGTGATGCTGGTGTAGAAAAAGGTAAATACAAAGACCAGCAAGAAATAGACTACCGGATAAATATACGGATGCCAGCCGCCCACCGCAAAGGTTTGCGAGCTGGGCGTTTGAAACCACTTAACGAGGTTAGTACCAAGATGCTGCAGGTGCACACTATGCGTGCCGGCCATAAGCTGCCCGGCAAAGCTGGGGACGCTTAAGAAAGCCACCGCGAAGATAATTGGCACCACGCCAGCGGTAATTAACTTAACAGGCAGAACTGTGGTAACACCACCATAGACCCGGTTACCTTGGACGCGCTTGGCATAGTGCACGGTAATCTGCCGCGATGCTTCATTAAGCTTGACCACCAGCACGGTGACAATCACCACCACGGCTACAATTAACAGTGTATAAAGTAACCCGGCTTTGCTTATAGGCAGTACCTTGCCAAATATCCTCCACTGGTGTTGCCGGTCTAGCACAGAGGAAATAAGGCTGGCCAATGTCTGGGGCAAACGACTCACAATGCCTACTGTAATAACCAGCGAAATACCATTACCAACACCTTGTTCGGTAATAAGCTCGCCCAGCCACATCAAAATCATCGAGCCGCCGGTGAGGGCGGCGATCATTAAGGCCCATTGCATCAGCGATGTATTGGCAGTGATATCGCCAAGCCCACCAATACTCGCCGCCGTTTGCCGGACTAGATATATGGCGCCAACCGACTGAATTAAGGCTAGCGGGAGGGTTAAAAGACGGGTGTATTGATTAATCTTGCGGCGCCCATACTCGCCTTCTTGGTTCAACGCTTCTAACTTTGGAATGGCTCTGGTAAGTAACTGAAAAATAATCGAAGCGTTAATAAACGGCCCGAGCCCAATCAGCATAATCGAGAAGTTGGCCAGCGCCCCACCGGATAAGATGTTAATAAAGCTCAGCAGCTGGGGTGTATTGGAAGAAGTAAAGAGATTCTGTAAGACCTGTCGTAAGGTTTGGGGATTGCTAAGCGGGATAGGAATGTGCGCCAGAATACGGAAAACCAAGAGCATGCCAAGCACGGCTAATATGCGTTTGCGCATATCACTATCCTTCAGGGCACCCCAGATTGTTTTCCAGCTCATGAGCGACTTACACCCTCACTTTTTTACTAAAACTCTTGGTTAGTATACAACAATTATTTTGTATCGGTGTCTTTTTGCGACTTCTTAGGAAGCCGACCGATTTGGTTTATGGGCTTAAAGCTTCCACCAGCTTTTTCTATGGCTTTAATAGCTTCTTTGCTGGCCATTTGGAGGCTGACACTGAGTTTCTTTTTTAGATCGCCCTTCACCAATAACTTAACCCGCACGTTTGGGCTGCTAATAAGTCCGGCCTCGACCAAACTGGTATTATCCACCGTGCTGCCCTTCAGGGCTTCGAGCTGTCCTGTATAGACGGTTTCGGCGGGCGTACGGTGTGAGGTAAAGCCTCGCAATTTTGGTATGCGTTGCATCAAGGGATTTTGACCACCTTCAAAACCAGGAC
This sequence comes from Candidatus Saccharimonadota bacterium, assembly GCA_028288965.1. GTDB lineage: Bacteria > Patescibacteriota > Saccharimonadia > Saccharimonadales > JAQGHD01 > JAQGHD01. The sequence goes on along the minus strand of JAQGHD010000029.1, from coordinate 2,463 downwards.
GACGGCCCGAGCCGGTTCGTGATTTTTGACCTTTGGTACCACGACCAGCGGTTTTGCCTTGGCCAGCAGCAATGCCACGGCCAACACGACAAGATTGTCGATGGGAGTCGATAGTTAATTCATTGTACTTCATGCTTTTGCTCCAGACTTAGCAGGCTTTTTGGCAGCCTTAGGAGTGGCTTTGGCGGCGGCTTCTTTATTGGCTTTGGCTTGAGCATTCTTGCGAGTTACCCAATTTTTAGAGGGCGTTACGGTCAAAAGGGCGGCAATAGTTGCGTAGGCGGTGTTAGTCTTATTGGTGGAACCAAGCGACTTAGACAGCGCGTTGCGGATGCCGGCTACTTCTAGCACGGTGCGCACCACACCACCGGCGATGAGGCCAGTACCAGCGCTGGCTGGCATGACTAAAATACGAGCGCCGCCAACCTTAGCTTCGCCGTCATGAGGAATCGTATCTTTATAAAGTGGAATAGTAATCATGTTTTTCTTTGCCACGTCTACAGCTTTAGCTACAGCGGCTGTGACATCGGTACCCTTAGCTGAACCAATGCCGACTTTGGCTTTGTGATCTCCAACCACTACCAGGGCGCGAAAACGAAATCGCCGACCGCCCTTAACAACACGCGCCACGCGATCAATGTGGACGACTCGTTCGTCGAACTGCTTTTCTTCATCTCGAGCATTATTGGGTGCTCTGCCTCTACGTTGGTCAGCCATTAGAACTCCAATCCTTCTTTGCGGGCGGCGTCAGCCAAGCTTTTAATTCGTCCATGATACTTTCGCCCACCTCGGTCAAACACAACTTGCTTGATTTTAGCACCTTTAGCTTTGGTGGCAATTTGGGTTCCGGCCCAGGTGGCTTTTTCGGTTAATGTACCGGTAACTGATTTTTGCCCAACGGTCGTCACGTAAACGAGCGTCTGGCTAGCACTGTCATCAATAATCTGGGCCGTGACGTGCTGTCCACTAATAAAGACACTCAAACGTGGACGCTTAGTCGTACCGCTAATAACTGATCGGATACGGTTTTTGCGTATCTGTCGATTCTTTAGGGTGTGTGACAATGTATTCATCTTATTTTTCCTTACCGCTCTTACCGCTTTTACGGATGATGCGCTCGCCAACATATTTTATACCCTTACCCTTATACGGCTCTGGCTTTTTAAGCGAACGAATTTCGGCGGTGACTTGGCCGACTTGTTGTTTATCTATACCACTTATAGTAATAATGTTTTGCTCAACTTTAGCAGTGATGCCCTGTGGTAATTTGTAAATAACATCATGCGAGAAGCCCAAGTTGAACTTAAGATCGGTTCCATTCAAAGCTACACGGTAGCCCACCCCATTAATCTCCAGCTGCTTGCTGAAGCCTTCACTCACGCCAGTTATCATGTTTTGGATGAGTGAGCGCATCAAACCGTGTTTAGAACGGATTTTTGGCTCATTGCTGACGCGGGTGACCAGAACTTGCTCGCCTTCTTGTTTGACGGTAATGTCTGGCATGGTGAACTGGCTAAGGCTGCCCTTGCTGCCATTGACGGTAACGCTGTCAGTGCTGGCCACGACAGTCACGCCGGATGGAATAGTAATTGGCTGCTTGCCTACTCGACTCATCTTAATAAACCTCACACATTAATTCGCCGCCTAAGTGCTCCTGCCGAGCTTCGTCGCCGGTCATCATACCCTTACTGGTGGAGATAATGACGATACCGCGGCCTCGTTTGACAGTTGGAATGTGGCCGGCATTGGCGTACTGACGACGTCCTGGCTTACTTAATCGGACAATAGACGTAATGTTTGGGTTGGTGTCCTCACTATAAATGGTGATCTTCATCATTTTTCCAACACCGAGTTCGTTGACTTCTACTTTACTCAAGAAGCCGTTTTTAACCAATAGCTCAGCGACCGATTCCTTAACTTTGGAATGGGGCACTAAAATTTCACTTTTGCGGACACTGATCGCATTGCGGATACGAGTAAGCATGTCGGCGATTGGATCTGTTGTAGTTGTTGACATAGGCTCCTCCCTACCAGCTCGACTTAGTTACACCAGGGATTTCTCCCTTGCTTGCATGTTCACGAAAACTAATACGACTTAGACCAAACGTCCGCATATAACCACGGGGACGGCCAGTTTCAATACACCGATTCTTAAGCCGTGTTGGTGACGAATTTCGAGGCAATTTGTGTAGTCCCTCTGTGTCACCAAGCTCTTTTAACTCGGCGCGCTTGGCAGCGTACTGTGTGTGCATCCGACGACGCTTTTCATCTCTTGCAATGCTTGATTTCTTAGCCATATTATCCTTCCCTTACCTTTTCAAAAGGCATACCAAATTTTTCTAATAGTGCACGGGCATGGGCTGGTTGTTCAGCTTCAATCACAAAGACTACTTGCATACCGTGCGTAGTGGTGGTCTCTTCAAAAGATAGTTCTGGGAAAACCGATTGATCATTTAACCCCAG
>JAQGHD010000021.1 GCA_028288965.1 Candidatus Saccharimonadota bacterium | reverse complement strand
CGCCTACCGGCCCTGGCAGACTACCGACGACACCAAGCTGGTCAAGTTATTTTCGGCTGGAAAAAGTATTACCATTGCAGAGCTAACAGAGACGTTTGGCCGTCATCCCGGTTCCATTCGGGCTCGTCTTAAAAAGCACTTTGGTGAAGACGCTATAGAATCATAGATAGTCAAAGATTTTGGTGGGCTGATTATGCAGATCAGAAAAGTCCTCAGTGGTTAAAAATTGCGGTAAAAGGTGCTCTTTCGTGGGGTCGATAAATGCCAGAGTGGCTATTTCGATTGTCCCATGAGACGTTTTAGAAACGTCGAGGTTAACAAAATCATTCCAATTTGTTATATGAAAAAAGAACTCTAAATGCTCCGTGGCTTCGTGTCTGAATTGCTGAATATATAAGAGGTCACCAATTACTGGTACCACTCCAGCTTCTTCGATTATTTCGCGCTTGAGGGCTGGCACCAGGGCTTCGCCAGTATCAACACCCCCACCAAGTGTGCACCAAAAATCTCCCTTGATGGCTCCTTTGTAGGGCTTTAACTTTACGCACAACAGTTTGTTGTTGTGCGCCACAATACCACGAACAGCAATGCGTCGTTTCATCACTTTTAGTATACATAAAATAGCTGCTATTATGAGCACATGAAACCAGCTTTATTAGTCGGGGTAGTGGTAGCCATACTGGCATTTGTAATTGGGCTTTATCTGCGCCGACGGAGCATGGCGTTTGAGGGAGAAGTCATAGACAAAGATGTGCGAGAAATGGTGAACAACACCAATCAAGGTCAAGGCGGCCTGACCATTAACATGGGCGGAAATACTGGCAATGTAACCCACAGTTACATGATCAAAGTGCAAACGAGTACCGGCAAAACTATTAACTGGCAGGTGAGTGAAGGCAAGTATCAGCAAGTGAATATTGGTGATCACGTCACTAAACAGGCTGACACCACAGATATTGCTATTACTCCAAAAACACCTACTACCTAAGCTAGCCAGCCGCGGGCCAAAGCTATTTAATAAAAGCTCAAAAGTGGTATTATTGTTGCAAAAGCAATAAGGTGTTTAAAAAACTATGCCATTCGTAACCCTAAAGCATGAACTCCTTGAGAAGGATCCGATTGATCTATCACCGCTTAACGATATGGCGCAGACGTATCATACTATTTTCGACACCCTGGCTGATGCTGATGAACGCGATAGTGACCTCTTAGTTGCCGAAGCGGAACGATACATACGCCAAGAAATCGGTAGTCGCTTGTTATTTTTAACGAGTCTCTATGCCGTAAACGGCGAGGGTTATTTGACCGAACCAGATGTCTTTGGGACTATTCAGGGCGTTCGCCCAACGGTCTTTATGGAAAATCCAGTCAATGCTAAAAGTGAATGGTGTTCACACGGATTAGGTATAGTTATTGAGCCAGTCGATGATGGGGGAATTAGCTCGGGCTTACCATTCTGGGAGCTACATGGGTGGGCTAGTAATTGGGGTGAGCTAACCTTACCTTTCAATAATAATGTGGTCCTGGCTGCTCGGGCTCCAGTATTCGCTCACGATCCAAAAGAATAAATTAAAGCAAAATGGTATGATGAGTGTAGATGACAAGTGCTAAGAAACCGGAAGTTTTTGCTTTTATAGACAACCAAAATTTGAATTTAGGCATTCAAAAACTAGGGTGGAAAATGGACTGGCGAAAGTTCCGCCGCTTTTTACAAGAGAGATATGGCGTCACACAGGCTTATATGTTTATCGGTCACGTGCCCGAATACGAAGATATGTACTTACAGTTGCACGACGCTGGGTATCTTATAGTTTTAAAGCCGACCCAGGACATGACCAAACCACACGTCGATAAACCAGTGGATGCCGACAACAAAGACGATAAACCAGAAGAAAAGAAGCCAATTAAAGGTAACATCGATGCTGAGCTAGTACTTTGGGCCATGAAAGAGTTTAAGAATTACCAAAAGGCGATTATTATCTCTGGTGACGGGGATTTTTACTGCTTGGCCGAATACCTGGACGAGCAAGGTAAACTAGGCCAGATATTAACGCCTAACTGGCAGTACTCACAGCTTTTAAATCAGTTTGAAAAATACATTGTCAGGCTAGATAAAATGAAGCAGCAATTGCAATTCAGAGGCTCTAAACCAAGGCCAAGTGTCGGAAAACCAACATCGAACTCGTAGCTATTTGCTTACAATAAGGCTGTAGGAGGAGGATTGATGGGACAAGGTCACACGCTAAATAATGGTTTGGTTATACCGGCTATTGGTTTTGGTACCTGGCAAATTTTGCTCAATGGCAAAGCCAAAAATGCCGTTGCCGAGGCACTTAAGGCCGGCTACCGGTTAATAGATACGGCCAAAATTTATGGCAATGAAAAGGGAGTTGGACAGGCCATTCGCGAATCGGGCATTCCTCGAGAGGAAATTTTTCTCACCACCAAACTTTGGAACTCCGATCAAGGCTATGACAGCGCCATCGACGCCTTTGATGATTCGCTGGCGCGACTGGGTTTTAGCTACATTGATTTATATTTGATTCATTGGCCAGCTACCGAGCGCCGCCATGATGCCTGGCGGGCTCTGCAAGATATATATAAAGTAGGGCGGGCCAAAGCCATCGGTGTATCCAATTACATGGTGGAGCATCTTGAAGAAGTTTTGGGCGAGTCCGAAGTTGTACCGGCTGTGAACCAAATAGAATTTCATCCCTTTGTATACCGGCGTCAGCAACCGATCTTGGCTTTCTGTAAAGCCCATAACATAGTCGTAGAAGCCTATAGCCCTTTGGCTCGAGGTTCACATCTCAACCATCCCAGCATTACAGAGGTTGCTAAGAAAGTTGGTAAGTCTAACGCACAGGTCATGCTGCGCTGGGCAATCCAACACGATACTATACCCATTCCTAAGTCGACTAACCCCGATCGGATCCGTGAAAATCTGGCCGTCTTTGACTTTGAGCTCGCAAAAGAGGATATGCAGCGGCTCAACAATTTGTAACCATGGTTATAGATAAGCGGTGAGGTATAATAGCAGCTAACGTGGATAAAGCAGATTTTCCTAAAGAATTTTATTGGGGCGCCAGCACGGCGTCCTACCAGGTAGAGGGTGGCGCGCACAATCAATGGACCGTTTGGGAGTTGGCCCACGCCGCTGAATTTGCCAAAACTGCCGAAAAGCGACTGGGGTGGTTACCTAACTGGGAACATATAAAAAAGCGAGCCGAAGATCCCAATAACTATGTCTCCGGCAAAGGTGTTGATCATTTTAACCGTTACGACGAAGATTTTGGTATAGCTAAAAGCCTCAATCTCAATGCCTTTCGTTTTGGTATTGAGTGGTCCAGGTTAGAGCCCGAAGAAGGGCAGTGGAATCAAGAAGCGATTGAGCATTATCGCCGGTACATTAAAGCCATGAAAAAACGTGGGCTCGAGCCATTTTTAAATATTTGGCACTGGACAGTGCCAACCTGGTTCGATGCCAAGGGCGGCTTTAAGAAACATCAGAACATAAAGTATTTTACTCGGCTGGTGGGTAAGATTGCCGAAGAATACGTTGATGATCTGACATATGTCATAACGCTTAACGAGCCAAACGTCTTTACTAGCTTTGGCTACGTTACCGGTGAATGGCCTCCACAAGAACATAGTTACTGGAGCCTAATACGGGTCTACATTAATTTGGTGTCGGCGCACCGCCAGGCCTATAAAATCTTAAAAGCCACCAAACCATCGCTGCAAATTGGCGTGGCCGCCCAGTTGGCTAACATCCAAGCCAAACGGCCACATGATGTGCTCGATGAGTTATCCACCAAGGTTATGCGTTACCTTTGGAACTGGTGGTTTTTGCGGCGTATCCGCAAGCAGCAGGATTTTGTTGGTTTTAACTATTACTTCACCGATTACTACAAAACCTTTAAACGAGAAAACCCCCACGTACCATTGAGCGATCTTGGCTGGTACATGGAGCCAGAAGGGCTGTACCCATTACTGCTGCGCGTCTGGGCCCGCTACAAAAAACCAATCTTTATTACGGAAAATGGCGTGGCCGACGAACAAGATCAATATCGGCAATGGTGGCTGCAGGAATCCATAATCGCCCTGCAGCGAGCTATGAGCGAAGGCGTGGATGTTCGCGGCTACTTCCACTGGAGCTTACTAGACAATTTTGAGTGGGCCTATGGCTGGTGGCCAAAGTTTGGTTTAGTAGAAGTAGATAGAGCCCATGGAATGAAGCGCACTGTTCGACCAAGTGGGAAGTGGTTTGCGGACTACATCAAAAAACACAGTTAACCCTATAGTTGACAAAACGCATATGTTTTGCTATTATAGGTGCTTATGAGTAGAAATCCAAATAACAAAAACCGCGTACAAGAATATTTTTACCGAAAAGGCGAAAAAAGCATGGGCATTGACCAGGCTAACGTCAGTTCCGATACTATTGTACGGCGCCGTGGTGCCCTAAGAGTAGGTAGTAAAGCTGTGGCAATGGCTGCTCTTGCTGCTGCAAGCGCAACAGCGATGGTTAACGCTAGTGAAAACGATGCCAAGGCCAAGCAACGCTTTGACGCACCAAGTGCTCGAACATTTGATATGGTTAATGCTGGCGGCCATATGGTATCTCCTAACGATATTCAGCCGGTTGATCCAAGCGCTCATGCAGTAAGCCCAAATAAGTCCGACCAGTAATAGCGTCTAGCTCACTGACTTATCCACCACATGTTGTGGTGGATTTTTATTTTACCCAAAATTGTGGATAACTTATGTGTTAAAAGTCGATTTTAGAGATAAAGTGCTTGCAAGTGGGTAATAGTGGGTAGTACTATTCTTGTCAGTGGGTAGTCGTGGGTAGTCAAAGCATAACGCACGTGCCTTAGGCTACTTACGAGAGAAAAAATAAAAACCACTAGCAGATTAAAAGGGATGGCGACTACGGATTACTTCGAACGCAAGCTTGACGACAAGCGGCGGTTAACCATACCGGCTGAGCTTCGAAGCGAGTTCGCGAGCGGTGTAGTTCTTACTCGTGGCTTCCAAAACTATCTGCACCTGTACCCTCAGTCAGTGTGGGATGAACAGGTTGAACCGTCACTTCAGGGAAACATCCTGGACGAAAAGACGGCCGACATAAATGTTCAATTCCGCTCAGGTAAACTAGAAGCCCCGCTGGATCAAAAGCAGGGCAGGGTCACCATTGAGCAGCACTTGCTTGACTACGCCGGCATCAACCGAGATGTAGTAGCGGTCCGGGCTGGAAAATACTGGCGCCTAATCGCCAAATAAAAAAGAAGTCCTTTAACAATTCACCAAACGATTAGTACTTTAGTAAACAAGCTCATGCTTGAACGTAGTGCAAGGAAGAGGCGAGGAACGGACCGAGCCGTATATGAAATACGGTGAGGGAGTACCGCAGAATCTGACACAGCAATACGTCAAGAGCACCAGCGGGTGACCGGCTTTGCCGGGCAGCAGGCTGGCGTGGCATGAGGTTGTTATGAGGTTAGCTAATCGGCAGTCAACAGGTGGCCAAAAGGGTAACCACTGTAAAAACCCTCGCACCTTTCCTAAAAAACACCTCCCAAAACTCCACCTCACACATAAGTCTCTCAAAACTTACAGTTACAGGTAGTCTGAAGTTATAAGGCTCATATGTCTTTCTCACAAAACTTCAGATAGTTCCGCCCGTAACTAAAAACTATTAGCATAAAGCTAGTAGTGAAGTACAAAAACAAAAACTATTACAAAAAAACAAACAGTTGATTGCTGATTAGGTGACCTTTGAAAAAGGTTAGCTAACGAGTAAGGCGCAAAACCCTTGCAAGCTAATCTAACAAAAACAAAAAGATGCACCAAAACCAAAATAAAAATACCAAACATATACCAGTACTCAGTCAAGAAGTGCTCGCCAACCTAACCCCACAATCCGGAGATGCCTATCTGGACTTAACGGCAGGGTATGGTGGACACGCTGAACTAGTACTAGCGCAGACAAAGCACCAAGCCGTATTGGTCGATCGGGACCAGCAGGCCGTGGATAGTCTGAAGCAGCACTTTAATGGCCAAGATGTCAGCATCATCCATAGTGATTTTCTGGCGGCCAGCCAGTTGCTTATACGCGAAGGACAACAGTTTAATCTTATTTTGGCCGATTTGGGCGTTTCGTCACCGCACCTTGACAACCCCGACAGGGGCTTTGCGTTTAGCCAAGATGGACCGTTGGACATGCGAATGGACCAGCGCCAGACCTTAACAGCTGAGCACATAGTCAATACGTTTGGGCAAACCGAGCTGGAAAACTTGCTGAGGTCCGAGGGTGAAGAGCCGCGGGCTAAAACTATAGTGCGAGCTATAGTTGAGCACCGGCCACTGCATACCACAACCGAACTGGCCTTAGTTATTAGTAAGGCAGTTGGGCGGGGGAGTAGCAGGGTTCATCCAGCCACGCGCACTTTCCAAGCGCTTAGGATCGCGGTAAATAGCGAACTAAGCATGCTGGAAGCCGCATTACCACTGTGGTTTGATCTGTTAGCCGTAGGTGGCCGTATTGCCATCATCAGCTTTCATAGCCTAGAAGACCGCATCGTAAAACTGGCGTTTAAAGAGCGGGCCGGTAACCGATATGATGCTAGTCTAAGACTCCTGACCAAAAATCCAGTCATGGCTAGCGCCCAAGAATTAGCTTTCAATCCGCGAGCCCGCAGTGCAAAACTGCGAGCCGCAGTAAAAATAAACAATGAAAGGAGCGTTACTTATGCCGATAACGGTAAAAAGTAGCTCCAGGGCGTACAAAGTTCGCGTAAAAGTACTTTAGTACGCTCGAAAATATGCGGTGGGCGCCAAAACCGTCCACCGCTCCAAATCAACAAATATAAAAACAAAAAGGTATTATGACATACTCAAGTTCACTCGCTTTAGGGCGTCAGCGCTACGGACAGCGTAACCAAAACGCAGTTAGTTTTAAAGACACTACACGCACCCTAGGACCGGTCAGTAACACTGTTATCTTGATCGTCTTGGCCTGCGTGCTCGGACTCTTATATCTGACGCAAGTTACAAAAACCAATGCCTACGGCTATCATATTAACGATCTTCAAAAGCAACAGACCAGTCTCAAGCAAGAACATGATGACTTAGAGGTAGCTTCGGCTCGCTTGCAAGCACTTGATCGCGTAAAGAATAGTGAGGCGACCAAGAATTTGGTAGCGGCAGCGCCTAAGTCTACTATTTCTGATTGATGACCCCTCCGGCTGTTAACCGACCATTTTTATCACCGACTACACGGATTCGCGTATGGTACGGACTACTGGCCATAATCATGGCTGTGTTTGTGGTGCGTTTATTTTATTTACAGGTTATTCGTTATAACCATTACCACATTGCCGCTCTGCAAACTCAGCTCAAACAATATGAAATTCCACCGGCTCGCGGTATTATTGAGGCCCACGAAGGCGATCAAGTGGTTCCGATTGTCTTGAACGAACCGCGCTACACCTTATTTGCCGATCCAAAATATGTTAAAGATCCAGCTCAGGCGGCGGGAAAAATCCAAGGAAACATCGGTGGTGACTATAGCCAGTACATAAATGTCATGAAGCAAAATAGCCGCTACGCGGTGCTGGCCAAAAAGCTTACCAAAGAACAAAAGGATAAACTCGATAAACTGAATCTGCTGGGCATTGGTACCAGAGAAGAAGACTACCGAACCTATCCGCAAGGGCCTTTGGCCGCTCAGTTGCTGGGCTTTGTCAACGACGAGGGGCAGGGCAAGTATGGCCTTGAGCAGTACCTCAATAAAGAACTACAGGGAACACCCGGCGAACTTAAGGCTATTACCGATGCCCAGGGTGTGCCGCTGGCCGCCAACAAGGACAATGTTTTAAAAGCGCCTAAGAGCGGCGACCGAGTGACCATGACGATTGATATTGCCATGCAGCGCCAGGCTGAAGACATCCTTAAGGCGGGGTTGGACGCCGCCAAATCAAAGTCGGGCGGGGCCATCATCATGGACCCGTACACCGGGGCTATTAAAGCCATGGCCAATTATCCAACCTATAATCCGGGGGAGTTTTATAAAGTAACCGACGCCAATGCGTTTAATAACAATGATGTCAGCTCGCCGCTGGAGGTGGGTTCAATTATGAAGCCCTTAACGGCCGCCGCCGCCCTAAACCAGGGAGTGGTAAATGCCAACACCACGTATTTTGACCCCAGTCGATTTACTATCGGTGACGCCACGGTCACTAATATCGAAGAAGATGGCGGTCCAGGTACTCGCAGCATTTCTGATATTTTGTCGTTATCTTTAAACACCGGCGCCACCTGGCTGCTCATGCAAATGGGTGGGGGAGAAGTCAATCAAAAAGCCCGCGATGCTTGGCATGATTATATGGTAAATCACTATCAATTTGGCAAACCAACTGGCATAGAGCAAGGCTATGAAGCAGGTGGCAGTATTCCTGATCCAGATAAGGGCTTTGGCCTCAATATTCAGTACGCCAACACGGCTTTTGGCCAGGGTATGACGGCCACACCGCTCCAGATGGGCGCGGCGCTATCCAGCCTAGTAAATGGCGGCACCTATTATCAGCCGCATTTGATTGATAGAACTACTGCCGCAGACGGCAGGATAACTACTAAGCAGCCAACCATAATTAAGAATGGTGTGGTCAGTGCTAATGTCAGTACGACACTGGTTGGCTTTTTGGAAAACGTGATTAATCGTAACCACATTACGTACGGCATGCCCAATCTCCGGTCCCAATTTATGATTGGCGGTAAAACCGGCACGGCGCAGATCGCCAAGCCCACCGGCGGCTACTACGAAGATAAGTACAACGGTATGTTTATGGGCTTTGTCGGCGGCAACAAGGCGCAGTACGTGATTGTGGTACGGGTTGATCAACCCGGCATTACTGGCTATGCCGGGTCAAAAGCCGCGGCTCCAATTTTTGGCAATCTGACCAATATGTTAATTGATAATTTTGGGGTGCTGCCAAAGAGTTAAACTGCTATAATGAGATTTAAAGAGAAAAAACAGACATGAATACCTTATACATCGTCGTCGAAACAAACACCGTTATCCGCATATTACTGCTGGGCTTTCTCAGTTTTTTGGTGAGCATGTTGCTAACGCCGGTGTATACCACGCTGGCCTATAAGTTTGAATGGTGGAAAAAGCCCCGCACCAATGCCGTGACCGGCGAAGTAGCCAAAATTTTTACTAGTCTGCACGCCGAGAAACATAAACGGCATATTCCCACCATGGCAGGCATAGTTTTTGTGGCCGCTGTGGGTTTTGTAACGCTTATTGCCAACCTTAGTCGGGCAGAGACCTGGCTGCCCATTGCAGCCTTTGCCGGCGCCGGTTTGGTTGGGCTTATCGACGATATTATTAATATCCGCGGCAATGGGCTTGGCGTGGCTGGATTGCCTTCAAAGCTCAAGTTGCTGCTGACTACTCTGGTGGCTCTCATTGGTGGTTGGTTCTTTTACTTTAAGCTTGATGTGACGAGCATTCACGTGCCGGTTTTAAATACGGTTCATATTGGCTGGCTGATCATCCCGCTATTTGTCTTAGTAGTGGTTTCTACCGCCAACGCCGTCAATATTACCGATGGGCTCGATGGCTTAGCTGGTGGGCTGGTAGCGATTGCGTTCGGCACTTACGCCGTCATTGCTTTTATTGAGCACCGCTATGGCATTGCCGGTTTTTGTATGAGCGTGGTTGGCGCCTTGTTTAGCTATACCTGGTTTAATATTTATCCAGCTCGGTTTTTTATGGGCGATATCGGCTCGTTTGCACTGGGGACCGCGCTAGGGGTGGTGGCCATGCTGACCAATACTGTTATTTTGCTGCCGATTATTGGGTTGGTTTTTGTAGCCGAAGCCGGCTCCACCTTACTGCAGATTGCTTCTAAAAAACTCCGCAATGGGAAAAAGATCTTCAAGGTAGCGCCAATTCATCATCATTTTGAAGCCAGCGGCTGGCCAGAAACCAAAGTGACCATGCGCTTTTGGGTGCTCGGCCAAGTCTGTAGCGTCCTTGGATTGATTATCTTTCTCCTGTGGTGGCAGAAATAATAAGGGGCCACTCAGATGATGTCGACCAGTCAACGTAGACGCCCGTCGACCATTGACGCTCGCGAGCAGCGCCGTCACCGACCTGATTATTGGTTAGTGATGCTGGCAACTGCTTTGATTGCCATAGGCTTGGTGGTGGTTTACGCCATTAGTCCCGGACTTGATAAAAATGGCGCCGGTGGCGGTTATTATGTCAGTAAACAGTTTATGGCTATTGGCTTAAGTGCCGTGGCATTTTTAGCCGTGGCCAACACGCCAGTCCAGTGGTGGCGCAAGGTAGAAAAACCAATGATCATTGCCGCTGCTGTGGCTGCTGTGGCGGTCCGTTTGTTTGGCCAGCGAGTTAACGGCGCCTACCGATGGATTCAATTTGGCGGTATGTCGTTCCAGGCAGTTGAGCTGATCAAGTTTGCACTCCTGATTTGGCTAGCTGGCTTTTTAAGTGATCGAATTCGCCGTGGCGCCCTCAACAACTACCAACAAACGCTCAAGCCACTAATGATTGTTTTAGGAGCCATAGGAGCGGTTGTGGCGGTCTTTCAAAGTGATTTAGGCTCTACAGGCGTTATGGTGGCTATGATGGCAGCTATGGTCTTTGTGGCCGGCATGCCACTGAAGCGGGTAGGTATGATCGCCGGTATTGTGGTGATTGGCACGGTATTAGCCGTGGCTTCCAGCGGCTATCGACGTGATCGCCTGCTAACATACCTGCACCCGGAGCGCGATTGCCAAAACGCTGGCTATCAAGCTTGTCAGGCCTTGATTGCGGTAGGCTCCGGCGGCATAGCCGGGCTGGGGCTGGCTCGTAGCGTGCAAGCCTATGGCTACTTACCAGAAGCCGCCAACGACTCTATCTTTGCCATTATTGCCGAAAAGTTTGGTTTTATAGGAGTTACCTTACTGTTAGCTATCTATGCAGCTTTTTTTGCTCGCTTAAAGGCTATTGCCGAACGAGCACCTGACGATTACAGCCGATTGATAGTCATGGGTATATTGGCCTGGTTTAGCACGCAAGCTTTGATTAATATTGGGGCCATGATTGGGCTACTGCCTATTAAGGGCATCACTTTACCGTTTATTAGCTATGGTGGTACCAGCTTGCTGTTTGTGGCTGGGGCTCTAGGCGTGGCCTTTAATATTTCTCGCTACACCACCTTTGTGCCGCAAACTAATCAGCCGCCAAACAAGGAAGGAGCCTCGCGTGAGCGTTTTGCGACCACAGCCGTCCGCTACCGAACCTAAAACCATCGTGCTGACCGGTGGTGGCTCAGGGGGCCACATTACGCCCATCTTAGCCGTGGCCCACCAGTTAAAGAAGCTCAGGCCGGATGTAAAGCTCGTCTATATAGGGCAAAAAGGCGAAAAGCTGCACAATGTTATTGCTCGCTCAAGTGATATAGACCAGGTGGCGTACATCTGGGCAGGGAAGTGGCGGCGCTATCACGGGGAAAAGTGGCGTCAGCTGGTTGATATACCGACACTGGCTAAAAATACTCGAGATACGACTCGGGTGGCTCGGGGCATCCAGCAAAGTCGCCGCCTACTTAAGCGTTTGCATCCGGTTGGTATTTTTATTAAAGGTGGCTTTGTTTCCGTACCGGTAGGCGTAGCTGCGCACCAGCTCCACATTCCATTTATTACGCATGATTCTGATGCGTTGCCCGGGCTGGCTAATCGCTTAATTGGCCGATGGGCCTTGCTGTACGCGGTGGGTATGCCTCCAGAGCTATACAGCTATGCGCCCGATAAGATGCGCTACACTGGTGTGCCAATCGACAGCCACTACCAAGTAGCCACCGAGGCCGAGAAAAAACAGATTAAGCAAACATTAGGGCTGGGTGGCTACTCGCAAGTCATGCTGGTGACTGGTGGTGGTTTGGGAGCCCAACGCGTTAATGAAGCGCTGATAGGCATTGCGCCAGTCTTGCTTGAAAAAAATCCCGGCTTGGCCATAATTCATGCCGTTGGTTTAGACCACGAGAAGCTTATGCAGGCAGCCTATGACGCAGTCATTCCGGATGACCAGCGTAAACGGGTGCAGGTTCACGGCTATATTCATGATATGTACCAGGTTGGCGTGGCTGCCGACGTGGTGATTACCCGGGCAGGTGCTACCAATCTGGCCGAATGGGCAGCCCTGCACAAAGCTTGCATCGTGATCCCTAATCCCTTATTAACCGGTGGTCACCAGCTCAAGAACACGCAAGCTTTTGTTCAAAAACAAGCCATTATCGAAGTGGCAGAATCGCAACTCAAGGATAAGACCGTACTCCAAACGGCTATCCAGCAGCTGCTAGATGATTCAGGTAGGCGTCAGCAACTCGGCGATAATATTGCCCAGTTTGCTAAGCCGGCGGCCGCTCATGAGCTGGCCACTTTGCTTTTAGAAAGTTTCATGCCTAAAAGGGAAGGGTAAGCGCCGTGTTGGGGCGAAAAAAACAGCAGCAGAACACCGGTAGACGCCGCAGTATTCAAGAGAACCAAAAGCAGAGCAGTACATTTTCCTATTATGCTAATCGTGGTAATCGTCCAGAAGATGTGCCGCGGCGCAGGGAAGGGCAATCGGCGCCCCGTAAAGCCAAGCTTAGCTGGCTGCATCAACTACCGAGCTATCTGGCTTTGGCAGCGATCGTCATCAGTTTGCTGTTTAGTTTGGGCCTTAGTACCAACCCCCGGATTATCCAACTACAAGACACCCTAGCTCCTAATCAGCACCTCCGTGACTCATCAGTCTACCAAGCGGAAGGTCGCAAGATATTGAACAGCTCATTCAGCAGCCGCAGCAAACTGACCATTGACACGCAGGCCGTAAGCATGAAGCTGAAACAACACTTTCCAGAGATCAGCAACGCCTATATTAGCGTGCCGTTGGTTGGCCGCCGGCCGGTTATAAGCCTGCAGCTGGCTCAGCCACAGCTACTGCTGATGAGCAGTGATCACCGCCAGTATGTCTTAGACGACAGCGGCCGGGTAATGCTGCCAGCTGACCAAGCCCAAAAACTAGGTACCGGTGATTTACCGGCTGTTACAGATCAAAGCGGACTGCAAGTGGCGGTTGGCAAGGTGGTCCTGCCAAAAGAGAGTGTGAGCTTTATTAAAGAGGTAGTAGCCCAGCTCCAGGCCAAGCACATTAGCCTAGAGTCCTTAGTGCTGCCAACCAGTGCCAATGAGCTCCAGGTTCATATCAAGGGTGTGGCTTACTATGTAAAATTCAATATGGCCGAGGACCCTAGGCAGCAGGCAGGGACCTACTTAGCCCTAAAAGATAATCTAGAACAAAGCCATATAACACCGGCCGAATACATCGATGTTCGAGTACCAGAACGAGCATATTACAAGTAGCAATGCACCGCTCTCCCCTAATAGTTCGTAATTTGTTCAGTTTGCTATCTACCAGACAAATGCAATAAACTATATAAAAGTATCAGAAACGTGAAAAGTCAAATATTTAGCGTGAAACATAAGTAAGGCAGGGGAACTCAAAAAATATTATAAAGCAATGCAGGCGACCAAAAGTCAAATAATTGGCCTGTGGAAAACTTTATAACAATATCAATGTCGTAAAAAAGCAAACACTCACGGCCGGTGGCTGGAAGCTATAGGACATGGCTTTTAGGGGCACTAGCGCCTAATGATCAAGTTCGTAGCTAGCTAACCCGGGCAGTACCGTTGCAAGTCAGCATAAAAGCCTAGTAAGGCTTCATACTCCCCTGTAAGTGAGGTAATAGGAGCCATCTTTAAAACTATAGGTAACGTCGTAAAAGATATATTGTACGACAACACATGTCGGTCTTGCTTTGTGCTCTACTGCTGCTGCCAGCCGCCTAATTTCCTCCTCACGTTTTAATTTTTGTTTTGAATTTTTAAGCACCCTGCTTTATTCCATGACAGTCCTCATTTGCCAGCTGTCGTACTAATCTCCTATTAAGCCAACCACTTCAGCCGTGTTCGCAATTTGTACAGTTTATTAACAAGCTAAATAATTAGCCGTAAGGCTTCCAGAACCTCAGCTATTCGGTCTGCTTTCTCTTGGAAGTAGTCGATAAGCTTATAAGTACCTTCCTCGGAAACGCTGTATAGCTTTGGCTGTCGTCCGCGGGTAGGTACGTCTGAAGAAGCCACAGTCGCGGCAATAAGCCCAGCTTCAGTAAGAGCATCAAGGTGATT
The DNA here is from genome assembly GCA_028288965.1 of Candidatus Saccharimonadota bacterium. Taxonomy (GTDB): domain Bacteria; phylum Patescibacteriota; class Saccharimonadia; order Saccharimonadales; family JAQGHD01; genus JAQGHD01. The sequence continues at coordinate 37,883 of JAQGHD010000021.1, read as the reverse complement.
ATACACCGTGGAATGACCTAACTCGAAGGCCTGCATTAAAGACAAGCTGGTTTCTGGACCATTGCAGGCTAATCGCACGACCACAACTTCTTGCATTGGCGTTAACTGAAGCTTCTCCGCACCAGGCATCGGCACAATCCTTATTCTGCTAAGGAGTAAGTGGCTTTGGCGACACGCTTGAACTGCGGCTTGCCCTGTAGGTTCAATAGGATAGTAGTTTCTTTGACGTAGCGGCTCTTAAGCACTCGTTTGACAATTTCGTCACGGTGCAGCGGCTCATTAGCTTTTTTGAGCACATCACTGATGATATCGGCAACAGTTCCCTTTTTGTAGCCCCATTCCCTAAGCGCGTAAATACCACGGCCAATTAATACAAAGCGGCCGTCTTTGATCAGCTCATTATGAATAGCCTGAGTGGTCACGTCTTTGCGCTTAAATTCAGAGTCTTTGATGGCGCCAGCAATCTCGTTAAAGTGCATGTGCTTGCCGTTTTCTTTTAAAATAACGTAGATTTTGTCACGAATGTTCTTAGGATTGACCATTGGCCACTTTATCAGTCCCCAACGGTTGTTCAGGCTGGCCAGCTGCTTGCTGGTGCTTGCTAAAGCCTCAACATGCTTTTGATCCTTATCCCCTACGGCTTCGGCGACTTTATCAATAGTAGTGGGCTCACCAATCTTCTTAATGGCCTCGATCACCTTCCCTACTTGGTCGCGCAGGGCTTTTTCGTTGTGGAGGTCGGCTAGACCAACAGATTGGTAGAAGTGATCGTTTTCATCAATCACAACCAGCTTTGGACTGAGTTGAGCTAAGAAGGAAACGCGAGCTTGATCGGTACGACTATTATCAGTGGTCAAAGTAGCGCCGAGGTCCTGAACGCGAGCCACGCCGCCCATCTTTTTTAACTGTTCAATAAAAGTTTTCTGAACGTCTGTAATATTTGGTAGATCTTTTTCGGCTGTAGCCTTCAAGCGGGTAACCACGGCTTTTTCAAGCTGGCGAACACGCTCGCGGGTAATGCCTAAAAGCTCACCAATTTGTTCTAGTGTTTCTTTGCGGTCATATAAGCCAAAGCGACGTGATACGATCTCGCGTTCACGCTCGCGTTCGATGGTGCCAAGAATATCACCCACAATGTTCTCAATATTCAGTACCGGTGATGTTTTTTGGTCTGCCATTCTTTTCCTAATCTGTTAAATCAATGAATTTATACTATTATAACAACTATATTTTAATGCGTCAAGTATAATTGTACTATATGTTATTTTAGCACGAAATGGACGCATAAGCACAATACATGGTGTAGAAATATCACCATAAAACGTACTTGCTCCCCGAGCAAATTGTGGATAACCTTGGATTGCTTTTAGCCATTTTTGGAATAGAGGTCTATGTAATAGAGGCATGTGACAAACGGGGAGATAACGGAGAGTCCGCCCTTAAGCGGCTTTGGAGCGGCGGAAACGCGGACGCTTGGCGGGAGCTTCGGCCAGTAACTTCTTGGCTTGAGCTTCGGTGAGCTTGGCTGGATCGGTTTCCTTAGGAATTTTAGCGTTCTTTTTGCCATTGGTGACGTACGGGCCGTACGGGCCGTTAACTATTTTTAGACCGCCTTTAAACTCAGCAATGTACTTATCGGCGTTTTGCTTGAGCTTTTCCTCGTACGCCATACGGGCCGTTTCTTCATCAATAGTTAGTGGATCTTGATCTTTGATAGATACAAACGTCTTACCCACCTTAATATATGGACCGTAGCGGCCAATATCGGCCAGAATGTCTTGGCCATCCTCGGTTTTACCGACGGTGCGCGGCAACGTAAACATTTCTAGGGCTTGTTCTAGGGTGACGGTCTCGAGTGTGGTGTCCGCTGGCAAGGAGGCAAACTTGGGCTTTTCCTCGTCTTCGGCTTCGCCTAGCTGGAGCATGGGGCCATACCGGCCATACCGAGCGATCACTGGCCGTTTGGTCTTAGGATCGGTGCCCAGTTCTCTGGCCTGGCTAGCTTCTTCGCGGCTGATGTCATCACTCTTTTCGATCAAGGGGTGAAAACCCTTGTAAAAGTCTTGCAGCATCTTCTCCCACTGCTGTTTGCCGTCGGCAATATCATCAAAATCTTGTTCGACGTGGGCTGTAAAATCGTAATCCAAAATCTCACCGAAGTATTTAACCAAGAAATCAGTGGTCATGTCCGCCAAGGCTGTTGGCAGCAGTTTGTTGCGGTCAGCGCCGGTGATTTCGGTAATGGTTTCATCTGTTATAGCGCCACTCAGCAGCGTTAAGACCTGGATGGTACGCTCGGTACCCTCCACATCGGCTTTTTGAATGTAGCCACGGGTTTGGATGGTGCTGATAGTGGGTGCGTAAGTGCTCGGCCGGCCAATGCCTAGTTCTTCGAGTTTTTTGACCAGGCTGGCTTCTGAGTAACGGGCTGATGATCGGCTGTACGTCTCGGTACCTGTGAGCGTCTTGAGATTCAGTTTGTCCCCTTGTTTGAGTGGCGGCAGCAGCACATCGTCCTTGCCACCGCCGTAGACCTTAAAGAAACCGTCAAATAGTAAGATTTCGCCCTTGGCGTTGAATACTTCGGACCGGTTGCTCATGGCGATGGTCACCTCAGTGCGCTCAATTTGGGCTGGCGACATTTGGCTGGCAATAGCCCTACGACGAATAAGGTCATAAAGTTTACGCTGTTGATCATCCTCGCCGGCTTGTTCGCGGGCCACATCGGTGGGTCGAATGGCTTCGTGGGCTTCTTGGGCGCCGGCGATGCGCGTTTTATACTGCTTGCTGTCGTGATACTTGGCGCCGTACGTTTTGGTTATAAAGTTGCCAATTGATTCCAGCGCACTGGCGGCCAAGTTGGTGCTATCGGTGCGCATATAGGTAATACTGCCGGCTTCGTACAGGCGTTGCGCCACACTCATGGTTTGGCGAACGCTAAAGCCCAGCCGTCGGGCCGCTTCTTGTTGCAGGCTACTGGTGGTAAACGGCGGACTAGGACTGCGGGTGCCGGGCTTGGTATCTATGGCGCTGATAGTGAAGGTTTCTTTAGCGGCGGCTGCTAAAAACACTCTGACACTGTCGGCGTCTTTGAGACGGATGGCTAGTTCGGCCGGCAAATCATCGGCCTTGGTGCCAAACAGGGCTGTTACCTTAAAGTTAACCTCTGGTTTAAAGTTCCGGATGTCACGTTCCCGCTCCACGATTAAGCGCACAGCAACACTTTGCACCCGGCCGGCACTTAGGCCAGTCTGCACCTTTTTCCAGAGTACAGGTGATAGTTCATAGCCGACTAAACGGTCCAAAATACGGCGGGCTTGTTGGGCATCAACCAAACGTTGATCGACTATCCGAGGCTTTTCAATGGCACGCTCAATGGCCGGTTTGGTAATTTCGTGAAAAACAATTCGTTTGGTGGTTTTAGGGTCTAACTTGAGCGCCTGAGTCAGGTGCCAAGCAATGGCCTCACCTTCGCGGTCTTCATCGCTGGCTAGCCAGACGGTGGCGCCTACAGCAGCTTTCTTGAGCTCGCTGACGATTTTTTTCTTATCGGCCGGAATTTCATAAGTTGGCGCAAAATTATGGTCAACATCTACTGATATGCCCTTTTTAGGCAGATCACGAATATGCCCGAAGCTACTTTTTACGGTGTAATCTTTGCCCAGGTACTGCCCAATGGTTTTGGCCTTGGCCGGACTCTCTACTATTACGAGGTTTTTTGCCATGTACGACTCAGTATACCTTTATGCTAATGTTTCTCAAGCTCGTTGAATGATTGAATTTGTTAGCTTAAGCTAAAGCCGCTCAAGGCGCAAGTACTTACCTAAAAGTTGCCATCGGTTAATGATTTAGCGCGGAGCCCAATGGCCGCCACCTAAGCTACGGATCTTACCGCTAATCTCTAACATGGTGAGTGTTTGATTAAAGTCAGACGGTGGTAATTGGCTTAAGGCCAATAATGACGACGCTTCGTTGACTCCCTTTTGGAGCAGAGATAATATAGCGTGCTCTGAATCATTGGCAGCCAAGATTTCGAGCTGCGCTAAGGCGCCATCCATATTCAGGCTTTCTAAGATATCTTGGGCGGAAGTAATTGGTGTGGCTCCGGTGCGAATCAGATTATTGGTGCCGACCGATAGCGGACTGGTGATGTTGCCAGGAACGGCTAACACTTCCCTGCCTTGCTCTAAAGCAAATTGGGCGGTATGCAGGCTGCCGCTTTTGCTGGCCGCTTCGGGGATGAGTACGGCTTCGCTCAGTGCTGAGATTATTCGATTACGGGCAATAAAATGATGTTTGCGAGCGGTGGTATGCTCTGGATACTCACTCACCAGTGCCCCGCCCTGCTTAATAATCTGTCTGGCCAAAGCGGTGTGTCCGGTTGGATAAATAGTGTCTAGCCCAGCTGGCAGTACGGCTATGGTAAAGCCGCCGGCCTCTAGCGCTGCGCGGTGCGCAATGGAGTCTAGCCCAAAAGCCAAGCCGCTGATAATGACCACACCCTTGACCGCCACTTCCCGAACAAGTTCGGTAGTCACTTGTTTGCCGTACGCAGAGGCTTTGCGGCTGCCGACCACTGCTAGACGGCGTTTTTCAAGCAGCGCTGGCAAGTCCCCTTCATAATAGAGCCGTTCGGGCAGCGGCATAGCTTGGCGCAAAGCTTCTGAATAGTCAGCCGGTTCAAGCGTAAGCATATTGATTTATCCCTCAAAATATATTTTAGTATTGACAGTATGCAACAATTTTGATAAAATCGCAATCCGTAAGCGTGATAAATACAACACTCACGATCTTACTGTACCTTATACCCCCAAATTTCTAACCCTTACCCTGTTTAACAGAGTAAGGATCACGTTAGAGTGTTTTAGAGCGTGCCATTATAAGTTGTTACCCTCCACTTATTTTGGCTTTAAAGTCAGGTGCTTCTAAAGTATTTGACTCGGCGCTCTAAAACATACTAACCCCTTTAACGAAACCTGCCGGAGTTTACTCCAGTAGGCCCCAGAAACTTCGGTTTCCGGGTCCCGATTCAATGATGAGTACGTCAGTATGGCCAATTGGCCGGCGCATGTCTTTAAGAATATTGGACAATGACGCTTCATCCGGGGTGGGTTGAAGGGTGTAATGAGCCTCCAGCGGTGCCCACCCCCTCTGGAGGCTCTTTTTATTCCAAGTATTTTTCTTTGGTAGACAGAATTACGTAATTGTGGTATGATAGCTATATGAGTACTGACTCTTTTGGCAAACACGAAGGTATGGAACCATCTTTTGAAATTCCCGAACCAATCCTCGATGGTTTGCAACAGGTCCATGACGCTGCCTACGGAGCTGGTTTTGAAAGCGGAGTGGAACAGGGCCGCACAGAGGTTGAAAGAAATAACGCTGGCCAAATTGCGCTGGCAAAACGTGAAGGTTATTACCAAGGTGCGGATGAGCAGCGCCAACATTTTTTAGGCGTACTTAAGCACTTAGAAACTGAGCATCCGGAGATTGTGCCATATTTACCACTAGATGCCATAGATCTAAATGATCGCCAACAACGTGTGCTGGAAAGACGGATGGGCGTACATACTCTAGGGCAACTTATGCTAAAAACGAGCCAAGATCTTACGAAAGATCCTTTATTTGGTTGGCGCAGCCTTAAAGAGGTCAAAGATAAGTTAGAACAACACGGCCTAAGGCTGGCTCCTGTAGAAATACCTGTAGACGAAGGTATAGTCTTGCGAGAAGTATATCCTTCTGACTCAGCAGCTATGTTTGCGTTGATTGATCGTAACCGAACACATCTTAGCCAGCATGGTGATGACACTGCTGCTAAATATCAATCGCCAGAAGCTATGGTGGAACGCAATGCTAACCAACATGACAGGGAATGGCGCTTTAACATATGGGATGGAGATAGTAATGTGGGCTTTGCCAAGTTAACCCGGATAATCGGTCAGCCTCTTGAGATTGGGTATTATTTAGGCTCTGAATTCCAGGGCAGAGGCCATGCCACAAAGGCCGTAGTTGCTCTTACTAGCTATGCCACCGAATCACTTCGCCAAACCAAAGTAATAGCCAAAGTCGCCAAGTCTAATGCCGCCAGTCTGGCTGTTTTACAACGAGCTGGCTACACCATAACTGGTGAAGATCCTCGCCACACCGATAATTACGTGCTCACTTTTGAGCCAGAAGCTCAATCCTAGCAACTATTTTAGAACGTTCTGAGGGCGTGGTGTTTACAGGTTATGGTTATTTCACAACCGGCTGGCAACTGGATAACTTCACCGTCAAACTGCACACTCTGGGCTTCAGGGAGTGCAAAGCTGTAATTTATGGCCTTCTGTGAGCTTTTACGGCCCCGTACAGCTGTTTTTATGGCTGTAAGCACAAATGCTCGCCGTTTTTGGTGTGGATGGGCTACAACCTCAAAGCTACCGTCATCTGGTTCTGTTTGTCGGGCTACCCGTAAAACTTTGGCCATGCGGCGAATATTACTGAAAATGAGGCTATCAAAGGCTTTTTCGGTGCCATTTTCAAACTGGACTAGAAACGGTGGGAATTTAGCTACCATGCTAGCCAAAAGTTGGATTTCTTGGAGTCGAGTACGCTTTTGTAAATTTAACTCTCGAGCAATATAGGGCGTGACTCCAAAACCAATATAACTGTGTGCGTAGCGTTTAAGCTGAAAATCAGCTGCCCTGGCCTCTAGTTGGAGCAAGTCTATGGGCAAAACATCATTTCTTTTAAAGGCCTGCACCAAGGTGGTCTTATGCCTAAGTACTGTGTAATGATCGTTGGCGTTACCAGCGGCCTCGACAGCGGCGTAGGGCTGCTGGGCGGTGCCGTCTTCTTTGGCATCCATAATGCCATTGATAACTTCGTTGTAGCCGCCATCGCCACTGACCGAGATAATTAACGGCGTTTTATACTTGGCTGCTACTTGATAGGCCAGTTCTCGGGCATGGCCAAAATGTTGGGAGTCTGCCAGGGTAATGTTACTAAAACCAGCTCGCTTAAGTCGGCGAACCAACCGCGCGGCTATTTTATCGGCCTTTTGACTATGACTGCGGGGATTATAAATAACAGCGATGTGGTCAAAGGGCTGGTCGTGGCCAACTTTTCTCATATATATAACGCTACCAGAATTTGTCGTAACAATGTAGTTTAGCGCTCGCGTTTAGCAATATCAGTATGATCCAGGCCAAAATAGTGCGCGACTTCGTGCCAAATGGTGTGGTAGACCCGTTCTTTTAGTTGGGCAAGCGTAAAACAGGTGGCTGACAAGGGATTCTTAAATAAGGTGATTTTATCCGGCAACACCAGGTTGTACCCCGACCCTCGACGCGTCAGCGGCACGCCCTGGTACAGGCCAAACAAGGTTTGACCGTTATACAAATGCAGCTGCTGGCGCTGTTCTTCGGTTGGATCATCTTCGATCACAAAGGCTACATTCTTCAGCCGCTGGCCGTACTTTTCTGGCAGTTTATCAATTGCCTGGGTGACAATTTCCTCAAACTCTTTGTCGCTGATGGTCATCCCCTCACTTTACCATAGCTTTGTGATACAGTAAGGATAAGGATTACTAGATAATGGCTGATAACGAATCACAAATTCCAGGCCCTCCACCCCTGCCACATGACTCAGCTGATGAAAAAGGGCAGCCTAAGGCTGTGCCCGTGCATACACACCCGCCAACCCACCAGCCCGAGCCGGCTGCATCAGCTTCGCTGCCGGCGCCCAGATCCCGCTCCTTAGATGATGATTTAAGCGCACCTCTAAACATGCCAGAAGATGCCAGCCCGCCTGCCCCGGTTTCAAAAAAGCCAAAAACGCCAATGCCTATCGGTAAGATCGTAGTGGGCCTTCTGGTGCTGATTCTTTTGGCCGGGGGCGGTTACGGAGGCTACAAGTTTTGGTGGAGCAAGCGCAATAAACCCGCCGTTACGCCTACAGCTGCCAAAAGTACCGCCAGTAGTCCAGCGCCGAGCACTGCTAAAACCAGTGATGTCCCAGATGTTACCGGTACCAAGAAATATACTAATGCCGCGCTGAGCCTGACGCTAAACTACCCCAGTACCTGGACGGCTACCGATGGCACGGATGGTGGCGTCCGGTTTGTATCGCCAGATTTTACTTATAAAACGACCAATAAAGGCACGCTGACGGGCAATTTTAGGATTTATATTCGGCAAGGTGCCCGTCCGCCTGACAGCAAATACATTGGTCGCGGGGTGGCCATTCAGCCCTCCGAGCAATTAACCTACACGCAGCCCACTAGCTCGCAGCGCAAGCAAACTTACGTCTCGTTCTTTGGGCTGGATACTGCGGACAATTTTGCCTACTTCTTTGTGGCTGGCAATTTCAATCTGAAAAAAGACGATACCTTGGGGCCAAATTACGGCAAAGAAGCTGACACCTATATTATCTCTGGTGGTTATTCGGCCAAAGACCTGGTCGACGACATGGCCACCAACACCGTGCCCACTACCTCATTCCAAACTACCAAAGCCTACAAGCAAGCTATAGACATTATTAAATCGCTGCAACTGCAGTAGTTAAACGGCTGGACAGGCCGTGGCATTAGATAATAAAACTTCTGGTCTCGGTGGTTATTTGGACCTGGTGGATGAACTCGGTTAGGGTAACGGTGACTTCTTGGGTGAGCGCTTTCAACTGTGCTTGTTCCTCTTTGCTAAATTTGCTTAAAACAAAATCAGCGCCGTCGGCCTGCTCGGCAATCTCGTTACGAATGCCAACGCGCACCCGCGCAAATTCTTCGCCCGTGTGTTGGATAATGCTGGCCACACCGTTGTTACCGGCCGAACTGCCCCCCACGCGCAAACGAATCTGACCAAATGGAATATCCAGTTCGTCGTGGACGACCAGCAGATCGCGCGGTGTTAGTTTATAAAAATGCAGGATAGCCTGCGTGGCCTCACCGCTGCGGTTCATAAAAGTGGTCGGCTTAGCCAAAATAACTCGGGTGCCCGCCACATTCTGGACACTAATTTGGGCCTGGAGATCTTTTTTATGTATCCAGGCCGGAAAGTCACTGCTGGCATGGATAGCGTCTAGGCACGCAAAACCAATATTATGCCGAGTGGCGGTGTATTCTTTGCCGGGGTTGCCAAGACCCACAATGACTAGGGTCCGGTTCAATCCAACGGTGTATAACGGCACACTGGTGCCTATAAGTGGTTTTTTCTGCAGAAAAGGCATTCCCTTACTATAAAAGAAATGGCGGCAAAATACACTTAACGCCAGGCACTTGTAAGTCTTAAACACAGGCATTATTTCTTTATAAAGCAATCATGCGTGGGTTTAAGGGGGTATATCAGATAGGTAGAGCGGTGGCCGAAGGCCGAGAGTGCTGGTTGACGGCGAATGCCATCACTCAGACTTACCTCCCGGCCCTCTGGCTACTCCGCCTCCTACTTCCCGAAGGAAGTTCCCCCTACTGCATATACCGCAAACGATCCTTATTGCCAAAGCTTGCGCCGGCGAGGAACAAGATGCCGAATCCGATCGTACAGAGTCCCACGAGGAACCACTGGTGGATCGTCAGCCCGAGGTATTTCCGCGGACCGGTGAATGGCAGCTGCCCGGCTGGTGCAGTTGGTGTGTTGTGTTTGACCTCCGGGGTCGGGGTTGTCGGGTTGCTGCAGTCGCCACCGCCGTACTGACCGCACTTCGGTTGAGGTGTGGGCGACTTGGGCAGGCACTCTGCGAGTGTGGGAGCCGTAGCCGGCGGGATGTGCGGGACGACGTTGCCGTCTTGCACCAACACTGGTTGCACCGTCTGCCCGGGGCCGATTGGTATTTTCACCGTACGCGTCTGGTTCGCCGCTACCTGCTCGTCGTACAGCGGTTCGTGATCCTGTTCGGAGATGAACAGCTGCATGTGAGTCGTAGTAGTGCCGTTACCGGTGCTGAAGATGAGGTCGAAGGTCATGGACGTGTGCTGGTCGTGTGCCGCGATGACGTCTTGGCAGGTCGGAAAGCTGCTCGAGTGGTCACCAGTTAGCGGTGGCACAACGGGTACTTCTCCGCAATTGAGTTGTACCGAAATCGGTTCGGCATGGGCCTGTACGTTATCGGCAAACCAATCGGCCGTAGCCGTCGCGACGATGCTGCCAAGGTTCTTCAGGTTGTTGGGACCGACCAACACCAAATCGCCGTCGCCGACGACTGCCGGCTTGGCATCTGGGTTGTAAATGTCGCTGATCTTGGCACCCTTGACGGTGACCAAGGAGTCGATCGGTGTCAGCTGGCTGAAGTGCTTGTAGTGGAAGACAACGCCCTCCACGCAGTTTGCACTCAGGTTGCCCGAGTGGGCGTATGCCTTGACCATGTCAAAGGCCTGCACGCCGAGAATCGGAGCCAACATGAAGAAAATTGCAGCAACCAAGTTTCGTGCCTTGCGCACGCAACCACCTGCTTTCGTAACTAGGGGTTTGGGGTGGAGGCGGATGCCTCCGAGCTAGTGCCATCCATGGCGCTGAGCGTACAAAATCGTTTCTGGCAACGATACTCTACGCTCAGCACTGAATGTGCCTAACTTCTCTACCTATCTGATTGTAAAATTACTTGGTAAACAGAGGTAAACCTCGCTCACCAAGGTTAACTATTATATAACAGAGGTGATAAAAAGTCAATACCCTTACGGGCTAATTAATGTTTTTCTATGTACCAAAATTTGACCGGTGTGCCGGCATAATCGTAGGTTTCGCGCAGTTTACGATCCATGTAGCGTTTGTAGCTCCAGTGCAAGAATTTAGTATGCGAGCCAAAGACTTTAAAGCTGGGCATGTCGGTCTGGCTTTCTTGGGCAATGTAGTTTAGTTTTGGTGTGCGGCTCTTGAGGCCAGCTGGCGGATGGGTGTCGGTGGTTTTACGTAGCCAACGGTTCAGCTCAGGGGTACTGATGCGCTGCGTGCGGCGCGCGACAATGTCGACCACCAAATCAAACAACTTAGTGACGTTCTGTCCGGTAACGGCGCTGGTAAAAACAAGCGGTGCCCAGGGTACAAAGACAAACTCTTGTTGGATCTGAGGGGCTAATTCGTCACGGGTGAAGGCGGTTTTGCCTTCGGCGCTATCCCACTTACTGACCACTAAGATTAATCCCTTGCCCGCTTCCTTCACCATACCGGCAATTTTTTGGTCTAACTGGACGTTTAGTTCGTTGACATCCATCAGCACCAGGGCCACATCGGCTTGCTCAATGGCGCTGAGGGCTCTTAGGACGCTAAACTTCTCCACCCCTCTCTCTATCCGGCCGCTGCGGCGAATACCAGCCGTATCCAGCAGCTCAATTTCGCGACCGTTGTATCGAATAATTGATCGGTTTATATCCCGAGTGGTGCCGGCTCGGTCAGCCACAATAGCTTGTTGTTTTTTGCTTAAAGAGTTAAACAGTTGAGATTTGCCCACATTTGGACGGCCGACAATCGCTACCCGTATGCGATCCGGGGCCTCTTTAATACTAGCCTTAGGAATATTGGCTACCAGTTCGTCAAGCAGTGTCTGGATACCCTGATTTTGGGTGGTGCTGGTACCAATAATCGGCTTAACCCCGAGTTTTTGAAAATCTGCCAGATCTGCGCGCGGCGCTTTATCGAGCTTATTTACCACCAGCATCACTGGCTTGCGACTCTTGAGCGCCAGTTTGGCAATGCGCCGATCTTCATCGGTGATCGGCAGGTCAGCTTCTAGTACTAGCCAGATAATATCAGCATCACTGACGGCCTGAGTTATCTGTTCTTGAATGGTAAATTCAAAATCATCCTCCGGATCTTTCATGCCGGCGGTGTCTACCAGCCAAAAGTCCTTACTTTTATGGCTGGCTCTGGCAATAATGCTGTCTCGGGTGGTGCCTGCTTCTCTGGCGACAATCGCTTCGCGTCGATTTAAAATCGTGTTAAATAAGCTGGACTTGCCAACATTGGCTCGTCCTACAATTGCTACGATGGGTACTTTTTGCTGTGCCATATGTCCTAAGTCTAACTGAGATAAGCCGTATTGCAAAGTATTTGTCTATATTTCATAATAAACTTACTTTAGGCTTTTAGACTGATACGTAGGCAGCTGACTTGAGATCGCCTAAAAAATACGAACCAAAATGAGTACGATGGAGTGCGGTCACCCTATACCCCAGAGCCGCAAAGGTGCGGCGAATTTGGCGGTTGCGGCCTTCGCTCATGGTGACAGTCCAGACTGTGCCCTGCCCTTTGAGCTTTAGGCGACTGAGACCGTCTTCTAGCGACACTCCTTGTTCCATGGCTGGCTGATCTTTATTGGCTAAAGGCTTGTCGAGCGCTACTTGATACCGTTTGGTTTTTTGGTGCCGTGGATGCGTCAGTTGCTGGGCGAGCTGGCCGTCATTGGTGAGTAATAACAGTCCGGATGAGTCTTTATCCAGTCGACCGATGGGCTTGAGGTGATGCAACTGGGTTGGTAATAAATCATAAATGGTCGGACTGCCTTGGCCATCTCGGCTGGTCACGTAACCTGGCGGCTTGTTGAGCATGATGGTAGTCAGGCTCGGCAAACCGACGGCTTGATTATTGACCGTGACGCTATCGGTGTCTTGGATTGTTTGTCCGGTCTCAGCCGGCCGATTATTAACCGCAACCTTGCCACTCGCCACTAGTTCATCGGCTTTACGGCGTGATAAACCGGTAGCCAAGGCAATGTATTGATTAATGCGCATACAGCTAGTCTACTATAAACAGAGGTGTTTTAGCCTAGAGGGCTACGCTATTGGGATCGACTGGCGGCGTTGTTTCATCATCGACGACTGGCGGTGTTTGCGGCAAAAAGACGTGTCCTGGTGGATGCGGCGTGCTGGGAGGCGCTGGGGCTGACCCGTCTTGGCTGGGTGGGGCTTCGGGCTCTGCCGGTAAGGGCTCGGAGCTAGCTACGGTGGTGGTGCCATCTGGGGCGATAACTGTGTCGGCCGATGGTGCGGCGGTGGCTGTCACTCCTTCTTCGGCGACCAGGGCGTTGAGGTCGGGCTGCTTGGTGAGATCGTTGATAGGCTGAATGATTTTATTGCTATGTGTGGGTACCTCTGATTTTGTCAATTGAGGCGCTGGCACAGCGTTGGGATTATTACTGCCTGGAGCCGCAGGAGTCGAGGGGGTGCCAACCGTAAACGCGGTAACTTTGGCAACGCTGCCATCACTTGGTTTGGCTCCGGTAATAATAGGAGCTGATGTACTGGCAGCGGGGGCATCGGTAGGTGGCGTGCCGAGTGCCGGCGCTGGCCCAGCCGGAGAGGCTGGTGTTGGATTGGGCTCACTCGTTTTGGTGCCGGTTTGTTTAATAAAGTCTTGAATTTGAGCTTCTACGCTGGCTTCTTCGGCAGTTGCTGGCTGACTTAAATTACCTGCGGCATCAATTGCCACCGCGGTGCTGGCTGCTGTATCGGTGCTAGGTTTAGGCGAGGGATCGTGAGCAGGAGATAATACTGCCGGCTTTGTCCCGGCCGAGGGTTCAAGGACTTTTGGGTCAGGCGCCTCGTTTAGCGGACTGGTAGGCTCGGCTGGTGTGGCAGCTGCTGGAGTATCGGCTGGGGGTGCCGGTGTGATGTCTTGGGTTGGCGTAGTTATGGTTGCTGGATCGCTTGGCGGGCTAGCCATTGGAATGGACGTGGTGATCGATGGCTCGCTGGGTGTGGCAACAGGTGTGGGTGTAGTCGCGGGAGAATCGGATGGGCCGGGCGCGACTGACATTGGTATGGTAGTAGCAGTTGATGGTTTGTCGGCGGCTGGTTGATTGGGCGGTCCGTCATTGCTTTCGAGTACCTCTTTGGCGGTTTTAACCACATCTTCGAGGGTGACCTGTGACTTTACCAGGTACCTATCGGCGCCAAGCTTGTTGGCTCGGGCACGGTCTTCGGCCTGACTTAAGGCGGTCATCATAATAATCTTGGTGTGCTTGATTTCTGGGGTGCTCCGCAAAATGTCGAGCATGTCAAAGCCACTAATTTTAGGCATCATAATATCGGCAATAATCAGGTCTGGTTTTTCCTTGACGGCCAATGCTAAGGCTTCTTCACCATCGGCAGCGGAAACGGTCTCATAGCCTTCAGCTGTCAAGCGGGCTTGGTAGATTTCCCGCAGGTTATTGTCGTCTTCAACCAGCATTATTTTTGCCATAGGGGTGGTGCCTTTTATGGTGCTTATGTTTCTCTTGAATTATTGTAACATGAACTTTGTTGTGTCATATCAACGGCGAGGTATCCTTAGCCTCTTGCGATTGTAGCTGTGTAGCTTTCTGGGTGGACAGTCGTGGTAAGTTGATAAAAAAGGTACTGCCCTTTTGTAATTGGCTCTCAACCCAAATTTTTCCGTGATACAGTTCGATAATTTTTCTAGCAATAAACAGCCCGAGCCCTGTACCGCCAATGGTCCGCGTGGCCGAGCTATCCACTCGATAAAACTTTTGAAACAAATGTGAAATATCTTCGGTAGGAATACCGGTACCGGTGTCAGTTATACGTAGCTGCACCACTTCGCTATCCCCGGTCAAACCAATAGATACTTTGCCAGACTCGGTGTATTTCACGGCGTTATCAAACAAGTTGACGACTACTTCTCGCATGCGGTCTGGGTCGACGTGGACGTAATACAGCGGCTTGACAACAGCTTTGGAGGCGTCGGTGGCGTCGACGGTAGCGGTATTGCTACCAATTAAAAATTCCAGGTGCAAACCCTTTTTCTCGGCCGTAAAGCGCAGGCCATCGATCAGCTGTTCTAAAAAGGCACTCATCTCTACTGCCACCGGATGATTGCTCAATCGACCATCTTCGGCCCGAGCACTGGTCAAGAGATCCTGAAACAACTTACCAAGGTGTTGGGTGGAAGCATGAGCTTTATCTAGGTATTCCCTGGCTTTACTATCAATATGCGAAACTCGATCATTAAGCGCCAAGGCCAGATAGCCCTCAATGGCGGCTACCGGAGTGCGCATCTCGTGGCTGGCGGTGCTGATAAATTCAGCCCGGCGCTGCTCCTCAGCCCGCTCGGTACTGATGTCCCTAAATATTCCCACCGCGGCCGAAACCTTATTACCACTATCTATGAGTGGCGAAACGCTCAAGCTAATGGGAAATCGATCGCCGGCCTTAGCCACCAAAGAAGCACTATTATCGTGGATCGGTTTACCCTCGTGGAATATTCGGCTTAATGGATTAACCTCTTTGTTGATAGCGCCGTTTTTATCGTCAACCAGACGCAGTACCGCGGCGTAATCTAGTCCGATTGCTTCCTCAGCCGACCAACCGGTAATGCGCGCCGCCCCGGGATTGAACAACTGAATTGTGCCATTGTTATCCACCACAATCACTCCATCTTCAATAGCCGTTAAAATGATGTCGGACTTGAGCCGCTCTTTACGAACCTCTCGTTTAACGATTGTATCCACCGTGGCCTGGCTGGACTTATTATGTTTGTGCCGGTGGTATAAAAATATAGCCAAGCCAATAAGCGCCAAAAAGACGCCATTAACAATAACAACAATTCGTCCGCCACTAGATAAATGAATCGGCATGAGCGTTACTTGTATGACTCGCTTTCTACTGTTGATGCTTATGCTTCTGTTCATTATCAGGGTTTTGGCAGCTTTTTTCAACTTCTTAGATGGACAGTTTACCTCTGTTATGCTACAATTTGCCGGTTCAAACTAAGGCTCTTTACTAGCATTCCCATTCTGGCAGTGAGCCATATGGCCCTATCCATGTACCCATGGTGACGGGTCACCATGGGGCCCCTTCGTCTAGCGGTTTAGGACATCAGGTTCTCATCCTGAAGATCGCGGGTTCGAATCCCGCAGGGGTCACCAAAGATTGTTGTGTCATAATCAACTCATGTTAAATAGATTTCCTCAAGCTGTGAGTGTCACCCTCGTGCGGGTTTTCTACGAAATTTGTAGTTAGGAATAACAATTAGCTGGTATCTATCGTTTTATTGTATTATATCAAGCAACATATTATGGTAGATGTTTAAGGATATATAACCCCGTCATGTCAAGTTCACCAGAATTATTAGACAGTTTTAACCACGAAGCAGTCCTTGATAATGTGCCTGGACAAGGATTAAGTGAAGAGTTAAATGATATAGACATTTTAGACTATTTAAAGAAGAGTGGTTTCGATGATCCGGTGCTCACGTTGGTTGATCGCGCCTTGGATCGTCAGCCGGTAACTCTGCAGGTATTGCGCCAGGAAACCTGGGATATAGTTAAACTTTCTGACCTTGAATATCAAAGATTCGCAAGCCTTTTACCTGATATTCGTCAAGACGTCGTAGACCACCTAAAGGCCGTAGATATTATTGCCAAATGGGCGGTGCGTGGCTTTGGCGAAAAGGCCCATCAGCAGCTCATTTTAGGCGAAGCCGCTGAGCAGATACCTGATGAAGAGCCACCAACAGAACTTGAAATCTACCTGAACCACAAGCCAACTGTAGAAATAACGGTCTTTAAGGGAGGGCATCTACAAAAAGCCTTTGTGGCACCCCAAGTAGAGCTGAGCGATCAAGAGACTATTGATTACTTCATTCAGGGCGAGGACTTGCCAAGTAAGTTAGAAAATTTGCGGGCGTTAGCGGCCAATATGAGGACCGAGCTGGCCCATCCTAATTGGTTTTACGAAGATGACATTATGCGCAGTATGGTGCTGTTACTGCGGGCCCACGATGTCTTTAAAAACAGTATGCCAGAGGCAGATTACATAGAGACTGCTTTGGCCATAACCGAAACATTCAATACCTTTTTCAGACAGGCCCAGCCTCTTGTAGCGTCGCTTATTCGTTCGTATGTTCACATGGCTAGTAGTCTTACCCAGCAAGACCTCACCGCCGAAGGCCTTGATGGCCTACTCGAGTCTATGGCTCGCTTTGACCTAGGTACCACTGAGGCTAAAGTAAGTACTTTCTGTATATACCGTATCAAGGGTGCGGCCATAGATGCTCTGCGCAGGACTGGTAATGCTATACGTTTGAGTCGCCATGATATGCAGCATATGAAAAAAATAAAAGACGCCCAGGCGACCGGCGTAGATCTAATAACTGTTGCTGAAGGTTTAGATATCGATATCCCGAAAGTTCAAATTATACAAGCCAGATCAAACCGAGCCCACACACTGTCTATTCACGAGACGGTTGATTCTGATCGCCAAGCATGGGATATACCAGATACCGTAAGTGTCGAAGATGAGGTTCTAGCTACCGCCCAAGCTGTTGATCTAGAAAATATTGTTAGTATGTTACCTGAACGGCAGCAAATGGTTACTCGCATGTACTTCGGTCTGACGCCGTACGAGTCGGATTATAAATTGGCTGAAATAGGTAGACAACTGGGTTTTACTGAGTCACGTGCTTGCCAAATCGTCGGGGGTGCCCTTAAGAGATTGAGGTCTCTCGCAAAGATCTATGAAATTTTATAAGACAGCTAGGTTACGGCTGCCTACTGGCCAATTAGAGCAATAGGTAATTCTTGCCAAGCTGAGACATAGCGGGGACTACGCAGGCGATGTTTAGGTTCCCATTTATTACCAAGATCTTCGGCTGCATAATGAATACGGCGTTTGCCGTAGCGGTGGTTGATATTGTCTATGGTTTGCATGCGCAAGCGGGACAAATCATGGGCCGCCGGGCTCAGTTGACCAAATAAATCGGTTTGAACTGCCACCTCTGGGTAAAAATCATGTAGCCACACTCCTGCCCGGTGGTACAACTGCTGCGGCTCGTAGAGGCCCTGCAAGGCCTCGACCAGTTTGCTAATGAGTAGACCGCTATCGGCGGTCGGCACATCAAACCGGAGTTCTCGGTGCCATTGTTTGTAGCCAGGTTTATGTCGGCTGGTGGTTATAAATAAACTGGCTCGCCTAGTTAGCAGGCCTTCTCGGCGCAGCCTAAAAGCGGCTTGAACGGCAAAATTAGCGATAGCGGCCTGCAGCACCGCCGGATCGTTGGTATCCTCGCCAAACGTGCGGGTGCGGGCAATGCTCTTTTGCAACTTGTGCTCCAGTTCCAGCCCAAAACAGCCCTCCCCAGCCAGCTCACGAACCAGTTGCTCACCGCGAATACCCATGAGCTGTCGAGCGTGCTGGGGCCGCATGTCCGCTAACTGGGCGGCCGTAGCAATGCCTTCACCGCGCAACCGTGGAGCCAAACGCCGCCCTACTCCCCACACATCTTCAATGGCCGTGGCCTCCGCATAACTATAAACAAATTCTTTATCACGGCTGGCTAAATTCAGTACGCCTGCTAGCCGGGGATCTTTTTTAGCCCGGTCACTGGCCAGCTTGGCCAGGGTTTTAGTAGGAGCAATGCCAATCGACACTGGTATGCCGATTTCACGGCTGATTCGCTCCACTACCCAGCGGCCCCAGGCTTCGTAATTTTGTATGAGCAAGGCGCTGAGATCTAAAAAGGATTCATCCACCGAATACACCTCAATACGCGGTGTTATAGCCGATAAAAGTTGAATGATACGCTTAGAAATATCTCCGTAGAGTTCAAAGTTGGCCGAGAATTGCACCACCCCATGATCTTTAAAAAGTTGCCGATACTTAAAAGCTGGCGCGCCCATGGGAATACCCAGCGCCTTGGCCTCGTTACTGCGGGCCACGGCACAGCCATCATTGCTCGACAGCACCACCACCGGCTGGCCTTCCAGATCCGGCCGAAAGATGCGCTCACAACTGACAAAAAAGTTATTACAGTCTATAAGCGCAAAGACTGTGTTCATGCCTTGCCCCTAAACTGGTGGATAACTGCCGTAATGACTCCCCACACCGTGGCCTCCAGCGGCAAACTGTTTAGTGTGGATAACATAAAATCCCCCTCTTTCCACCACATAACAATATCGTTACCACCGGGGTCCAGAGCTTTATCCACAAGCGCTATATCGTCATCAAAGATACCTAGCCGGCTCCACTCATGACCACGTATTCTCACAAAGTACGTGCTATGCGTGTGCTGGATGAGCAGCTGATGGAGATCGAGGGTGTGGAGGGATCTATCAGTGGCCGGATTGGGAAAGCCAGCGTGGATGGATACCTCTGTACCGTCGGTATGATTAGCTTTCATACTTAGCCCTTAATACTGACCAGCAGCCAGTGGTCGTTCTCGTGGCGTAAGCGAAAAGTTCGTTGCCCATCGGTCATATCGAACAAGCGGCTCAGCTCCTGCCCTTTTTGGATGAGGTAACGAATGCCGTTATCCACAAATGAATATTGTTTGTTTTCGACGGTAATGGTGCGTGGTACGCCCTGCAAACCGTGGCGGTTTACAAAAGAAAAGGCGTTCACTTCGACTTCTTTGTTGACTGATAAGGTGTTCATATCTAAGCTCCTGAAGTTAATTAAAAAATTGCCGGTAAGAGATTACTACCAGCGAACGGATTTAAAGTTGGAGAGTTGCCCAGCAGATGTCGTAAACCGTTCGATTACGATTCGTTACCGAGAAACATATGAGTGGCTAACAGGGACCGAAGTATGCTGCCACGAGCTTTAGATAAGTCTGTGCGTAAAAATCCAAATGGAAGTACTCACATGACTGCTCTTAGTTTTAGCACTAACCATATGCTTTGTATAGCAGATTTTTTACTTTGGCAGCAAATGCTTACTTATAGACCACTTTGCTAGTGGCATCGACAATACTGACCCAAGTTTGGCCGGGGTTAAGGGCCAGCGGCTTACCGGCCGCATCACCAAAGACAAACGGATTCTTACTGCCCGCTTTGCTCCATGTGCCGGCGGTAACCATCCCATCCTGAAAGACGAAGATCTGTCCATTGCCAGTGGTGGCGTAGGTGCTGTGTAAGTGATCGGCGGCTAACCCTTTGTTCATAACAACGGCAACAACTACCTTGGGAGCGATTTGAGCGCCAGATTTCTCATCGATGTGCGGCTTACCACCCTCACCGCGTTTATAGGTATTGGTTGGGGCGTCGTAGTCCCAATGTGGGTTATATAAGAAGCTGGAGATGTTGAAGTCTATGCTTTTGGCATTCGGGGTGGCGCTGGCGGCCTCGCCCTTGCGTGCAAAGCCAGTAAAGGTGCTGCTGGTGTAGCCCTTCTTGGCCAGTAAGGCATCAATTTTATTCATGCCGGTGTACAGATTATGCGGCGCATAACGATTGCTAACGCGTTGGTAGCTGTCAGAATTGGCAAACTGATCTAGGTCTTTAACACCTAGCGTTTTAATGGCCGCTAAGGCATCAGGGCTGCCGCCAGCATGCGCCAGCGCGGCATCATAGGGCAGCAAGAAATCA
The DNA here is from genome assembly GCA_028288965.1 of Candidatus Saccharimonadota bacterium. GTDB lineage: Bacteria > Patescibacteriota > Saccharimonadia > Saccharimonadales > JAQGHD01 > JAQGHD01. The sequence goes on along the minus strand of JAQGHD010000021.1, from coordinate 17,615 downwards.
AGATAATACGGACGGGCGCTGCGTACTGGGCCAATATAGCTCGGCTCATTAACTTGAAACAGCGCCAAAAAACGGGTGATGCCACCCTCGGCCACGGCTTCGTAAACGACCTCGGCTTGGGTAAGGCCAGATTGCGGGCGAGCATCAGGACTGTTTTCTATCATAAAGCCACGTACGGGGCGTTTGGCTTGATCGGGCGTAACTAACAGGCCACTTAAACCGGCGGCGACTGTCGTGGGGACGGGTGGTGGGACTGGAGGTGCAACGGTAACGTGAGCTACCGGTTTTGGTTTTTTGTGCATAAGCATGAACGTGGTAACGCCGGCACTAATAACTAAGAGTGACACCCCACCAATGAGCAGCCACTTCCTATTTATATGAAGCCGTCCTATGTGGAACCGTCGCCCTTTGGACGAGGCATGGACTTTTGAGGGCAACTCGCCAGAAATAGCCGGTTTGTTATCGGTTGCTGGTGCTTCTATTTTAGCGGTGTCTGTTTTAGCCCCGCCTTGTCCTGACGGTAACTTAATGTCATCGAACATATGAAATCCATTATAGCAAACGCTTATGCTTTTTGAAGGCCTGGTATCGATTTCGCTGTTTACAGCTCATCAGAACGACTTTTTGCCCTATGGGATGGGCACTATTCGTTTATCGATATGAGAGAGGCTAACGGGTGGAGTGATCCAAGTTTATTCGCTAGTAAGCGAATCAACTAAGGACTTCCCCACCCGTTGCCTCGTCTCGCTGACGCTGTGTCGATGAATTCGACTTAAGGACCTTAGTCAATTGGCCCGTTGTACGGTCATTTCTGAGCACGCCGCCCCGCGTGATCATCACTTCAGCTGAAGTGGAGGTAGACCGTGTGGCCGGCGACCGCTGCAAAGAGCGCTTTGTGCATGGCAACTGCCTTGCGCGCCGCGTCGTAAATGCGGTCGACGTTGAGGAGTAACGGAGTCTCGAACCGACTGGGCAACCCGAGGCTGAGAATCACTCGCCGAGTGGTCTGTGGATTCTGGGCCATCTGGCTCGTCTGCTGAGCGGTAAACGCCACACTGCAGAAAGTCGGTCGCTGGACCACGCAACCCTGGCTGGTCACCACTGCCTTGTGGCTGGTGGCAACACTTGCCATTGCTGTACTTGCGCCGCCTATGGCGATGCACCCGATAATCGCTGCCGAAGCAACGATCTTTTGGACTGAGAAGCGCACGGCTTCCCCTTTCGTACCCCAGATACGCTGGGCTATGTTTAACATACTCTCTTGTGTATAAAAAAGCAAGTTAATCAACAAAGATTACTAGACAGCAAAAATATGTGATAAGTTACTTAATCACATCAATACATAGCTTTTTATCTTAAGCTCGATTTCGCTGTTTACAGCTCATCAGAACGACTTCTCACCTTATTAGGTGCTATTCGTTTATTCGAGCGAAGGGATAGCGGGCGGGATGAACCGAGGGTGTGATCGCGTATGCGACCCTCGGAACTCCCGCCCGCGCCCTTCTGAGCGAGTGCCAAGGCCAAGGCCTTGACTGGGGCGGCTCGCTCAAACTTTCTGCTAACTTTGCTTTCTGTGCCCAGTAGGCGCTACGCGACCGAAGTCGTATGAACTCCTACTGTGACCCCGCTCGTTGACGCTTCCACGCGCATGTTTCGCACGTAAGGGCGCCAGCGACAAAGGCCATCGTGTACAGACTGGCACGGTCCTGGTTGAAGAACCCTTGTATGTACAGCACACATCCGATCGCAAGGACTGAGAAAGCGACGGCGACATGCGCAAGAACCGGGTTAACTCCCTGACGCTTTAGCCACAAGGCAACGGCAAACAAGCCGAAACCCGCAACTGCGGCGAGAACCATCCACAGCAACGTGATCGACACTTCTTTCTCCGATCTGGTGGTTAGACCTCCGGGTTGCTGTTACCAGCAGTGATAGGTGAGGTACTCGTACACGCCGATGAGCGAGTAGGTCGGCCACACCAGGAAGTTCAGCTTGATGCACTTGTGATCGTGCACGGCTTTGTCCGCGACGTAGACGATGTACGCGAAGACCGCGATGGCCAGGAGCTTCAGCGGGCCGGGCAAGAATGCCAAGACTGCCACTCCGACGAGGCCGGCGTGCGAGATCTTCCACGTCTCGTTTCGGTTGAAGTAGTACGAGCACTCGGCCCAGGCACAGTGCTTGGCCATCAGTGGAGTAGCACCGGAACCGGTGTTCTGAGCCACGTTCAGGGCCGCGTCGCGAACAGCAACAAGTGCTGCAGCGTGAGGCGAGGCCTTGAGGGCAGCGTTGCTGGCAGCAACGAGCTCTTTGGCTTGCTGCGCAGACATGATGGGCATGCTGGGCGTTTGGTGCTTGGGGGTTGCCGCAACGGCGGGTGCCGCAACGGATGCGACCATGGCAACCACAAGGGCGGCCAGGATCAGCTTGGTTTTGGACATTGCCCCTCCTTAGAGGCGGATGGAATGCTTGAACAAGCATTCCCAAGGTGGGCATTGCAGGAAATTCAGTTAGCAGTCTGGTAAATAACTCCTTCTAGGAAAAGTGTCAGCTATGTAAGCCTCACGTCTTTCCCAGATGGGTGACTGCGCCGTACGGAAACTTTTCTTTCCTTTCATCAAGTGAGAATGTCTCACGTAGGTGTGTCAAGCGAAGTCTATACCTAATAGATAGCTAATGTCAATACTATTTAATAATAATTATAACAACGCAAGTTTATGGGTTAGATTATAAATTTGATTTCGCTGTATACAGCTCATCAGAACGACTCTTCACCTTATTGGTGCTATTCGTTGATCAAATTAATAAGAGGATTGCGGGCGGAATGTGCCGAGGGTTTGATCGCTGTTTGCGACCCTCGACACATTCGCCCGCTCTCACTCTTATTGCTTCGCACTGCATAACTGTTTCCCGTCATCCTTGACAGGACCGCCCCATTGCTGGTTACTCGGTTAGCGTCGCCGCGGCCTACCTGGAAGCAAGTCGTTGTCGTGGGGTGGTCTACTCGTCACGGACTGGCTCTTGCCAGTTCTGGAGAAGCTTCCACCAATAACGAACGCGACAGCGTACATCACAGCGGCACCGCCTGCTAGGAGTATCAGCCCGATGATCCACAGTCCGTCGCCGGGGTGGGTGAGCTGAATACTCAGAGTGAACAAGAGTAGGTGGGTAACCAAACTGCTGGTCAAGAACCAGAAGCCGCTCCAGCGACGAGTGCTTGTCAGCTTTCCACCTACACAAGCCAGGACGAGCACCAGGCCGATTAGCAAACCAGCCTTGCTGTCCTTCCACCACACCAGGGTGAGGGCTATCCAGCCGATCACGGTAGCGATTATCCCTGCAAGGAATGCCTTGCCGGGCCGATGTTTCAATTCGTCGAGCATCTCTCCTCTTTCTTAACGTCTCATGTACCAAACCTCGTTGCTGGTCTCCGAGCATGGATAAGTGATTATCCACACTTCGTCGAACAACGAGGAGTACGGCACATCCCAGCACACCAATTGCCCGGACAGGAAGATGGAATACTGGTTGTGGTAGTTGATGCCCCGCGGCCTCCAGATGGAGTTCGCAACGGAGCGAAGTGCTGTGCAGTATTCCGTCCAGATAATCCATTCCTGGCTGTACTTGTTCCAGTCCCGCGCCAAGCAGTTGCCGGTGTTTATCAGCGACTGGATGGTGTAGGTGCCGGCGTTGTCGTACTTGAAGAACCGGAAGGTCTGGTTGCTACCTCCCGAGCAGCCGTACTGCTGGAGTACCGCAAACGACTGGACTGCTCCACCGTTCTTGTTGTTGATGTCGGCACACTTACTACTGTGCGACGCCACCAAGTGCAGGTAAGGCGAATTGAATTTCGCCGGGCTGCCGACCAATCCGACAGCGTCGTAGTACGTTTTGGCAATGAACCGACAGGCGGCACCAGTACCAGGAAAGGTACGGTCGTTGCAGTCATCGTTCATCAGCGCGAGGAAAAGATTGTCGCACGCTGACTTTACGACGCCACCCATGGCCGCTCTGAGCAGGTCATAGCAGTAGTCGTGGGCTCGACACGGAACCGAGAAATCGAAATTCAGTCCTGTGTCAGGAGCATGTGAACAGTCGCCTCCCTGGTCAACGTAGACGTACTTGCGGTCGTTGTAGATGTGGGGAGCGTAGGCGCGCACGGGAGTATATCCCCTTGCGGCATAGAACCAGGCCCACACTGGGCAGTACCCGAAGTCCACGAACTGATCTGCCGACGCAGACGTGTAGTACCCGGCGTCGCAGGTCATGGCGTAGTAGGTCGGGTCAGCGACCACCGGGAATACCGCGTTCTTGACATCGACACGTTGAGTCAGCGTGTTGCCGCTGATTCGATACGATGTTGCCAAACGCTTACCGACGGCGTCAACTGCCCACGGCTTGTACGCCACGCCAATAGCGTGTTCATCGAGCCCGTTGTCCGAAATCACCTGAACGTTGCCGTCGCGGCCCTGTTCCAGGTGGATCGTATTGGGGCTGGTGCTCTTCCCGTCGGCGCAAATCGGCGCAAACGAGAATTGGAACTGGCGGGGTGCGCCAGCGTTGTTAAGCACCAGACTGGTCCGTACGGTGTCATCTCCCTGTTCAACAACGACGTCCGTGTTGGACAAACCATTGGCGAACAGCTTCTGAGCCCGGTTGGATGCCTGAGCGGCTCCAGCTCGTGTTCCTTGTAGCTGCACCGCCACCAAGCCAGACAGAACGACGGGTTCGTTCAGGGTGGCCGGGAGGTGTGTCGTAGCCGACAGGGGTGCGGCCGGATTGCTAGGCGGCATTTCCGATTTGAACTCGGCTGGTACCGCTCGTTGGGCCGCCTGTACGCGTTGTTGCGTGTCGGTGGTAAACGGGGTATCAGCTGTGGTGGGGACTGGCTGGGAAATGCAGGCTGATGTTGCCTGCGGGGCGGGTGGTGTTCCGGCTGTCGACGCTGTGGTCGGTGTTGTAGCAGTTGCGCTGTCTGCGCTTGCCTGCATACTGGCCGAACTCATTGCTACAGCGAGCAGCGTAATGACCAGAGGTAACAGGAATACTTTCCTGCTTCTGCTCATGACTAGCTCCTTACATTGAGGCGGTAACAAGACCCCGAAGAGTCCTCTTGGCTTTAGCTGTGTTTTGCAGTGCGATCTGTTAAATAACTCCCCCGCCGAAGTCTGCTGGAGTGCCTTAGCACCTTAACGGACCTACAGTGGGTACGCCGACCATTTGGGATTAACTATTTCTCCTCGCGGATGAATGTTCCTCACCTTTGGTTAGGTGTCCATATTTTACTGCTGATGTCAATAAAATACAAGTTATTTAATAAAAGTTGTAAAAATGCAAAAGGATTGATTAGCATATTGATAAATATAAGGATTTATAGTATAATAACTATATTAAAACCAGGTATAATAAAACATATGCAAAATCCCCTGCGGCGTAGCCTTGCTGCTTCCCCACCCCTCCGACCCGATGGCGTTGTCCTGCTCCTACAGATTCCGCGCACCAACGAAAAGAAGGAACTAGCTGCTGAGCAAATGTTTGCCAGCTTGCACGGCCTCCTGAGCTCAGAGAAAAAAATGTTTCAAGCGGCGCTGCGCGACACGCTCAGCTTTGAAATAGCTGTCCAAAACAAGCGCATTTGCTTCTATGTGTGGGTGCCGGAACATCTGAAAGCTTTTGTAGAGGAGCAGATTTATGCCCAGTACCCAGAGGTGAACATTAGCGAAGTGGTGGACTATGCTGTGCCGTCGAGCGATTACACCTCACAGCTATCGGCCGAGCTGCGCTTTACAGCAGACGATGCCTTACCGCTGAGGACGTTTCCCAGCTTTGAGGTTGACCCGCTGGCTGCTATTACCGCCGGTCTGGCCCAGTTTGAAGGTAACGAGGAAGCCTGGCTGCAGGTGCTGATCCGTCCGGCCAAAGACAATTGGTATAAAAGCAGTGAAAAATATGTGGCCAAAAAACGCGGCGGCTCAACTAACCTGCTTAAGATTTTATCGACCTCGCCGACGGCCGCTGCGCCGCCCAAGCTGACCGAGTTTGACACGGCCCGAGCCAGTGCTGCCGAAGAAAAAAGCCACAAACTAGCTTATGAAACCAAGATCCGCATTATTTACCGGGGCCACGGCACCGAGGCTCAAGCCCGCATGCGCATCCAGGCTATTGGCGCCAGCTTTAAGCAGTTCAATGGTACCTACTTAAACGGCTTTGTACTGAAGTACCTGGGCACCGGCAATCACTTTATTCATCAGTATCACGCTCGTGCCTTTGAGAGTAAGGGCCTGATTTGTAACATTGAAGAACTGGCGAGTTTATATCACCTGCCGCATACCAACGTGGAAACGCCCAACATTTTGTGGGCCAGCGCCAAAACAGCTGAGCCGCCGGCTAATTTGCCGCTGGTAACAGAGGCTACGCGTGATTTGGTCAGCCCAATTGCCGTTACTAACTTCCGGGGACATAACACCATGTTTGGTATGCCCCGGGTAGACCGCGGCCGGCACTTGTACATTATTGGACAGACCGGTGTCGGTAAATCGGCCTTGCTAGAGCTTTTGACCATCTCGGAAATTGATCATCCCTACGGCTTTGCGGTGATCGACCCACATGGTGACTACGCGCTGAACATTTTGCGCCGGATACCAGAAGATCGTATCAAAGACGTTATATATTTTAACCCGGCTGACACTGACTTTCCGATTGCCTTTAACCCCATGGAAGTCTACGACGAAAAGCTCAAGACTCACACCACCTCTGAGCTCATCGGTGTGCTGAAGCGCATGTTTGAGTCGTGGGGCCCGCGCCTGGAATACATTTTGCGCTACAGTCTGTTGGCGCTACTCGACTACCCGCAGGCCACCATGCTGGACATTACGCGCATATTAACCGATAAGAAATTCCGCAACGAGGTGCTCAGCTACGTGCAAGACCCAGTGGTCAAAAACTTCTGGACCGTAGAATTTGCCAGCTGGAACGATAAATTCGCCGCCGAAGCCGTGGCGCCGGTATTAAACAAGGTGGGCGCCTTTACGGCTAATCCGACGGTGCGCAACATTATTGGCCAGCCCAAGAGCAGCTTTAATATCCGTAAAATCATGGATGAGCGCAAAATTTTGATTGTAAACCTGTCGCGCGGGCTGATTGGCGAAGACAACGCCGCACTACTGGGTGCCCTGCTGGTAACCAAAATCCAGCTGGCGGCCATGAGCCGGGCCGACATTGGCATTGAAGAGCGGCATCCGTTCTACCTCTATGTGGATGAATTCCAGAACTTTGCCACGGAGTCCTTTGCCACTATTCTATCCGAGGCTCGCAAGTACGGCCTCAACTTAACTGTCGCCAACCAGTACATTGCCCAGATGGACATGACCGTCAAGGACGCCGTGTTTGGTAACGTTGGCTCGATCATTGGTTTTCGTATGAGCGCTGACGATTCCCGCACCATGATGAAGTACTTTGAGCCGAACTTTTTAGAATACGACCTGGTGCACATGCACAACCGCCATTTTGCCATTAGCATGACCATTGAGGGCGAAAAAGCCCAAGCCTTTTCGGCCACTACCCTGGATTTGCCGCCGGCCCCTACCGATTACAGCCCCCAGATTATCGAACACACTCGCCGTACCTACGCTGTTAATCGAGCAGACATAGAAAGTTTTGTCCAAGAGCGCTACGTCGGCACACCAAAGCTCGAGCCAGTCCGCCCAACTCGCCCGCGGGCGCCCCGACCCGATGATGCCAACCGCGGCGCCCCGACTACACCGGCCACTCCTACGGAAGCCCCTTCGCAACCATCAAAATCAACGCCGAGCGCTGCCCTACCAGCCAAGCCCCAAACCCCAAGCCAGTTCGTGATAGAAATAAGCAATCGATTGAATAAGGTAATTCCCGAAACTCCTGCTTCCATAACTCCTGGCCACCCCTCAGGAAACGGCTCGGAGGAGCCAAAACCTAAACGCAAACGCACTCGACGCCGCAAAAAGAAAACCAGCGACCATCCAATCGAGCAAACCTCTCCAATAAATTCACATTATCCGACGCCGTCTGCCGACGTCTCTGGCGATCTCTCCGACGAACACGTCATTCGCTTCCGCTAGAAGCTAACCCCATTGACCTAATTCATTTATAATTATATAATTACCCCCTGAAAAGTCAGTTTCTGGCTTTTTGTTATTTAAAAACTTAAGACGAGTAACTTCTTACGAGATTTTCTGCTTAGGTGCTGGCTTATTACGGTGAGCCGTCACCTAGGCAGTAGCAACTTGTAAGGAGAATAGTCATGGTACTTCGCCCCAGGCACTTCGACTACGATGACGTGGCTTCAAGGTTGAGTAATAACCGCGGGTACGCCACACTCATGATCTTGGTGGCCTTAGTTGGCTTCTTGTTCATAGTTGTTGGCGGCATTACGTATTCAGTTTCAGAATCGCATCAACTGCGCACTTCACACGAGCACGAATACCTCATGCGAACGGTCAACTCAGTTCATGATCCGACCAAGCGCATGCTCCTGGCCAAGGAAATCCTGTACATGCACACCCAACCGATAAGTGTGGTTACCCTCGATAGTCAGGAGGTCAAACATCTGCAAACCGTAGCCAAGGATGGTAGCCGGTTGGTCTTAGAGCACCCCCACCCCCATGTCGGAAGAGATTTCTGGCAGCGGGATGTGCCGTTGACCCTGGCCGCCATTTACGGTTTGTTTTCAATGATACTGTTTGCCTCATATGGCTTGCAGTCTCGGAAACGGCACGAAGGGTTGCTGGACATCCGGTGGAACGAAGGATGGGTTTATCCGTCTGTGTTCTTTACTGCTCTGCCGCTTGGTTGGCCATTTTACGTGGTAAGTGCGGTTCGGGTTAGAAAAGCGCGCAAACGGCTGACCATGCCGACTCACCAGCAGATTGAGGTCGTGCACACGGAGCTTGAAGCAGCTGCCCAATGGGCTGATCAGGCTCTTGACCCGTTTGCTACTGAGCTGGAGCAGACTGAACAACAACACGAGCCGTCGTATCGGTTCTTCAGTGCTCCTCAAGCGGCCCGATCGTTGTATCGGAAGATCCGAACAATGAACCGAGGGCAGGTTATTGCAAGCCGTCGCGATCAATTGCGCCAGGATCAGCAAGATGTTGAGGAGCGACTGCGCAACGCAGGTGAAGAAATTCGTCTGCTGCAAGGACAGCGCAATGAAGTCCGTGTAGCTCAGGCTGAGCTTGAAAAAATGGAGCTGGATACGGAACCACCGGATCTTGCACACCTCAACATCGAGTTCGATCGCTTGCTTAACCTTCGTGGCGTCGAGGGCGTTCGGGTGGTAAATGACTCCATCGCTGTGCTAGTGAAGCCGCAGATCGTGTACGAAGGTACAGTGTATGACCTGGGTGACTGGGAAATACGCTTCGATGCTTCACCTAGACTGTTCGCGAAAGAATTACGAACAGGCGTTCGGAGAAGTTGGGATGATGGTTACTATCCGGCTTACCGGCTTGGGAATGGCCATTTCTGTTTTGGCGATCGCGCTACAGTGATCTCCAACAATTTGAATAAAGGCCAGTTCCTGGAAGCCGTGGAGGTGGCAGTAGATTGTCTGCACTCGGTCAATGACGTGCACTTGTACCGGATCCCCGAGGCCTTTAAGGAGGCGAAGTGACCTATCAATCCGGAATGCATCAGGCAACCGCGGGGTTCATGCCGACACCGACACTGATCATGCCATACCAGATGTGGCAGAAGATCATGGCGTATGTGCAGGCCTGTCCGGTGGAGATCAACGGGTTTGGGATGATCGATCGGTTGGGAAATCAGCTCCAGCTGAGCAACATCTTCATTCTCGAGCAAACCGCCGAACCCGCTGCGGTAGAAATCGACCCAATAGCACTCGGTCGTTTCATTACTGACATGGTCCTGCAGGGCGAGGACACGGCACGGATGCGTTTCCAGTGGCACTCACATGTTCGTATGCCGGCGTTTTTCTCCGGTACCGACATGGCCAACATCGAGGCGTACACAGCTGACTGGATGGTCAGCATGGTGACCAACAAGCTAGGCGAATACGAGCTCAGACTGGACGTTTTTCGTCCGTTCCGAACCTGGACTCCGCTCGAGCTCAAGGTTGTTTCGGTGGTCGATGAGCGGTTAGCTGCAGAGTGTCGAATCGAAGTTGCCGCTAAGGTGCGTCAGCCGCGTCGGTTCATGCGACAAAATCACGTCAAACCGACTAACGACAATGTCCATGCGGCGCTACGTGGAGAGGAGATTCTTCCATGGGAAGCCGACTGAATGTTGACTACCGCGATCAACGGGCGATCTTCGATCCCGATAAGTTCACCTGGCCAGTGCATGTCATTGGTGTCGGTGGTATCGGGAGCGCGTTGCTCTACCCGTTGGTCAAGCTCGGCGTCAGCCAACTTCACCTGTGGGATCACGATGCGGTCGAACCACACAACATCCCTGCGCAATTGATCTATCGTCCCAGTGACGTGGGTCTGAACAAGGTGGAAGCGGCGATGCACTTCCTCGAACGCCAAGAGGCCGACTGCAAGGTCGTCCAGCACGAGGAGTACGTTACTTCTGAGACCGCTCTGGAGGGCGTCGTATTCAGTTGTGTCGATTCCATGTCGAGTCGGTCGGACATCTGGGAGGCGGTCAAGTACAACCCCTTGGTGCCGTTCTACTTGGACGGACGAATCGGTGGCGAGCAACTACAGTTGCTTTGCGTGAACCCGTCGAATTTCGACGAGACAGAGTTCTACGAGAAGTGGCTGTTTCCGGACTCGGAAGGCATGGAATTGCCTTGCGCAGCTCGGACAGTTATCCATCCCGCCGGCGTACTAGCCAACCTCATGGTGGCTCAGCTCACGCTTTTCTTGCGAGAGGAGGCCTACAAACTCAATCTCACCGCTCACCTCAAAGCCATGCAATTCGCGGCCGCCTGATCACAGGTGATTACAGTTAGACCACACCGAAACGAACCCAACAAGGAGAAATCGTGACTACTGAACCTACCATCGAAGAAGCCGCCGAAGCACAAGTCATTCGCGTTACCCAACTGGCCGGTGACACCGTAACGCTCGATTACGAGCCGGGCGTCACTGTGCAGGAGGCCCTGGACCGAGCCAATGTTCGGCTGGTGGCTGGTCAGGTGGTAACGCTCAACGGCGCGCCGGCAGCTCCGACCGACGAGGTGACCGCCAACAGCGTGCTCGTCGTCGTCGGCAAGGTGATCAACGGCTAAGACAGCCCACTGACCCCTCGTCTTACAAAAACCTAGAGAAAGTCTCTAGTCACGGGATGGTTGCAGATGATTCTGTGTATGGATTGCAGTGCCTTAGCACTCTTCATACCAATCGTCTCCCATTCCGTGCAAAAGCTCCATGAATGCGTATTCATGCTGATGAGTCCAAAAGGACGAAAGCTTAAAATAAAAACAAAGACTTCGCACGATGTTGCTACATAAGCAATAAAGTAGTAAAGTATATGTTTTGAGTAGTGGCTAATTAGGAATGAGTCGTGAGTACAGAAGCTAGTATAAATCCAGATCGCTTGGAGTTTGATCGCCTGGCCAAAATTATGGCCGAGGTGCTAGAAGCTAGTGCCGCTGCACCGGAGGAACATCGTGACGCCTATCAGACAGCTTTAGCGACTAGTTACGAGCGAGCGTTTACCTATATAGAAAAAAATCCCAAGCTGGCCAAAAACTATACGGCCCTTGGCCAATTGGCACTGGCAATGAATGATGAAGACCGGCAGCGACAAACTTCTTTTATGAGACTGAGTCAATATGCGGCTGAGGGCATACTTCCGGCCGATCAACTTCCTGTACCGGCATCAATGTCAGCCGTAGCCGAACTAGGCTATGACAAACAAGCTGTGAATGCCTTCGATACCTTATTTGCCCAGCCATTGGCAGAAAAAGCCGCCGAACGCGAAGCTGCTCGACGTCAAGCCGCCGAGCAAAAAGCCGCTGAGCAAAAAGCTGCCGAGGAAGCTGAGCGCCAGGCTGAAGAAGAGGCAGCAGCTGCAGCGGAAATTAACACCCTAGATATTTTAGAGCATCTTGGGCGATATGGTTTTGATCAGGTGCAGCTTAGTTTTGTAGAAGCAGCTTTAGATATTCGTCCGGTTGAGCTCGCAGTTTTACGCGAAAAAAGCTGGAAGTTTATGGCTTTGAGCGATTCGGAGTTCAATGACTTCAAACAAAACTTAAGTGAACTCCGTCACCAAGTGCTTGCCCTTCTAGGGGATGTACAGGTGCCTGCCAGGTGGGAAGTAAAAACTACCGGGCGTACTAATAAAAAGGAATTTTATCAACTGATTGTTGGACCGGCTGCGGTTGAACCGGTAGAACCAACCCCGATCGATAAAAAGGCTGGCTTGAAACAAACCTTTGGCACGATTATTGATGTTGCTATGCCTGACCGTCAAGGTCGGCGCCAACCTACTGTTAAAACCATGCCAACCGAGACAATTGAGCAAATTGGTCGGCCACAACCAGCACAGGTCCTTCACTTAGAAGACCACGAAATCCTCCGTGTGCTCCGCGAAACCCTATCTACGGGAGATGTGCTCTTGCCGCAACTCACCGGGGTGCTGACCGAGTTTAAAAACTGTAGCCGTTTGGAAGCCAAGGCTATGATCGCCAAGTATGTTGACGGCGAGCATTTATTTTACAGTGGTGCCCAGAAAGGCAGCCGCATGGTGTCTCTCGAAAAGCCGGTAGCGCCGTTAGTAAAGAAAAAGGCTAACGACAACCCTAAGCCACAAAAAGAAGATGTAAATGCCATAACTGACGAAGATCTGTCACTTGCACCGAGAATACTGGACGCGATTATTGCCATGCGCTATCCGGGTAGAGGCAAAGAAGCTGAGGATATTGCCCAGGACATTGGCCTTGATGAAGAATCGACCCGTGCTTTATGTAATAAGCTTGTAAGATATGGCATTCTAACGCGAGCAGGTAGAGTTGTGCGTAGCCGCAGTCCACGCTCTAGCAAAAATACTACCAAGAATGTTTACTTGTTTCCCTCAGCGGTAGAGTGGAATCAGTATCGTGCGGACAAGAGCGCTTATTTACTGCCTTTGAAAGACGTAAACGAGCAGGATTGACCCTTGTACTGGCCGTTGACTAAACTGTAATTTTATAGAATAATGATATAACCTTTGGGAAATTTTCCATTTGGGAGGCTAAATCGACTGCGGTCGAGGCGGTAACGGACTGCCGGGTCCTTAAATACGCGCTGCACTTTCACATGGGGCAAATTTGTCACCTGACATCTGTCCCCACTGAAAAAAGGAGCCCTTGTGGCTGGAAAAGTAGTGATTCGACATGCCATGGTCCATGAACTTGAGGATGGCGATGTGTTCATCCATGGGTACGTGGACTCCAGCAGCTTGCCTGCTTTGCAGGTTGACGACTACCAGCGCGAAGTGTTGGTACAAAAGAAGAATTTCCAGGAGCTCGTAGAAGCCCACACGGCGGGTGAACGCGTTAACGACATCAACCTCAACATCCGCGGCCGCCGTTTCAAGCTGCATGATGATGGCAGTGTTGAAATCCAAGACGATGTCTTCATCGTTGACGGCCAACAGCGTGTCCGTTCCAAAGAGCTGGCCATGAAGAACGGCGCTCCGAGCGAACCCCTAATTGGCGTCAGCATTGCCGTCAACCAGACGTACGAATGGGAGAAGCGGCAGTTCGACCTGCTCAACTTCCATCGCACGCAACTGTCGGCGAACATCAAGCTGCGCAACTTGGCAGATACGAACCCGGCCATGCGCATCTTGTTGCGCTACACCGAAAACCGGTCTCGGCCGCTGCTCAAGCGAGTGACGTGGGACCAGGGGGCCAAGCCGACGCACTTGATGTCAGCGCCCACGCTGGTCAAGATTGTGGCTCGGTTGCACAGTCACTGGGGTCCTGGCAAAGCCAGTGGTTCCGATGAACTGGCGGCCAACCTCCTGCAGATCATCGACAAGGTGGGCGAAGCCAGCTTCAAGGCCAACGTCGAGGAGTTCTTCGACGTGTTCGAGGAGTGCTGGGAGTTGTCCAAGATAGAGCGCAAGGGCGCGACCATCTTGAGCCACAACTTCATGCTCATCCTGGCCGATGTCTTTGCCGACTACACCTATTTCTGGGAGGGCACCCGACTGAAGATTGCACCGCCGGTGCGTAAGCAACTGGCCGGAATCAACCCTTCCAGTGAATCGGTTCGAATCCATGCCTTCGGGCGCGACAAAGACGCTCGCCACATGATGCGCCGGACGTTTACGGAGCAAATCACGAGGCGTTGGATGTCCAGTGATCTGGAGACATGGGCCGAGGCGGAAAGAAGGGCTGCGGAATAATGCCTCCCCGGACCTACGAAGGTGAAGTGGTGGTATGCTTTCATCACTTTGTGGCGAAGTATCCCACCGGCTGGCTTACTGTCCGTAACCTCATTGCCGAATCCTGTTCGGTGAGCACCGACACGGTTCTTCGTTGGCGCGAGGGTGAAACCCGTGGTGGTATTCACAAACCGAGTGCCCCCACCGGCGAGGTAAAGTTTCGGTTAGCGGTTTTCTTGACGGCTGCGGGCTATCGCATCAGCGAGCTCACTCAGCTGCCCAAGAATTACCGCAGCTTGGCCGAGATTCTCGGGCTTCAGGTACTCACCCTGAAAAACGTCAAAGTGCGTCTGGGCTACCAGAATGAGCAAGACGTGCACCGGCTTTTGCGGGGGGAAACAGTTCGATTGCCTTCCGACAAGTTGATCGCGCTGGATGGCATGATCAAGGAGATGGCGGCAGAGGTTCAGAAGCGTCGAGCCACGTTGATCGCAACGATCGAACAAAAGCTCGATCTGGACTTGTCGTCGACTTCCGGACCGGTAACGACTTACCAGACGGCCAGCGCCGAACCGATCATCGTCGGTACGCCCCACGAACCGGCTGTTATCGACAGTTTGGTGACATCGCTGAGCACGCTGCTCGGTCCAAGCGACCATCCCCTGGCGATGTTCGAGCCGATGTCCACTGAGCGTCGTCGGGCTATCCGCGATCTGGTGGGTACCGAACGACTGCAAGAGCTTATCGAACGGCTGGAAGCGCTCTTCTGAGCGTGTGAAGTGCAAAACTAAAAATCCTAGAGAAAGTCTCTAGGTCATAGGGTGGTTGTAGAAGATCTCTACGAAAGAATCGAATCCGTCCCACGGATTCTTCTCTCGTAATCTTCTCCCGCCCTGTGCTATACCCTCCAGAAATGTGTATTTCTGCTGATGAGTCCAAAAGGACGAAAGGGTCTAGCTAGATAACATGCCTAAAATGCCCAGGCTAGCAATAGTAGCTGGGTGACGAAGCTTGGACATGACGCGCGCCTCTATTTGGCGAATTCTTTCTCGGGTTAAACCGAATTCTTTGGCAACTTCTTCATAAGTGGCTGGCTCACCACCATTAAAATCAGCGTCTTTTAAGTGATCTAAAATAGTATCAGTATAAAGTTCATCCTGATTTACAGCTTCTTCCAAATAAAAGTCATCGGTAATTGGTAGAGTTTCAAACATCTGTTTAATTATAAGTCTATTTTAGTTTGACAGTAAATCCAATTTATTACTTATGAAAACACTTCCTCTGAAAACAATTCCCCGGCAGAAATTGTGCGGGCTATTGGATTGGCCCGCATTTTAGCAAAGGCTTTAGCCTCAATTTGACGAACCCTTTCTCTCGTTACTCCAAACTCATTGCCTGCTTCTTCCAGGGTAAGCGCTTGGCTACCGTCCAAAGGATGCCGCAATTCAATTACCGCCTGCTCACGATCATCCAAGACCGTCAATAACTCATCAAGAATGCCCTGACAGGCTATGCGCGTAAGGGCGCTGTTCATAATTATTTCTGCTTGCGGATCGGCGAGCTGTTCAGCGCGTTCCATTGTTTCGTCTGCAATGGGCTCGTCTAATGACAGCGGCGGTTCGGCAAATTGCATTAATTTTCGGATGCGATCCGGCGTTTGCTCTAAGTTGTTTGCCATTTCATCAACGGTTGGGTACCGCCCGTGTGCAACGGCAAATTGCTGTTCGTAGTCCTTGATACCCTCTAGTTCTCTGTAAGTCGGCTCTGGTAAATAGATGGATTGTGCCTCGGTAACACACGTATACATTGCTCTATGAATCCGTGACGAGGCGTAGGTGCTAAACTTAAAGCCCAAACGCGCATCAAATTTGTCAACCGCCCGAATCAGCTGTCGGTTACCACTTTGGATAAGATCAAGCAGTGCTGCCCCGCGCCCAAGATAGCTTGTTGCCGATCGTACCACTAGCCGCAAGTTTGCTTGGATGAACTCTTGGCGAGCTGCTTGGCCATCTTTTACCGCTGTCTGTAGGGCGTGGCTATTGTCGGCTGTACTATTGCCTTCTGTGGCGTCATGGGCGTCGAGAATTCTCTGAGCTGCTACGCCTTCATCTATAAGCTGGCTAAGGCGCTGCTCATCGTCACGGGTGAGTAGTTTATACTGATAGGCATCTGCAAAATACATTTTAATGAGATCGGGGTCGTCGAGTTGCTGATCAAGTTCAGAGAAGATAAACTTCACTCTTCGTAACATGAAGTCCTCTGGCTTGTCTTTAGCTTTAGCTGGCTTTGACTTGGGGGGTGCGGGGGTCTCTTGGGGGGCTGGTGCTGGTGCTGGTGCTGGTGCTGGTTTGCCAACAAAGAGCTGGTAGGCTGGTTTATCATCGTGGTCCTCCGTGAACCACTGACTCAATATGCCTTTATCTGCCAAATGGCAACTTACTTGTTCGTGCAAACCAAGTAGATTATCGGCAAAAGCCTGCTTTTGGGCATCGGACAAAACAATAAAATCCCACTCTTTTACCATAAGTTCCTGTAACTTGACCGGTTTTAGGCCCATGGCTCGATCAATATACAGTAAGGCGGTTGGTTCTAAGCCAGATGCTTGTAAGCCTTCCAGGATATCAAGCGTATTTAGCTCTGTATCCAACTGGATTATTTCGCCGTTGCTGCTGAATGCATGCATGGCAGTTGTGCCTAAAGTGGCAGCCGGATTTTGATCACTAGCCTCAGCGCCAACATTCTTATCAAAACCTATTTCACCAGTAATTGGTAATTTTTCGTACATTCTATTACTATATATAAAAATATTAATAAGTGTAAGCCAAATTATTGACTTTATAGGTGGCGTAATTATGGAACGACCTGAACTACAGCGACTAAAATTCTTATCCACGGATATGGCTATTGGAGTGGCCGTCATTGAGGACACGGTTGCTATGCTTGAGCCAGAAATCAAGGTGCTACAATTTGAGGTGATTCAAGCTGTTGCCCGATCGCGCCGGACGGCTAATCCAGAGACTTGATCTGTTGATCAATTCGCTTTAATGATGTCTCTTTACCAAGTACGGTAAGGGTTTCAGCCAGGCCCGGGCTGGCGGGTGCTTGGGTGGTGGCGATGCGAATGAGGCTAAACAGCACGGCTGGTTTTTGTTCGGTTTGTTCTAGCAGGTCATTGAGCCGCTCGGTTAGATCGCTTAGGGTAAAGTCACTTTGTTTTAAGCTGGTTTCTGCGGTACTGAGCAGATGCAGTAGCTCGGTCTTACTTAGCTTACTCAGCTGCTTATGCCCGGCTA